>CALUHX010000134.1 GCA_944320555.1 uncultured Butyricimonas sp. | reverse complement strand
TTTTGACGTATCTTTGAGGTGAATAGATGAGTTGTTTGTTGAATAATAATCAAGTCAACTTTTTTCAGGAAAGCACAATTATCTTGTACAGTTCAAACACTGCGGGGAAACCAGAATCCCTGTCGCATCCGTGACGGCCGATGGAAAGACATACACTACGCCGGAATACCGGGTGTCCGTACATCCTGCCGAAGTGGACATGAGCAAGTTAGAATGTCACCTGAAGGTTGAGCAACTGAAAAGCGATAAAATCAAATACCGTGCGATCTTGACCTGCAACGTCCGTCCCGACCAGAACCCTCCCATGCTGACCATCAACGGGAAAACGGTACCTCCGAACAGCAGAGGCTATTCGACCTCCGAGGACAAGGAAGAATACACCTACAATTATTACTTCACGAGCGATGGCTATGATGTGTCCTGCGAAGAACTGACCTTTGGCGGGGTACCCTATTCTATCAAGCCCCATAAGAGCAAGCTGGATGACCTGGATTATCTTATTGCGCCCCTGATTATAGGTGCGTTGTTCGAACTGGTATGGTGGCTTGCCTACCGTATCCGTTACCGAGAGGAGAAGGATGCCCCCCTTGCCGCCTTTGTACTGGAAAAGAAGACGCTGCCCCTGATTATCAGCTGGGCGTACACTCACTACGGAGCATCGCACATGCTGATGATTTTTGCCACGTTGTTTTTTTTCATTGGAGGAATGATTTATTATTCGAGCGGTACGTTCATCGAGGCTTTTTTATGGCTCGCCGCCGTTTCCACACTGCTTGCTTACACACTTTACCGGCACCAACGGCGCAAGCTGGATTTCCAGAGCATACCGACCTCATTGGACAAGCAATCGATTTACGACCAGATATACAAGTTGTCGGTAACTTATGACTGGGACGTGGACCATTACGGCGAGGACTGCATTGTGGCGCATACCAACCCTTCCCTCTGGAGTATGACATGGGGAGAACAGATTTTTGTCGTGTTCGACAAGGGACAGGTATGGGTCAATAGCGTGAACGACCTGAACAAGCGCACCTCAATATGCTCTTTCGGCCACAACAAACGGAACATCCGGAGAATAAGGGAAGCACTAATTAGCGCAAGCAACGCAGGATAGCTGCAAGCCGTCGTTTCTTGCCAACAACAAACAAACACCAAGAATAATGAAAGACACTATCATACAACTGAAAACAATAGTCGCCGAAAGCCAAACAGGACATCTGCCGCTGTCCTGTCGGGTCAATCTAATGAAACAGGTCGGCGACGTACTGACCGCTCAGAAAATACAATGCGAATGCTGCAAGAAAGCCTGCACCTTCCTGGGGAAACAGAGCCCGGACACTGTCCGGTTACTTTTTCGCATAAACGACTATCTCTACAGAAACCTGGGGTCTATTGAAGACATACTGAAAGATACGGACCAACTGAGGCTACAGGTGGAAAACAGTCATTCAGAGGATACATTTTTGAGTTTTGCAACCGTTATGCTTGGATATGCCGTATGCCTCGATACATTCTTCACTTTGGGTATTGGAGATTACAATGGAAAAGATAACGGAGACTTCGACCCTAAAAACTGGACTCCTGACATCTTCGAATCTGCAGCCTGTTCTGGCGGGAATCCTTTGTTCCAAGATGGAAAAAGTGATGTCGAAAAACGCCGGGAGTACTGGAACTGGTACCTGGACATGGTTCTCTCTATCTATGAAAATCCGCAGCAGGAGGTCATCCCCTTCCATACGGGCAGCGACCATAACACACTCCACATACCAGTGCCGCCCGGGTGCGACCCGGCATTGTCCGGCAAGATAGGGCAGCTGAACTCCGCCCTTGATTCATACATCCATGCCCCCACGAACAGGAAAGAGACGGAGCGGATGAAACCCTATGCGGAGGACAGCTCCCTTGTCCGTATCGTGGCCGATGTTATCCGGGGACATTCCTGCATACCCTCCACCCCGCAGGAAAAAGAGAATTACCGCATAACAGGAATCTACCGCTATGATGTCATCCGGTTCTGGTACTGCGTGGCCCTACTTGCCCAATCCCCAGACGAATATGCGACCACCTGCCTGTCGGGACTTGCCCGTACCCTCATGGAGCAGGGACCGGGAGAACTTGGCATATTGTACCGCATCCTGTTGCTGTTACCGGAGCAGGAACACCTGCACGGGCTGACCGGCGAACTTGCCGACTATTACCGGAAAATCATCCCGAACCTTGAAGCGACGAAATGGCTGGCAGAGGCGGGCATCCCGTACCCCGACACATTCGAATGGTCTATATCGTTCCGTTTTACTTCCAACGGGGAAACGGTCTTCCTGTCCGAGAACGAAACGGAAAGGAAAGCGTGGTTTATACTGAATATCGAATTGTTCGGCCCTCAGTCTCTCTATGGCGACTACACGAGGTTCACAAGCTATCAGATTCATGTGCGCAATGGCGACAACTCCATTCACGGGCATTGGAATGAAAAAGATGGCTATCTCCTGCGTGATGATGAATATCTGATAAAAGATGAACGCTATACGCCGAAGCAGCTTGTCATCCTGATGCACAAGCTGTCGGGGTTCGGTATCCGTTTTTCAAAGATCCCGGCCGACGTGTCCGCTTCCAAGGGAATATCCGGTAAGGCCGTGAAAGAATGGATAAGGGAGACGATGGAAGCATACGAGCATGACAGCATGGAGGAGTTGCGTGACCAGGCTCTCGACGTACACAGAGATGAAGGCGATGTAGGCGACACGCTCTACGAGATAAGGGAAAAATGGGGAGAAAAGATACCTGTCCTTAAAGACAGCCGTTTCGATGAAGTAGTGACACAGTATTCCTGCTTTTCGCACGAGATGGGCATTACAGCCCTGGGGCAGGAGCTTACCACACATGGGTATGCGCTCTATGACTTGGACGGGGATGACATATATCTGTTGGCATTGGTTCCGCAAGCGGAAATGCAAGCCTTCGAGGAGAAATGCCGCAAGTACGGGCAGTATTGCAAACTGCTGAAACAACCTCGTTATGAATTCGGAATGAAGGCAAAAGCCATAAAGCTGCGCAAGCAGATACCCCGTGAAAAGTTGAAGTGGCCAGATAAGGGTCAGTAGAAAAACGGTGGGGATTTTTCAGATTAAAGATTAATTCTTTTACTTTGCGGCATGGGAAACGATTATTTGAACATGTTGGCCAGTATAGTACTGCCCACACAGATATTGGATTACTTCACCATAGTAGGGATATCCCAGACTTCAACGGAGATACATATTAGTCTGGACGAGAGGATGAATCCGGAACTAAGCGAGGACGTGC
>CALUHX010000133.1 GCA_944320555.1 uncultured Butyricimonas sp. | reverse complement strand
GGATGGAAGAGATTGACCGGAAGGCAAGAGCCAAGTCCGCAGCGAAAGACAAGGAGAGGCAGGCCAAGGATGCGGAGGTGATAAGGAAGTGGGAGGAAGAAGTCGCAAAGAGGCATGAAAAAGAGATGGCAAAGAAGCGAAAAGAGCAGGAGAAAGTTTCACGGGACACTTCGGCGACCAAAGATTGAAGAGGGGGCTGTTCTGCCGCTTTGTGCGCAAGGCGGCGGAACGCCTTTTGAATGATATGAATAAAAATCAAGAGTATGAGAACATGGATAGTATTGTTGGCGGTCTTGCTTGTGGGAATGGGCGATGCCGCTGCCCAGGAAGTGGAATTGTCACGCAAGGAGCGTCGTTCGTTGGATTCATTAAGTTTGGCTGTTATCAAGAAATTTGGTGAGGATGGTTATTATAAAATGGCGAAAAAGGAAAAGTCCGTGATTATTTTGAGAAATTATGAATCAGATGATCAATATAATGGCCGAAAGTGTTATGAGGTCAGTTATTATTGGGATACGGCAAAAGATGTGGGGTTGGAATGGGAGCATATAGCCAAGGTAGTCATTTGGAAAGATACAAAGGAGGCTTATGCTGTGTATTTCGGTAATGGCTATGGATATGGTGATTTGCCCAAGATGCTGGAGGATGAAAAGGCGGGTAAGAAAATAGTGCAGATGCCTTTTGTTCCGGTTGATTATAAGGCATTGAGAGAAAAATGGCGAAAAATAAATGAGGAGGAGGAGAGGATGTACCGCCAAAAGATAGAGGAATCTCTGGAGCGGAGTCGTAAAGAGCGGGAGGAACGGGAACGGCAAGATTCGGTGAGAAATCAAGAGTGAAAGGTGAGGTGGCTGTCGCCTTGGACTCAAGGCGACAGCCACCTTATTTGTTGATACGAAATAAAGAGTAAAGATATGAGAACATGGATAGTATTGTTGGCGGCCTTGCTTGTGGGAATGGGCGATGCCGCCGCCCAGGAAATAAAGCCGTCATCCCCGGAGTACCATTATTTGGATTCTGTGTGCCGTTGGGCGATAGAAAAGTTTGGGGAAAAAGGCTTCATAGAATCCTGTAAAGGAGTGAATCCGAAAATCACCTTGAAAAAGTTTGTGGGAGAAACAGAAAATTATGGGAGGAATTATTATGAAGTATTTTACCCGAACGATTTGACGAAACCGGTGCGTTTGGAATATGATTATATCGCGAAAGTTACAATATGGCAAGATACACACAGAATACATTGGCTTGTGTTTGGTAGTGGTTGGGGATATGCAGGAGCGCATATAGAGAAAATGTTGCAGGAGGAAAAAGCGGGAAAGCCGGTGAGAAAGATGAAATATGTATTGGTGGATTATGGTGCAATTCGGAGAGAGGGGGAGGAGTTTAGAAAAATGATGGAAGAGATTGACCGGAAGGCAAGAGCCAAGTCCGCAGCGAAAGACAAGGAAAAATTGGCCAAGGATGCGGAGGTGATAAGGAAGTGGGAGGAAGAAGTCGCAAAGAGGCATGAAAAAGAGATGGCAAAGAAGCGAAAAGAGCAGGAGAAAGTTTCACGGGACACTTCGGCGACCAAAGATTGAAGAGGGGGCTGTTCTGCCGCTTTGTGCGCAAGGCGGCGGAACGCCTTTTGAATGATATGAATAAAAATCAAGAGTATGAGAACATGGATAGTATTGTTGGCGGTCTTGCTTGTGGGAATGGGCGATGCCGCCGCACAAGAAATAAAGCCGTCATCCCCGGAGTACCATTATTTGGATTCAGTAGCTCGTTGGGCGATAGGGAAATTTGGGGAGGAAGGATACACGAAGATGAGCAAGGATGTGAAGCCGAGGATAATTCTTCGGAAGTTTGTGTCTTCTTTAGAATACAATGGTCGGGAATGTTACGAAGTGAAATATATGCAGGACACATTGAAGCCGGTACGTTTGGAATATAATTATATTGCAAGAGTTATTATTTGGAAAGACACGAAAGAGGCTTATACGATAGATTTTGGAAATGGTTGGGGGCATTTTGATCTCCCTAAAATGTTGAGGGAGGAGAAAGCGGGAAAACCGATAGAAAAGGTGAAATATGTATTGGTGGATTATGGTGCGCTTAAGAAAGAGGCAGAGGAGTTTAGAAAAAGGATGGAAGAGATTGACCGGAAGGCAAGAGCCAAGTCCGCAGCGAAAGACAAGGAGAGGCAGGCCAAGGATGCGGAGATATATCGGAAGTGGAAGGAAGAAGCCGCTAAGAGGCATGAAAAAGAGATGGCAAAGAAGCGAAAAGAGCAGGAGAAAGTTTCACGGGACATTTCGGCGACCAAAGATTGAAGAAGGGGCTGTTCTGCCGCTTTGTGCGCAAGGCGGCGGAACGCCTTTTGAATGATATGAATAAAAATCAAGAGTATGAAAACATGGATAGTATTGTTGGCGGTCTTGCTTGTGGGAATGGGCGATGCCGCTGCCCAGGAAGTGGAATTGTCACGCAAGGAGCGTCGTTCGTTGGATTCATTAAGTTTGGCTGTCATTAGGAAATTTGGCGAGGAGGGTTATTATAAAATGGCGAAAAAGGAAAAACCAGTAATTGTTTTGAAGCGTTACGACTCAAAAATCCGATACGATGGTCGAGAATATTATGAGGTTAGTTATTACCAGGATTCGACAAAGGACGTTAGATTAGAGTGGAATCATATAGCCCAGGTGGTTATTTGGAAAGACACGAAAGAGGCTTATGCCGTGAATTTTGGCAATGGTTATGGTTATTACAATTTGCCAAAGATACTGGCAGATGAAAAGGCAGGAAAGAAAATAACTCGAATGCCTTTTGTTTTAGTCGACTACAAAGCGTTAGAGGAACAGTGGCAGAAGGTGATAGAGGAGAATGAAAGGCTATTCCGGAAAAAGGTAGAGGAATCTTTTGAACGAAACCGTAAGGAGCGGGAGGAACGAGAACGGCAAGATTCGGTGAGGAATCAAGAGTGAGAGGTGAGGTGGCTGCCGCCTTGAGTCCAAGGCGACAGGTCCCCTGATTTGTGATACGAAATAAAGAGTAAAGATATGAAAACATGGATAGTATTGTTGGCGGCCTTGCTTGTGGGAATGGGTAGTGCCGCAGCGCAGGAAATAAAGCCGTCATCCCCGGAGTACCATTATTTGGATTCTGTGTGCCGTTGGGCGATAGAAAAGTTTGGGGAGAAAGGCTTTATAGAATCCTGTAAAGGAGTGAATCCGAAAATCACGTTGAAAAAGTTTATGGGAGAAGATGAAGATTTTGGTCGGAATTATTACGAAATATTTTACCCGAACGATTTGACGAAACCGGTGCGTTTGGAATATGATTATATTGCGAAAGTTACAATATGGCAAGATACGTATGCGATAGATTGGCTTATGTTTGGTAGTGGTTGGGGATATGCAGGAGCGCATATAGAGAAAATGTTGCAGGAGGAAAAAGCAGGGAAGCCGGTGAGAAAGATAGAATATGTATTGGTGGATTATGGTGCAATTCGGAGAGAGGGGGTGGAGTTTAGAAAAAGGATGGAAGAGATTGACCGGAAGGCAAGAGCCAAGTCCGCAGCGAAAGACAAGGAGAGGCAGGCCAAGGATGCGGAGGTGATAAGGAAGTGGGAGGAAGAAGTCGCCAAGAGGCATGAAAAAGAGATGGCAAAGAAGCGGAGAAAAATGAAAAAAGCAGAACGGAGACAGAACAAAACTGTTCAAGCGGAGCGGGAACGAATCGTGCGAGACACGGCAAGGACGGTGGTCTCTTCGATGGAACTTGAGCGGGTGTTTCCTGTGTCGGATTCTCATTTCCCGTTGAAAATCACGGGCGATGAAGTGAGGGCCGCGAAGGAGTGGATGGAGAAAGTGTGGGCGTTTGACGAGGAGCGCGGCGTGAGGCGGGACTCAAACTTCCTGCTGGAGGAATGGCGGCCCCTTTGGGATTCGGCGGTTGTGAGCGTGAATGCCGAAAAGCGGCAGAAAGCGGTGGACGTGCCGGTCGCCGCCCGGGCGAGAGCGAGTTTCGCCTCGGAAGAATGTTCGCGAAAATACAAGGAAACGGGAAACAGCGCCTATATCCATTCCTGCACGAGGCTGGTGGTGCTTTTCGATTATTATCCGAAAGACTCGACGGCGGAGACGGCATCCGAGGTGAGAATGAACGAGTTCTTTATGCTGATAGATCCGTCGTTGAAATTCAGGGAGGCGAAAAACTTCGACGTGTTCCGTTCCACGTATCTTTATCGGCAAGAGGGATTTGACGGGTTGATTCATTTTTATCACACGGACGGGTCATATTCCAACGGTTGGCGTTATCAGGACGGCAAAGTAGTGTCCCGTTTGACGAGAAAGAAACCGGAGAGAACCGACGGGGGGATAAGGAAAGTAAAGGCGAGTCACTATTGGGGAGCCGGACGGACGGATTGTTGGTGAGAGGGAGAATCGGTTTTCAGAGAGTAATCAGTGTGTTTTCAGTGGGTTTTCCGTCATGCGGCGCAAGGGCGGAACGATGGCCGGACGTGTGAGGGTCGCCTGCGGACGAGGCTCCATCGAAGCTCCATCGAAACTCGTCCGTCCGCCATGGCTTAAGACACACTGAAAGCAGACTGAAAGTACTTGGATTGCCTGATGAAAGAAAGGGGAGGTGTTTGGCTGGGGAGAATGGAATGGAGGGAAGTAATGTGTTGGGAATGAGGTGTGTGTCGTAAATGGTGATATTCGGAGGAGATTTTGTATAGATTCAATATAGAAGTGCAATTTCCCCCTTCGTCCTTGGAGCGTAGCGGAAAGGTCGAAGGGGGGAAAGCGGC
>CALUHX010000132.1 GCA_944320555.1 uncultured Butyricimonas sp. | reverse complement strand
GGTGAATAGATGAGTTGTTTGTTGAATAATAATCAAGTCAACTTTTTTCAGGAAAGCACACTATCTTTGAGATGAATACGTGTGTCGTAAATTTAGTTAACTTTTTTCAGGAAAGCACACCTTTCCACAGGCCGCACCCCTCTGCCGCGCCACCTGCTTTCATGGCATACATCGTTTGCGCCATTTCCCCCTCCGTCCGTTGGCAGGGTTTCTCGCTTCCCGTTCCTTACCTGGAAATCACCACCGTCCGTCCGCTAATCGAGTAACGCACTCCCGTCACGTCCCGCACCGCCGCCAGAATCGTGTCAATCTGCTCGTATTTCCGCATAAAACCGGTGAACACAAAACGCTTCGCCTCCTCCGACTGAAAGAAGACCTCCACATTATACCACAACGCCAATTTCTGCATAATCTCCTCCAGCGTCGCATCCTCGAAAGCGAAATAACCGTCCTTCCACGCCACGTACTGCCGAGTGTCGACAGACTTCACCGACAAAGTTCCCGTCCCGCGGTCGTAACGCAGCAACTCTCCCGGCTTCATCTCCACCTCCTCCACCATGCCCGCGACCTTCACGCCCACGCACCCCTCCACCAACACCGCCTGCGTCTCTCCCTCCCGCTGCGTGTTCACGTTAAACGACGTGCCGTACACCCTCACCCGCAAATCGCCCGCCTCCACGTAAAACGGGCGCGCGCTGTCCCTCGCCACCTCGAAATACGCCTCCCCTTCCAAACGCACTCTCCTCTCGTTTCCTCCGAAAGCGACCGGATACCTCAGCCGCGTGGCGGCGTTCAGATACACCATCGTCCCGTCGGAAAGCACCAACTTGAACTCTCCTCCCTTGGGAATGCTCAAGGTGTTAAACTCCTCCGCTCCGGCCGCCGGACACGTCGCGGCATATATCAACGAGTCGCCCGACCGCTTCGCCTGCCGCCCGGAAGTCACCTCGACCACTTTCTCCGCTCCGCCGTCGCCCAGCACGACCGACTCTCCGCTCGCCACCGTCAACGTGGCCTTCGGAGAACCCGGCACGATGGCCGTCTCCTCATGCGACGGTCCCCCGTCCTTGTAAATCCACACCGACAAGGCCACGCCGACAAGCACCGCCACCGCGGCGGCGTACCGCAACGCCACAAGCCGCCTACCCCGTCCGCAGCCACGGCTCCGCCTGAACCGCTCCCAAGCCTCTTCCTCGTCCAACCGGCAAAACACGGGAAGTTCCTCCGAGCTCCTCACTTCCCGCTGAATCTTCTCGAACAAACTCCTGTTCTCCGGCCGCTCGTCCAACCAGGCCGACAACTTCTCCTTCTCCGCCGCCGAAATCGTCCCCAGCAGCGCCAAGCGAATCAACCGCTCAATATTTATTCCGTTAGTTTCCATAGTCACACAATTTTTCTTCTGTGGTTAATACAACCATGCCCCTCGAAAGTAGTATAAAATCCCGTGTTTTTATCTTAAAATCAATTAACCGCCTCGTCCGTCAAAAACATCACCAAAAGAATCAAGTCATTGGAACGCTCCTTGAAATAGCGCAGCGCATTCTGCTTGTGAGCCTTCACCGTAAGTTCGGAAATTCCCAGACGCTCGGCGATTTCGCCGTTCCTCTTCCCCTCCAGCGCCAACTCGAACACCTGCCGGCACTTCTCCGGCAACCCCTTCGCCACCAAATAAATCTTGCGGTACACCTCCTCCTGCGTCACGCTTGCCTCCGCGTCGTCGTCATGGTCGCTTCCGAACTTCTTGACATATTCCGCGTAATCCTGCTTCACCCGCTCGTGCTTCAAGTGGTTCAGGCAGCGGTTCTGCACCGACTCGTACAAAAAAGCCTTGAAGCCCGCGTAAGAATTCCATTTCTTTCCGCTCTCCCAAACGGAAATGAAGACCTCCTGCACGATGTCCTCCGCCTCGTCCAACTGGCGCACCCGCCGCAAGGCAAACACCACCAAATAATTGCGGAACCGCTTGAACAGCTCGTGAAAAGCCTCCTCGCGCTTCTCATTGATACCTTGTATAAACGACAGTTCTGCATCCTCCATGACGTACCTATATTTATTCGGAAGGCAAACATAACGAATTCTCCCCAATTATCAAACCCCCTCCCGTTTCCCTTTCCCTCTCTTGTTCCAAATGTGCCGAACCGCGTTCCGAACTCTTCCCTGGCCTGTTTGCCCCGGCTCTGCCATTGGCCGTCCGGAATAAATCGCTACCTTTACGGCGTTAAACACAAACACAGCAATGACACGAGCCATGATAACCCTAGCGACCACCGACGACTATCCGCGACTGGCGGAGATATGGGAAAGTGCGGTGCGGGCCACGCACCACTTCCTCGCTCCCGACGACTTCGAGCATTACCGGCGGCAACTGCCCCTCCACTTCAACGGCGCGGACCTCCGCGTCAGCCGCAACGAGTCGGGCGTCCCGCTGGCGTTCGTCGGCGTGGCAGACTCCCGCATCGAGATGCTCTTCGTCGACGCCTCCGAGCGCGGCAAAGGCCACGGGAGCCGCCTGACGCGCTACGCTTGCAACGTCCTCGGGGCGTGGCGGGTGGACGTCAACGAGCAGAACGCCCAGGCCAGGGAGTTCTACGAGCGGCTCGGCTTCCACGTGACGGGACGCGCCGCCCTCGACGGCGACGGCAAGCCCTACCCCCTGCTGCACATGGAACGCCCCGTCCCGGAAATCGTGCTCGAAACGCCGCGGCTCATCCTGCGGAAACTCACCCCGGAGGACTTCCGGGACGCTTGCAAGTTGCTCCAGAACCCCCGGGTGATGTACGCCTACGAGGGGACGTTCTCCGACGAGGAGGTGCGGGCGTGGATGGACAAAATGTTCCGTCGCTACCGCGAGAACGGCTTCGCCCTTTGGGCGGCAATCGACAAGACGGACGGGGAGGTCATCGGCCAATGCGGCATCACGATGCAGGAGGTGGAAGGCCGGTGGGTGCCGGAGGTGGGCTATCTGCTGAGGGAAGAATACTGGCACCGGGGATTCGCCACGGAAGCAGCCCGGGCGTGCAAGGCGTACGCCTTCGAGAAACTCGGATTTCCGGAAGTGTACACCATCATCCGCGACATCAACCTGCCCTCGCAGCGGGTGGCCCTCCGCAACGGAATGCGGGAATGGCTCCGGACCACGCGCCACTACAAAGGTATCGACATGCCGCACATCGTCTACAGGGCGGAAAGGGAAAGCGCCAAGATTTAGAACGGTCAGAGGAAAAGCATGAGAAGAAGTTGCGCCAGAACGACCCGGGCGAACATCGTCAGGGGATACACCGTCGCGTAAGCCACGGAGGGAGTGTCGCTCTCCACGGTGGAATTCACGTAGTTCAACGCCATGGGATTGGACATGCTCCCGCAGAGCATTCCGGCGACGGCCCCGTAATCCTCGCGCATGAACCTGAGCGAGAACACCGCCACCAGCGCCACGGGCACCACCGTGATGGCAAAGCCCAGCCCCACCCACAGCAGTCCCTCGGGACGGAATACCGTTTCGAAGAAATGCACCCCGGCATCAAGGCCCAGACACGCCAGATATGTGGAAAGCCCCAGGCTCCGCAGCATGAGATTGGCGCTCACCGTCGTATACGTCACCATGTGAATCCTCGGCCCGAAGGCCCCCACGAGAATGCCCATCACGATAGGCCCGCCGGCCAGTCCCAGCCTCACGGGGAAATCGACACCCGGCACGGAGAAGGGAATCGACCCGAGGAGCAATCCGAGCAACATGCCCGCGAAAACGGAGACGAGATTCGGCTCGTCGAGGTCGCGCACCTTGTTCCCCAACACCCGCTCCACGTTTTGGATGGCGGCCGCCTCGCCCACCACGGTCAGCCGGTCGCCCAATTGCAACACCAGGTCGGGCGTGGGCAGGAGCACCACTCCCGAGCGGTAGACGCGGGTGATGTTTATCCCGAAAAGATTGCGCAGCCGCAGGGCCCCCAGCCGCTTGCCGTTGATGGCCGGCTTTGTGACCACGATGCGGTGCGACTCCAGCCGGCTGTCTATGGCGTCCCAGTCAATATTTTCCCGGTTCCAGTCCTCGGAGTCCCTCTCCCCTATCAGCATCGCCAGCGGCTCCACGTCGCTCTCCGCCGCTATGACCAGCAGGCGGTCGCCCGTCTCCACCCGCGTCTCGGACGTCGGGATGACCACTTTGCCGCCGCGCCACAGGCGGGAAATCACGAACCGCTTCGAGGAAAGCCGGGCGATTTCCTCCACCGCTTTCCCGTCAAGACCGGGATTCGTCACCCGGAAACCGACAATCACCGTGTGCCTCTTCTTGTCGACCTCCCCTCGCTTGAAGAAAACCCGGGAGGCCATCAGCTTCCGCACGGCAATCAAGGCCAGTATCACGCCCACCACGCCGAGCGGATACGTCACGGCGCACCCCAGCGCCAAGTCCGCCTGCTCGAGCGAGGGGTCGCTCATCTGCTTCAGCGTCTGCTGGGCCGCGCCGAGCGCAGGCGTGTTGGTGACAGCCCCGGAAAGCACACCCACCATGTCGGGCAGCGACACGCCCGTCGTCCAATGGAACACGAGCGTCATCGCGCTCCCCAGCAGGACGACCAGCATGGCCAGCATGTTGAGCTTCAACCCGCTTTTGCCGAAAGAAGAAAAAAAGCCGGGCCCCACCTGCAAGCCCAGGGCGTAAACGAAAAGAATCAGTCCGAAACTCTCGGCGTAGTTCAGCATCCGGGCGTCCAGCGTCAGCCCGAAATGACCGGCCAATATGCCCACGAAAAAGACAAACGTCACGCCCAAGGATATTCCCCACACCTTCACCCGTCCCAACACCAGCCCCACGGCCACCACCAGCGAGATGACCACCACGGCTTGCACCACCGAATGCTCCACGAACAAACTGTTTAACCATTCCATATTCTATATCCGCGTTAAGGGGACCATCGTCCCAATCGCCCGCGAAAGTAATGAATTTTCCGGGACACCCAAACGGCGGGCAGAGTCAATCGGAAAATCTCCCCGCCCCGGCCCGCCTCCCGATAACACTTTTTCAAAAAAAAAAACATATCTGTCCGATTCTTTTCATACATTCGCGCCGGAAAGGTTTGAGGGTCCCGGCGGGCCCGCGCGGCCTTCCGAAGGAGCGACCCACCCCCAACGACGCGGGCGGGCGCCGTCCCCGCTCCTTCCACAGGCAAACAACGGCCCGACGGGACGGAAGGCCCCAAAACACAAGACTATGAGAAAACACTTCGCCATGCTGCTGGCGGCCCTGGCTTTCGCCGCCTGCGAGGACGACAACGGGGACAACCCCAAGGACACCATCGAAATCACCGGCGGCTCCACCGCCCAGGTCATCTACGCCGACCAGACCGCCTCCGAGGACGGAGGAGGACTCACCTTCACCACCTCCGGCCCCTGGCGCGCCGAAGTCGTGGACGTCACCGAGAGCCGGGCCGCCAACACGGCCGACTGGGTGCTCCTCAGCCAGACCAGCGGCGACGCCGCCGGCGAGTACACCATCCAAATCACCCTCGCCGTCAACACCACCGGACGCGACCGCAAGGCCGAGATTCGCATCATCTGCGGCCAGACCGTCATCACCGTCACCGTCGAGCAACGCGGCACCACCGAGGCCGGCAAGCCCGCCCGCCTCGTCTCGTCCATCACCTACGAGCCGCGGTACTGCTCCGCCGACCTTTACGGATACGCCGACCCGATGACATTCAACTTCGGATACGACATGTTCGGGCGGGTCGTCCTGCTCCAGATAGAAGTCATCGAGAACTCCGGCACGCGCCTCCTCAAGAGCGAGCTTGACCGCGGCGTCCAAGGACGCATCACCGTCACCGACACCGAGGACAACGACTGGAGCGAGACCTACACCCTCACCCTCGACGACCGCGGACGCGTGGCCACCGCCCAAACCGAGGACTACTCCGGCCCCCACACCTACGACTTCACCTACGGTGACGACGACCGGCTCGCCCTCGTCGAGTGGGAAGCCTACGGCACGCCCCACCGCAACGTGTACGCCTACGCCGACGGCGTCCTCTCCTCCATCACCATGTACGACGGCGACTACCGCGTCGACTCCACCAAGCACATCGAGGAAGGCTTCGGCTCCCACGCCAACGACCTCCTCAACATCGACCCCAACGCCCTCTTCATCGCCATGGACTCCTACTCCACCTCCGACTGCTTCAACGGCAGCAACCAGACCTTCCCGGGCCGCTTCGACCGCTGCGCCCTCCTCGGCCTCGTCGGCAAGCGGAGCGACCGCCTCGTCGTCAAGAACGACCTCGGCGACGCCGACGGCAACGCCTCGCCCGCCCAGCCGTACATGACCCCCGGCATCGTAGTCACCGAATCCAGCGACTACGTCCGCACCGACCTCGACCCCGACCTCGACTACACCTTCGACGACGACGGCTACATCCTCACCATCACCCAGACGGAGAGCGTCGAGCGGGTGCACGCCGAGTGGAAAGTGCAAGTCACCTACGAGCTTGAGAACCCCGACGACCCGCGCTACGGCTACCGCTGGTACGTCATCGACGACAGCCGCGTCGAGACCGTCACCGACACCGGCGTCAACCGCTACGTCCACACCTTCCAATACCAATGACCGCCGGCGGCCCAAAATAGAAAGGGGGAGGACATCCGCGTCCTCCCCCTTCTGTATCTTGCGGCAAACCGCCATCACATATTCATCCCGCCGCACACGTGGATCGTCTGTCCCGTCACATAGGAAGACAGATCCGACGCCAGGAACACGCACACCCGCGCGATGTCCTCCGGCGTGCCGCCCCGCCGCAGCGGAATCTTCGACTCCCAGTCCTTCCTCACCTCCTCCGGCAGCTTCGCCGTCATGTCCGTGATGATGAAGCCCGGCGCCACCGCGTTCGCGCGGATGTTCCGCGAGCCCAGCTCCTTGGCCACGCTCTTCGTGAAGCCGATGATGCCCGCCTTCGACGCCGCGTAGTTCGCCTGCCCGGCGTTGCCGCTCACGCCCACCACCGAGCTCATGCTGATGATGGACCCCGACTTCTGCCGCAGCATGATGGCCGACACGGCCTTCGTGAAGTTGAACACCGACTTCAGGTTCACGTTGATCACCGCGTCCCACTGCTCCTCGCTCATCCGCATCAGCAGCGTGTCGCGCGTGATGCCGGCGTTGTTCACCAGCACGTCCACCCGGCCGAAATCCTTGTGGATTTCCTCCACCGTGGCGGCCGTCGCCGCGAAATCGGCGGCGTTCGACGCGTACATCTTCACCTTCACCCCGAGGGCCGCGATTTCCCGCTCCGTCTCCTGGGCGATTTCGTCATATTTCAAATCCGTGAAAGCGATGTCCGCCCCCTCGCGGGCGAACGCCATCGCCACCGCCTTCCCGATGCCCCGGGAGGCGCCCGTCACGATGGCCGTTTTTCCTTCTAACAATCTCATAGTCTATCTTTTGGTTAAAAATGAATACACAACGGGCCTCTCCCCTCCGCCGACCTTCCCTCCGGCCTCGTCCGCGAAGATAAGAAAAATCCGGACAAATCCCCGCGTCATCCCCCCGCGGCGCCCCGAAAAAACCACGCCGCCGGCAATCCTCCGCCCGAAAACCGCCCCCGCCGCCGAAAATCCGCCCCCGCGCCTTGCGCCCTCGCCGGAAATCGCTACCTTTGACACCGAGGACTGTGGCGAAACGGATAACTATACCCCTCCGAGCGGGGGGTGTGTCAAAATAGTCATTCATACCCCTCCGGCGGCTCTGCCGCCACCTCCCCTACCTTAGGGGAGGTGTTGCAGAGCAATGAGATTCGGCGGAATACCGTTGTCCCGCAACTCTCCCTCTAAGATAGAGGGAGTACCCCGAAGGGGGGAGGGCGTATGACAAGAACATGTTGACACACCCCCGTCAAATACTTGAACGGCAACGCCGTTCAACTCTCCCCCTAAGGTAGGGGGAGTACCCCGAAGGGGGGAGGGGGTATGAAAACCGCGTCCCGCCACAGCCGCCCAAAAACACCGACACTATGGAAACAAACGAACCGAACACCGCCCCCGACCTCCGCGCCATCCTCCGCCGCCACTGGGGATACCCCGCCTTCCGCCCACTCCAGGAGGACATCATCCGCTCCGTCCTCTCCGGCCGCGACACCCTCGCCCTCATGCCCACCGGCGGAGGGAAGTCCATCACCTACCAGGTCGCCGGACTCGCCCTCGGCGGCCTCACCCTCGTCGTCACCCCCCTCGTCGCCCTCATGAAAGACCAGGTCGAGGACCTCCGCCGCCGGGGCCTGTCCGCCGAGGCCCTCCACCTCGGCATGGACAGGGAGCGACTCGAGTCCGTCGCCAACAAGTGCGTCCACGCCGGCGTCGCCTTCCTCTACGTCTCCCCCGAGCGCCTCGCCTCCGCCCGCTTCCGCGCGAAACTCCGCCAGATGCCCGTCCGCCTCATCGCCGTCGACGAGGCCCACTGCATCTCCCAGTGGGGCTACGACTTCCGACCCTCCTACCTCCGCATAGCCGAAATCCGCGACTACTTCCCCTCCGCCCCCGTCCTCGCCCTCACCGCCACCGCCACCCCCGACGTCGCCGCCGACATCCAGCGCCGCCTCCGCTTCCCTGCGCCCAACGTCCTCGCCAAAAGCTTCCGCCGCCACAACCTCTCCTACGTCGTCCGCGACACCCCCGACCGCGCCGGAGAGACCGTCCGCGTCCTCACCCGCGTCAAGGCCCCGGCCATCGTCTACGTCCGCCGCCGCGAGCGGGCCGAGGAACTGGCCAGGACCCTGAACGAGAACGGCGTCCTCGCCGACTACTACCACGCCGGCCTCTCCTCCTCCGCCCGCGCCCGCCGCCAGGAGGCGTGGAAGAGCGGGGCCGTCCCCGTCGTCGTCGCCACCAACGCCTTCGGCATGGGCATCGACAAGCCCGACGTCCGCGTCGTCGTCCACTTCGACATCCCCGACAGCCCCGAGGCCTACTTCCAGGAGGCCGGGCGCGCCGGGCGCGACGGACGCCGCGCCTACGCCGTCCTCCTCTGCAACGCCGACTCCGTCGCCGCCCTCAAGCGCAGGGTCGCCAACGAGTTCCCCGCCAAAGCCGAGGTCCTCCGCGTCTACGCCGCCCTCGCCGACCACTTCCAGCTCGGAGAGGGCGAGGGCGAGGGGCTCTCCTTCGAGTTCGACGCCGCCCGCTTCTGCCGCGACTTCAGGCTCGACCCCTTCAAGACCGCCGCCGCCATCGACATCCTCTCCGTCGGCGGCTACCTCGAGCTCCTCGAAGACGCCGGGGCCCGCTCCCGCGTCACCTTCACCGTCCGCCGCGACGACCTCTACGGCCGCGACACCGGCACCCCCCTCCAGGAGCGGCTCCTCGTCCTCCTCATGCGCCGCTGCCCCGGCATATTCGTCCAGGACGCCTTCGTCGACGAGGAGCGCCTCGCCGACGACCTCGGCGTCGGCCGCCACGAGCTCTACGAGGCCCTCCTCGGACTCGCCCGCCTGCGCGTCATCCGCTACGTCCCCGCCGACGGCCGCCCCCGCGTCCGCTACCTCCGCCCGCGCCTCCCCCTCTCCTACATCGACCTCGCCCCCGCCGTCTACGACGACCGCCGCGAAGCCTTCCTCCGCAAAAACAAGGCCATGGCCGCCTACATCGAGGACCCCGGCCCCTGCCGCCAGCTCGCCCTCATGGCCTACTTCGGCCAGAAGGAGACCGAGCCCTGCGGCGTGTGCGACCTCTGCCTCGCCCGCAAAAAGGCCCTCCGCGCCGCCGCCCCCGCCGACGCGCGCCCCCTCCTCCTCCGCCTCCTCGCCGGCGGGCCCCTCGCCCCCGACGACCTCGCCGCCCGCGCCTCCCTCCCCCGCGACGCCGTCGCCGCCGCCGCCCGCGCCCTCCTCGACGAGGGCGCCGCCGTCCTCCTCCCCGACGGCAGGCTGACCCTATCGCCTGACGACTAAAACCTTTACATCAAGAAAACGACCACACTTCTATCCACTGTCCTCCCCGCCGCCCTTCCGGGACACGCCCCCGACTCCGCCCCCCGCCGCGCCGACGCCGCCAACGGCCCCCCCATCCTTCCCCCCCGCC
>CALUHX010000131.1 GCA_944320555.1 uncultured Butyricimonas sp. | reverse complement strand
TCAATAAGATAATTAACTGAATTACAAACTTTTAAAACCTGAATCAGAAACTATTTTCAACTCCTGATTCGCATAAAATACAAAAAACGGATGTTCGATTGTGTCGTGGTATGAAATTTGCATGGGAGTAGAAGAGTGATGAAATTTTAAACAATGATGAATATGAGACAAATTGTATTTTGTTTTTTAGCAGTGAGTTTGTTTTTTTCTTGCAAACCCGCGGAAAAAAGCGCTTCGTTGACGGGAACCAAATGGGTGTTGGAAAGTATGAACGGCAGGGAAGTCAAGTTGAAAGAGCCGACAAGCGAAGTGTTCATGACGTTGGAGGACGGCAAGGTGAACGGGAAGGCAGGATGTAACAGTTTCTTTGGAAGTTATGAGCTTGGCGAAGGGAATCAATTGGATTTCGGTCCGATGGGGGCGACAAAAATGGCGTGCCCGGACATGGACATCGAAGTGTTTTTCTTCACAATGCTGGATTCCACGAGAATTTACACGATTGAGGGAAACAAGTTGAGTCTTAAGGACGTGAACGAAGGTGTCCTCGGCGTGTTCAAAGCGGAAAAGGAGCAAGTAGATAAATAGTTTTTTTCATGATTGGTTCGGAAATTGGATGTGTTACACAATTTCCTTGGAACGGGACACATCACTGTGTCCCGTTTTCTTGTCTTGTTTATATGACCTCGGCGACCACGAAAGTGCTTCCGCCCACATATACCATGTCCTCCGGTTCGGCCCTTTTGAGAGCCGCGGCGTAGGCGGCGCTCACGGTGGGGTAAGTCGAGCCGTGGAGTCCGTGCCGGATGGCTTTTTCCGTTAGGATGTGTTCGTCCATCGCGCGGGGAATCGAGGCTTTGCAGAAATAGTATTCGGCGTCTTTCGGAAGAATGCCGAGCACGCCGTCGACGTCCTTGTCGTTCACCATGCCAATCACGAAGTGCAGGCGTTTGTAGCGGCATGTCTTCAACTGGTTCACGATTTCCGTCAGCCCGTCGATGTTGTGTCCCGTGTCGCACACCGTGTAAGGATGTTCGTTCAGGACTTGCCAGCGGCCGAGCAGCCCTGTGTTCGTCACCGCGCGTTCGATGCCGTTGCGGACGGCCTTGTCAGGAATCTCCAAACCTTGTTTCCGCAATTCCAGGACGGCCTCCAACACCGCCGGTATGTTTTTGCGTTGGTACAGGCCTTGCAATTCCGGGCGCAGTCCCGTGAATCGCGTGCCGTCCCTTCGGGTCATGTCATACACGTTTCCCGGGTGGCGGACCGCTGTCCACTCGTCCGAGGCGAACCGGAGCGACGTGTGGCACTCTTGCGCTTTGCGCTCGAACACGAAATCCGTCTCCTTGTCTCTTGTGCCCACCACTGCCGGCACGCCCGGCTTTATGATTCCGGCTTTTTCGCCTGCGATTTTTTCAAGGGTGTCTCCCAGTAAAGCCATGTGGTCGAATGAGATGTTGGTAATCACGGATACCAGTGGCGTGATGATGTTTGTCGAGTCGAGCCGTCCGCCCAGCCCCACCTCGATGACGGCGAAATCCACGCCCTCGTCGGCGAAATACTTGAAGGCCATGGCCACCGTCATTTCGAAAAACGACGGTCGGATTTGGGAGAAGAATTCGTGGTTGCGTTCCACGAAATCCGTCACGTATTCCTTGCTCATCATCTCGCCGTTGATTTTGATGCGTTCCCTGAAATCCTTCAAGTGGGGGGAAGTGTACAATCCTGTTTTGAATCCCGCCTCTTGGAGAATGGAGGCCAGCATGTGCGACACGGAGCCTTTTCCGTTTGTCCCTGCCACGTGCGCCGTGCGGAACTGCCGGTGGGGCGAGTGGAAATATTCGTCAAGTTTCAGGGTGTTGTCCAGGTTCGCCTTGTAGGCCGCTTTTCCTTCTCGTTGGTACATGGGAAGTTGAGAAAAAAGCCAAGCTAATGTTTCCTCGTAGTTCATTTCTGTTTTATTTAAAGGTACGTGCTTTTTAGGCGGGGACGAAAATACGAAAATTCCCGGAAATTTTTGCTTTCCATTTTTCGGTGTTGCGTGATAACGATGAAAAATATATTTTTGTGGCTTTAAAAGCGAGGTTTTATGGCTAATAAGGGTAAAATAGTTCCGGTGCCGGTGTTAAGGCGTATGCCTGCCTATCTCTCGTTTGTTAAAACGTTGCAGAAACAGGGTGAGAAATACGTCTCCTCGACAAGAATTGCCGAATACATGGGTATTGACGCCACGCAAGTGACGAAAGATTTGTCGCATACCTCCATATCGGGTAAGACGCGTGTCGGATATGAGGTGGACAGTTTTGTGGAAGTGTTGGAGGATTTTCTTGGCTTCAACAAAGTGAACAACGCGTTTCTGGTGGGAGCCGGTTCATTGGGATGCGCCTTGCTGCAGGACGAAGGTTTGCGCAATTTTGGGCTCAATATATTGAAGGCTTTTGACGTGGACCCGGCGAAAGTGGGAACCCGGGTGAACGACGTGGAAATCCTGCATCTCGACCGTTTGCAGGGAATGCCGGCGAAATACAACGTGGCCATCGGTGTCATCACCGTCCCCGCCGAGTGCGCCCAAGAGGTGGCGGATTTGATGGTGGGGTGGGGGATCAAGGCGATATGGAATTTCACCCCCGCCCGTCTCAAGGTGCCCGGCAACATTGCGGTCCAAAACACTACGATTTACACGAATCTGGCGATTTTGTTCAACAAATTGCATTCCAGCGAGTAATTTTGTTTCTAATTAAAAACGCACGGTATGAGCGACGAACAATTCATGCGGCAAATAAACGGAAAGGACTTGAACGCGTTCAGAAAGTTGTTCGCGGAGTTTTACAACACGCTTGTGTCCTATGCTGTGAGCTTTGTGGGGCGTCAAGACGTGGCGGAGGACATTGTGCAGGATTTGTTCGTGGAAATATGGGAGCGTTCCGAGCCTTTCGCCTCGTATGAGAGCTTTAAGACATTCCTCTACCATTCGGTGCGCAACTCTTGTTTGAACCATTTGAAACATTTGGAGGTGGAGAAGAAATATGTGGACACGTTGAGCGAATACGACGAGAGCGACGAGGAGTTGGATTTTAAAATCATGGAGGAGGAATTGTACCGTCTTCTTTTCGCCGCCATCGAAGAGTTGCCGGAGAAGTGCAAGCAGATTTTCAAATTGCATCTCGATGGGAAAGGAAATGAAGAAATAGCCGCTTTGCTGAGTTTGTCCATCCAGACCGTGAAAACGCAAAAGAAACGGGCCATGGCTTATTTGCGCGAGCGTTTGGGCAATGCTTATTTCCTTCTTTTGGCCATGCAGGCCATTCCTTGGATTGAGTTGTGATTTTTGAAGAGTGTCGGGTCCGTCGCGCGTGCCGGTGGTGGTGTGGCGGTTTGTTTTTGTGTCAGATTCCGTCAAATTCGGCTTGCCGTGCCGAGCCAAAGTTTTTGTGTGGTCGTTTTGTCGTCGTGCTACCCTTTTCCTTGGGTTGTCCTAAAGATATCATTGGGTTATAATGCCTATGGAACGTTACTGGAACGTTGTGGGAACGTTTCTTGGTCGTTTATGGGTGTGGGAGAAACGTTCCTGTAACGATGGTGAAACGAAGTTGTGGGATGATAACCATAGGAAAACTCATGGATTACTATGGGAAAAGGGTATGTCACGTTGATTTTGTCGTTTGTGTTGTCATGGGAAAATTTGTGCCGGTAATTGTTTGATTTCTAGTGTGAGTTGAAAAAAGAGTGATTTTTTTTGTTTTTCTTGTACCTCGATTGGGGGGCTATGTTGTCTTTAGGATGAGAGCGCAAGTGAAATCAGGCGTGTTTGATGAATGTTTAGAGATTAAGAAGGGATATTCAAGAAATAGTATAAAATTAGCCAACTAATTCATTGCGAGTTAGCTGGCTTTTTTGTATCTTTAGGAA
>CALUHX010000130.1 GCA_944320555.1 uncultured Butyricimonas sp. | reverse complement strand
TAGATGTGATAGAAATGAGTGACAGCGATGCGGAAGAGATAATACGAGCTGCCATACAGAAAGTACGTCAATAAATGTGCAGTCAGGCCGTTGACGAGGAGAATGTGGTTGCTCACATGGTCGCCTTGCAGAATACCACCAACGCACAAGACCCATACGGGCTGTCTCCATTTTGTACCTTTGCAAAAAGAATGATTTTATGGAAAACATTGTCAGAAAGATAAGGATGTATTATCCGGTTTCGGATGAGGCGTTGGAGGCATTGGTGTGTCTTTTTGAGAGAATCGTGATTCCGGCAAAAACAATCATTGTCCATGCCGGGAAACTGGACAGAAAGGTTTATTTCATCGAAAGAGGCATCACACGCTCTTATGTTTTGCATGATGGGAAACAAATAACGACATGGTTCTCTAAGGAGGGTGATGCCGCCTGTGGCTCATGGGACTTGTACCGTCGCAAAGCCGGCTTTGAATATGTGGAGACTTTGGAAGAAACCACGGCCTATTCTATTTCAGTAGAACAATTGGATAAGTTGTATCGGTCGCACATTGACCTTGCAAACTGGATGCGGGTGTTACAGCAAGAAAATTTTCTCCGTTTGCAAGATGTTCATATCCGCCGCTTGAGCTGGACGGCCCAAGAGCGTTATGAACATTTGACAAAGGAATGTCCTGAACTTTTTCAAAGGGCAAACTTAGGGTATATCGCTTCTTTTCTGGGCATTACGCAACAATCGTTGAGCCGCATAAGGGCCAATGGGCGTTTTTTAACATGAGATAAACAAGAAACCATTTCGCATGCCTATCTTTGCCTTGCTTAATATGGTTGAAGTATGGACAGACAAGAGCAAGAACACCAATGGTTGGAATGGGTCAAAGAACTTCAGTTTATCGCGCAGGCGGGACTGACATATACCAAAGACCCTTTTGACAAGGAACGTTTTGGGCGCATCCGGGAAATTGCAGCCGAGATAATAAGCGCCCGAATCAGGCTTCCTTTGGCACAAGTGAAAGATTTGTTTTGCAACGAGACAGGGTTTCAGACGCCTAAGCTCGACACCCGCGCGGCTATATTCAAGAATGATAAGATATTGTTGGTGGACGAAAATGACGGGACGTGGTCTATGCCGGGCGGATGGGTGGATGTGATGGAGACCGTCAGGTCGAATACCGTCAAGGAAGTGAAAGAGGAGGCCGGGCTTGACGTGGAAGCGGTGCGGGTCATCGCTTTGCACGACCGCAATTTGCACAATCAGCCCCCGTACGCTTACAATGTCTGTAAGGTGTTTGTGCTTTGCGAGGTGAAGGGCGGCAGTTTCCATCCGAACATAGAAACCGTTGGAAGCGGTTATTTCGGATTGGACGAACTGCCTCCATTGTCGGTGGACAAGAATAGTTATCAACAAATAGAGATGTGCTTTACCGCCCGTTTGGACAAGAACTGGCAGGTGGAGTTCGATTAAAAACACAGGACTGATGAGAACAGAATACGAGAAATGTTTGGCGGGAGAGCCTTTCATTGGAAGCGAAGACCCGAGAATAACGGAAACGATTTTGCGCACGAGGCGGCTGTTGGCACAATTCAACGCGACGGATTACGCCGACACGGAGCGCAGGCAAGCCTTGTTGCGCGAGATGCTGGGCAGCGTGGGCAAAGGGGTGCATGTGGACATTGATTTCCATTGCGAGTACGGGAAGCGTGTTTTCATAGGTGACAGGGTGATTATCAACATGAACTGCACTTTCGTGGACAACAACCGCATTGACATTGGCAGCGATGTGTTGATTGCTCATCTATACGGCCACTCATTCCACTAAAGTAAACGAACGCATGGTGCGGGATTGGCGCGAAGGCGAAGAAATCTGCCGCACATACGCTTTGCCCGTCAGGATAGAGGACGGCGTGTGGATTGGGGGAGGAGCCATCCTGTTGCCGGGAGTCACTGTCGGCAGAAACAGCGTCATCGGGGCAGGTAGCGTGGTAACCCGCTCCATTCCTGCCAACTGCGTGGCAGTGGGCAATCCTTGCCGTGTGATTAAACAGATTGACAACGGACCTGACAGATGACACAAGGGTAATTATAAATATACGAACAGGGAGGACGTGCAATTGTTCGGGGATTCCGAACAGTTCGGCAAGGAGGCGAACGGCAGGTAGGTTTATTGCGTTAATCTGCTGGATTTTGGAGATTTTTTCGGAGATTTTTCGTAAGTTCGCATAGTAAATAACAAGCAACGCAGTAACATGAACAACAGAGTGACGAGAATGTTTGGAAAGTGGCGGTTTCTCGTGTCCGTGTCGCTTTTGGTGGCGGTGTCGGGCGGGCACGGGGGGCTGGCGAGGGCTGCCGGATTGGAGGGGACAATTGTGGAGGCGACGGGCGAAGGCGGCCGCATTGTCGATGTCGGGCGGCTGAATCCGGCGGCGGTTGAAATCATTTATGACAATCAGCAACGCCTGACGCTGGACTTTTATGGAGAAAACATTTTCCGCTTGTTTCGGGACAATGCGGAGGGAGTCCTGCGGGAACCGGAAGCCCGTCCGGAGGCCCGGATGTTGGTGGAGCGCCCCCGGCGGGCTGTCGGGAAGTTGAACGTCCGCAATGAGGCGGGGAGGGTGGCCGTCAGCACGGACAAAGTGGAAGTGGCTTTTGACAAAACGACCGGCTTGATGACCGTCACGAATCGGGAGACGGGTGTCGTGGTGTTGGAAGAGGCGGAGCCTGTGGTCTTTGAGAAAGACAAAGTGACCGTGACGTTAAAAGAACGTGCGGAAGAATATTTTTACGGCGGAGGCGTGCAGAACGGGCGTTTCTCGCACAAAGGCAAGGCAATCGCCATCGAGAACCAAAACCGCTGGACGGACGGGGGCGTGGCCTCGCCCAATCCTTTTTATTGGTCGACGGGGGGATACGGCATCATGTGGCACACCTTCAAGAAGGGACGGTACGACTTCGGAGCGGCGGAAAAAGGTAAGGTCGTTTTGAGCCACGACACGGATTATCTGGACCTGTTCGTCATGGTGGACGACGGGGCGGTGGCGTTGCTGAACGATTTTTACCAGTTGACGGGTCATCCGGTGCTGCTTCCCAAGTTCGGTTTCTACGAGGGCCATTTGAACGCCTACAACCGCGACTATTGGAAGGAGGACTCGAACGGCATTCTTTTCGAGGACGGCAAGCGGTACAGGGAAAGCCAAAAGGACAATGGCGGCGTCAAGGAGTCGTTGAACGGCGAGAAGGGCAATTATCAATTCTCCGCCCGCGCCGTTGTCGACCGTTATCGGCGACATGACATGCCGTTGGGGTGGGTGTTGCCCAACGACGGTTACGGCGCAGGGTATGGGCAGACGGGCTCGTTGGACAGCAATGTGTTGAACTTGAAAGATTTCGCCGATTATGCCCACCGGCACGGCGTGGAGATAGGCTTGTGGACGCAGTCGGACTTGTATCCCAAGAAGGGCGTGGAGCCTTTGTTGCAGCGCGATATCGTGAAGGAGGTGCGCGACGCCGGGGTGCGCGTGTTGAAGACGGACGTGGCGTGGGTGGGCGCCGGGTATTCGTTCGGGCTGAACGGCATAACGGACGTGGCGCTCATCATGACCTATTACGGGGACGACAGCCGCCCCTTCATCATCAGCCTCGACGGATGGGCGGGCACGCAACGTTACGCCGCCATCTGGAGCGGCGACCAGACGGGCGGCAACTGGGAGTATATCCGCTTCCATATCCCGACCTACATCGGTTCGGGTCTTTCCGGAAATCCGAACATCACCTCGGACATGGACGGTATTTTCGGCGGCAGAAACAAGGCGGTGAACGTCCGCGACTATCAATGGAAAACCTTCACCCCGATGCAATTGAACATGGACGGGTGGGGCGCCAACGAGAAATACCCCCACGCGCTGGGGGAACCGGTCGCCTCCATTAACCGCTGGTACTTGAAAATGAAGTCGGAATTGCTGCCTTACATGTACAGCGTGGCGCGCGAGGCGGTGGACGGTCTGCCCATCATGCGGGCCATGTTTTTGGAGTATCCGAACCGCTACACGCTGGGGAAGGCGACCCAATACCAGTTCCTTTGCGGCCCTTATTTCCTAGTGGCTCCGATTTACCAAGACACGAAAGCGGACGGGGATGGGAACGACATCCGCAATGGGATTTATCTGCCCGAGGGCAAGTGGATTGACTATTTCAACGGCGACGTTTACCAAGGGGGACGGATTATCAACAATTACGACGCCCCGCTGTGGAAACTGCCCGTGTTCGTGAAAAGCGGGGCCATCATCCCCATGACGAATCCGAACAATAACGCGCGGGAGATTGACGGGGCCGTGCGCGTGTACGAATTATATCCCGACGGGCACAGCGTTTTCCAAGAATATGACGACGACGGAAGGACGGAGGCCTACAAACGGGGCGAGTATGTGTTGACCCGCGTCGAGTCCTTTGTGGACGAGAAAGGATGCGCCCATATTGTCATCCATCCGGCGGAAGGAGGTTTCCCCGGCTTTGTCAGGGAAAAGAGCACGGAACTGCGCGTCAATGTGACCGGGAAGCCTCGCAAATTGACCGCCCGTGTCGGCAAGCGGAAGGTGGCGTTGAGGGAAGTCGCTTCCATGGATGAGTTCTTGCGGGGCGAGAACGTCTATTTCTATGACTCCGCTCCGGACTTGAATCGCTTTGCCACGCCGGGTAGCGATTTCGAGCGGGTGGTCGTCACCAAGAATCCGCAGTTGAGGGTGAAACTGGCCCCCGCGGATGTGTTCGAGCAGCAAGTGACGGTGAAGGTGGACGGCTACGCGTTTGCTCCCGCCGAGCGGTTGTTGGTGACATCGGGCGCGCTGACAGCCCCGCAGGCGCAGGTGACGGACAGCAATGCCACCGCCTACACGCTGAGGCCGACATGGACGGAAGTGGAGAACGCCGATTATTACGAGATTGCTTTCGACAGCATGGTTTACAGCACCATCCGCGACACGGAACTGTTGTTTGAGGATTTGCGGGCCGAGACCGACTACCGTTTCCAAATACGGGCCGTGAACCGGGACGGCCATTCGGAATGGGCGGCCTTTGGCGCGACCACGAAGTCCGACCCGCTGGAGTTCGCCATCCGGGGGCTTTCCGGAACCACGACGGTGAGGAGCCAAGGCAACTCGTTAGGTCTGCTGTTCGACTTCGAGGAGGGCGAACTGTGGCACACCGCCTACAACGAGAAGGCAGTTCCTTTCGACCTCGTGGTGGATTTGCGCTCAATCAACCAATTGGACAAGTTGCAGTACGTGCCTCGTGACAACGCGGGCAACGGAACGCTGTTGAACGGCGACATCGCTTACAGCATGGACAAAGAGGCGTGGACGGAGGCCGGGGCTTTCGCATGGAAGCGCGACAACGAGGCGAAAGTCTTTGCGTTCGACGGACAGCCCACCGCGCGTTACGTCCGTCTGCGTGTCACGAAGGCGGTCGGCGACTTCGGCTCGGGCCGGGAACTTTACGTCTTTAAGGTGCCGGGCACGGAGAGCCTCCTGCCGGGCGACATCAACAACGACAAATTGGTGGACATAAACGACCTGACCTCCTACGTCAACTATACGGGCTTGCGGCAGGGCGACGCGGATTTCGAAGGTTACATCAGCAACGGCGACTTGAACCGCAACGGCTTGATTGACGCTTACGACATCTCCACCGTGGCGACCCGTTTGGAAGGAGGCGTCGCGCCCCGTCGGAACGACACGCTGGGCGGCACCCTTTCGCTTTCGACCGCCAAGACGCGATACGCCCAAGGGGACACGGTCGACGTTGTCGTCAGCGGACGGGGACTGCGCAATGTCAACGCTTTGAGTTTTGCGTTGCCATACGACGCGGCGGATTATGAGTTCGTGGCCATTCTGCCTGTGGGTATGAAGGAAATGCGTAACCTGACGAACGACCGCCTGCACACGAACGGCCAAAAGGCCCTTTATCCCACCTTTGTCAACATGGGAGAAAAGAGGACGCTGAACGGTGACGGCGAACTTTTCGTCATTCGCCTGCGGGCAAGACGGCCCCTGACCTTCGACTTGAAGGCCGTGGACGGCATATTGGTCAACCGCGGGATGGACAGTGTGAGATTTTGATGTTGGTCACTATAAAACAAAGGAAATCATGAAATGTGGAAAATGTAATTATTGGTTGATTGCGCCGCTGGTTTTGTTGGTGGCGGCCTGCGGAGGGAAAGCCAAGAAACAGGCGGACGGTATGACGCAGGAAAAGGAAACGACCGTGCGGGAAAGCAGCACGATGGAAACAATACAAGTGGGGAGCGTGAACGTCACATGGATACAAGACAACGCGGGCGACCGTCCGATGGCCCGCTCCCTTTTCCCGGACGCCGGTGACGCGTTGATTGACAGTCTCTCGCTGCGGGACGGCGTGCCCTCCACGGTGAGCGTGTTCGTGGTGAAAACGGACAGCGTGGTGATTTTGTTCGACACCGGTTTGGGGGCCGCGGGCAGCCGTCTGCAGGCGGGCTTGAAGTCGTTGGGCATGGAGCCGTCCGACGTGCGCTATCTGTACCTTACCCACATGCACGGCGACCATATCGGCGGAATGCTGACGGCGGAGGGAGAAGTGGTGTTCCCCAACGCCGAGGTGTACGTGTCGAAACCGGAGCACGATTATTGGATGACGGCCTCCAGCAACCCCCGGGCGGCGAAGACGCTGGAAGCCTATCGGAACAAATTGCATTTGTTCGCCTTTGGCGACACGCTGCCCGGCGGCGTGGCGGCGATGGAGGCCGTGGGGCACACGCCGGGACACACTGTGTTCCAAGTGGGGCGGTTACTCGTCGTGGGCGATTTGTTCCACGGGCTTGCCTTGCAACTGGCCCATCCGGAGATTTGCGCCACTTACGACATGGACAAGGAAAAAGCCGTTGAGACCCGGAAGAGGTTCATCCGTTACGCTCAGGAGAACGAGCTGACGATGGCGGGAATGCATCTGCCCGCTCCGGCGTTCCATTGACCGATGGACTCCGCTGCGGCCATGCGGAGGGGGCGTCTCTCCGCATGGCCCGCGTGAGGGTGTGGCGAACCGACGGGGATGGTCAGCCGGGAAGGCGGTATTCCGAAGGGGTGAGGCCCGTCAGTTTCTTGAAGAGGCGGCAGAAGAACTGGGGCGAGGTGTAACCCAACTCCTCGGCGATGGCGGCGACGGACTTGTCGGTGCGGCGGAGTTGTTCCTGGGCGATGGAGACGCGCTTGAGCTGGATGTATTCGGCGATGTTCTTGCCGGTCTCGTGCCGCAGCAAATCTTCGAAATAGGCCGGGGATAGATTGAGCATGCGGGCGCAGTACTTGGCGGAAGGCAGGCCTTTCGTCAGCACCTGGCGCGTCAGGAAATAATTGTGTGTTAATTTGTCGACGCGGCCGACAAGGTCGCAGTTCACTTCGTGGCGGGTGATGAACTGGCGCTTGTAGAAGCGGGCGCAGTAGTTCAAGAACAGTTCAATCTTGTTCAGCAACAGTGTTTTGGAATACTCGTCGATACCCCACCGTAGCTCGTCGTCAATGCTCTCCACGGCGTTTTGCAGGACGCGCTTTTCCCGGGCTGAGACGTGGAGGGCCTCATTTTGCCGGTAATGGAAAAAAGAGTAGTCTCCAAAGTGTTTTCCCAGCGTGGTGTTTTTTATGAAATCGGGGTGGAAGGACAGAAGAAGGCAGGGCTCGGCAAATCCCGTTCCGCATCCCTTGACGGGGAGAAGCTGGCCCGGGGCGAGGAACACGACGGTCCCGTCCGAGTAATCGCACGGCATCCAGCCGCACAGGATGTTCTTCGTGTGCATTCTCATTAACACGGCGTAGAAGCTCATTTGCAGCAGGGAGCCTTCCTTGAGGTTTTGCAAACTGGCCACGCTGACTAACGGGTACAAGGTCTCCTCGTGCAAGAGTTTGTTGCACTGTTGAATCGTGTCGACCGTAATGATTTCGTTCATCCTATCATCTGCAATTTTCGGTATTCGTTGGGCGTTTGGCCGACATTCTTTTTGAAGACCCGGTTGAAATGTTGGGAGTATTGGAACCCCAGGTCGTAGGCGATTTGGCTGACCGTTTTGTCCGTTCCCATAATCATCTCCTTGGCGGTGTCTATTAGCTTGTTTTGGATGTACTCCTGCGCGGTTTTTCCTGTTTCCTTTTTAATCAGGTCCCCGAAATAGTTGGGGGAAAGGAATACCTTGTCGGCGAAATATTTCACGGTGGGCAGGCCGATGGTTTGCGTTTTCCCCTCCAGGAAATAGTCGTCGAGCAGGGCCTCGAACTTGGTGAGCACGTCCTTGTTTGATTCGGAACGGGTGACGAACTGGCGTTCATAGAATCGCATGCAATAGTCGAGCAACAGTTGGATATTTCTTGCTATCAGACGTTTGCTGAGCTTGTCTATCGGGCGGTTCAGTTCTATCCTGATGTTTCTCAGGCAGTCCATATAGATGCCTTTTTCCTCTTCCGACAGGTGGAGGGCTTCCGTGGACTTATAGGAGAAGAAGGAGTAGGACTTGATGTCTTGCCCCAGAGAGGTGCCTTTAATCAGGTCGGGGTGAAACAGAAGTCCTTTGGCGTTCAGTTTCACTCCCTCCAGCATTTCCGTCTCGACGACCTGTCCGGGAGCGAAGCTGACAACCGTGCCTTCCTGATAGTCGTACTTTTGTCTTCCGTAACGGATGTCGCCGCATTTTATTTCTTTGAGGAAGAGTGCGTAGATTCCGTAGTTGACGGTGAAATGAGTCGGGTAGTCTCGGGCTTCCGACAAGTCGACGACGCTTACCAGCGGGTGAAGGGTTTCCAGCCCGAACAGTTTGTTGTAAGTGTCCACCGAGTCCAATTTTATAATGTTTTCCATAAGGCGTTTATCTTTTGTCGCGGTTAATTGTGAAGCAAAGGTAAGTAATTTACTCATAGCTCGTATACCCCGGAATGGCGAATCTGTAAAACGGTTACAAATCTCTGTAATATTTGCACAAAAGGCGGAACGGTTAACCGCTAATTTTGTTTCGCCAACAAAAAACACGTATGAATATGGAAGAAAAAATCAGCCGTCGGCATTTCATTCGGGATTCCGTTTTGACCGGAGGGGCCTTGCTGGTGGGCGCGTCGTTGCCTGCCGGAGCGATGTCCTCCCATGTTTTTGAAGAGAGGGATGAGGGGCGAGTTTTTGACAAAGAGCTGCTGCAAGGGGTTTGCGACATTCACCTGCACGCTTCCCCTGATTCCAGAGAGCGTTCCGTGAACGAGTTCGGTTTTATGCGGGACGCGTGTCGGGCGGGATACCGTGCCGTCATGTTCAAGTCCAATGATTTCAGTTGCCATGACCGGGCGTACATTATCCGTCAGGCCTTGCCGGGCGCGGAATGCTTCGGGAGCATTTGCATGAACCGGACGCATGGGGACAAGGTGAACGCGTTCGCCGTCCGGAAGGCCGTGGAAACGACCGGGGGACTGTGCCGTTGCGTTTGGTTGCCCACGCTTGACGCCGCTTACCATTATAAATGCGAGGGGCGGAAGGAAAAGGGCATACCCGTGGTGGACGAGAGGGGGAACGTGTTGCCGGAAGTGGTGGAAGTGATGGAGATTTGCGCCGAGGCGGATATCATATTGGCGACGGGCCACGCCTCCCCGGAAGAGAGCATCGCCCTTGCCCGCAAGGCCCGGGAGGTGGGCGTGGGCAAGTTTGTGGTGACGCACGCCAATTCTCATTTTTGGACGATGACGGAGGCGCAAATCAGGACATGTGTGGATTTGGGGGCCTACATCGAATGTTGCTATTTGCCTTGCCTGTGGGGCGAAGGGACGCAAATGCCGCAGTACAAGCGGCAGGGCATTGACGAGTTCGCGCATTTTGTGCGGATTGTTCCGGAAAGGAGTTTCATCTCCACCGACTTGGGACAGGCGGTCATGCCGCATCCCGTAGAGGTCATGGCGCATTGTCTGAGAGCGTTGCGGGAGGCCGGAGTGGGCAAGCGGGACGAGGACTTGCTCGTGCGCCGCAATCCCGCCCGGTTGATAGGATTGGATAAACAGTAAACGTTATGGATAGAAGAGATTTTATCAAGAAAGCCATGCTCTCGGCGGTCGCCGGTGCGATGGTGTCCCCCGGGGCGATTGCCCGGGAGGCGGAGAAGCAAGTCTCCGTGGAGGAGCGGGGGACGGGAATATTGAACTATAATCCCAATATGCAATACCGCCCGATGGGCCGGACTGGGGTGGACGTTTCGGCGTTGGGATTCGGAATGCTGCGCTTGCCCATGCTTGCCAGCGGGCACGTGGACATGGACCAGAGCGTGGAGATGGTGCACAGGGCCATAGAGGGCGGTGTGAATTACATCGACACCGGACGGGTGTATATAAACGGCGAGAGCGAGCAGGCGGTGGGCAAGGCACTTGCCGGGGGATGGCGGGACCGGGTGTACGTGACCTCCAAGTCCCCGTGGTGGGTCATGGAACGGCCGGAGGACTTTGAGAGGCTCTTTGACGAGTCGCGCCGGGCGATAGGGACGGACGTGATAGATTTTTACCACATACACATGATTATGCACCGGGGATGGCGGGAGAAGGTGTTGCCCTACCGCCTTATAGAAAAGATGGAGAAACTGAAAGCCGAGGGGAAAATCCGCTTCATGGGATTCTCGTTCCACGACAGCCTGCAATTGTTCAAGCAGGTGGTGGAGTACACTCCCGCTTGGGACTTTTGCCTGATACAGCATAATTACCTGGACTACGAATACGAGGCGGGGGTGCTTGGCCCGAAATACGCCGCGGCCAACGGCATGGGCCTCGCCGTGATGAAGCCGGTGCGCACGGGATTCCTCGCCCGTTTGCCGCAGTCCATGAAGGACGCCTTGGCATCCACGGGCGTGCGTAAGCCCGACACGGAGTGGGCGCTCGATTATCTGTGGGACATTCCGGAGGTCAGTGTGGCGGTGAGCGGCATGGGGTCGATGGCCGACGTGGAGGAGAATCTGAAATACGCCGCCAAAGCCAGCCCCAACATGCTGACCCCGGCGGAGCGGGAGGCTTTGGGGGCCGCCATCCGGGCGTTCCGTTCCACTCCGGGGCATATCGACTGCACGGGGTGTTACCAGTGCATTCCTTGCCCGCAGAATGTGGCCATAGGATACATATTCGCTTATGTGTACAACAATTATCTGGTGCACCGCGACCTGAAGCGGGCGATGGCGGATTACACGGTCTCCATGTCTCCCGTACAGCGCGGCGACCCTGCCTCCTCCTGTGTCGCTTGCGGGCAATGCCTGCCCAAGTGCCCGCGTCATCTCGACATACCCCGTTTGATGGACAGGGTGAAGGAGGCGTTGGGGAAATGACGGGAGGAACATCCGTAAAGCGGGTACAATTGCCTGTAATTTGTCCACGCCGTCGTGGTTGTCAGCATGTTACCTTTGCGTCGTGAACAATGGCAATGAACGAGAATACAAATAAAAACAATAAAAGAAGAAACAATGGAAACAAATTTGACCTATGACATGTACATCCCGACCCGCGTGATGTTCGGAGCGGGGATGTTGAACAAGCTGGGCGAGCAACCCATGCCGGGCAAAAAAGCCCTGATTGTGATTTCCAACGGGAAGTCGACCCGCGCGAACGGTTATCTGGCCCGCGCGGAGGAGCAACTGGCCAAAGCGGGGGTGGAGAGCGCGGTGTTTGATGGGGTGATGCCGAATCCCACGGTGGCGAATGTGGAGGCGGGGGCCAAAGCCGCCCGCGAGAGAGGTTGTGATTTTCTGGTGGCCTTGGGCGGCGGCAGCGTGATGGATTGCGCGAAGGGCATCGCCGTGATGGCCACCAACGACGGAGAGTTGTGGGACTATGTGCCCATCGGCTCCGGCAAAGGAATGCCGATAGCCAATAAACCGCTTCCCATCATTGCCGTCACCACGACGGCGGGCACCGGCTCCGAGACCGACAACTCCGGAGTCATCACGAAGGAAGACTCCTTCGAGAAGGCTTTCGTGGGCGACAATTCCCTCTATCCCGTCCTTTCCATTGTGGACCCGGAACTGATGGCCACCGTGCCGCCGGCGTTCACCGCATTCCAGGGATTCGACGCGTTGTTCCACAGCACGGAAGGGTATATCGCCAAAGGCGCCAATTTGATGAGCGACATGTATGCCTTGGAGGCCATCCGCAACATCGCCGATTACCTGCCCCGCGCCGTGAAGGACGGAAACGACGTGGAGGCCCGCACCCGCGTGGCGTTCGGCAACACGCTTTCCGGCGCCGTCATGTGCCTGACCTTGATTACCAGCGAGCACGCATTGGAGCATGCCCTTTCCGCTTATCATCCCAATTTGCCCCACGGTGCGGGATTGATTATGATAAGCAAGGCATATTACACATATTTCGTTGAGCGTCACGGCTGCGACGAGCGGTTTGTCCGCATGGCCCGGGCGATGGGGATGCCGGAGGCCACGAGGCCGGAGGATTTCCTCACCGCTCTCGTCCGCTTGCAAGAGGCGTGCGGGGTGGCTGACTTGAAGATGTCCGATTACGGAATCGCCGCCGACGAGTGCGAGAAGTTTATGCGCAACGCCCGCGAGGTGATGGGCGTCATGTTCACCAGCGACCGCATTCAGATGACGGACGAGGACATTGTGCGCGTGTACAGGGAATCATACAGATAATTAATGTGACCATGCAACCAGCTTGCCGGAAAGGGCGCGTGAAGCCTACCCTTTCCGGCATTCTTGCTTTATTGCCACAATGTGTTAGGAGTTCTTATTTGAACGTTTCATGTAGATGTGGACATGCCTGTCGGATTTCTTTGCGCGGTGGAATTCTTTGAACCCAAGTTTCAAATAGCAATTCATGGCGGGGGTGTTGACGGCGACGACGTCCAGGGCGTATTCCTGATAGTTCGCCTGCCTCATGCATTCCTTTAACAGGGTGGACGCAATCCGTTGTCTTCTGAACTTTTTCCGAACCGCGGCAAACTCCAGGAATCCTGTGGAGGAAGGATAGGGCAACCGGCTCTCGAATTCTTTCTTCAGTATCCAATAGGCGAGCGAGCCTTTTAATGGCCCCCAGTGGCGCCGGTAGGCGGCCTTGTCCGTGCGGACAGCCCTCCCTCGGCAATCCGACAAGCCAATCACGCCCGCGACTTCCTGTGCGATAACGGCCACATAAAAACGTTCTGTTTGTATTCCTCCGGCAATCGCATGGATTGTTTTCGAGATGTCTTTGCTGAATATCGAGAAGTCCCGTTCAAACCCCTCTGCGATGCAGCCCGCTATGGCAAGGCGGTCTTCCTCCTTTGCCGGTCTGATGTCAATGTCCATGTCCATGTCCTGAGCGTTGTGAATGTTGTTTTTTGTCAGAGTAAACAGTTGGTGTTGAGCCGGATAAAAAATAGTGGAACAAAGATATGCAATATCTTCTTTGTTTACAACCGATTTACGCTTACATTTGCGTAAACTTGTTTGTAACGGGAGGCATATGTTTGGCATTATAGAAAAATTGAAAAGACGCCATTTGGGGAAGCGGCCCGCCAAATCGAGGCAGATGGTGGGTTTCGTGAATTGGGAAACCGCCAAGACGGGCGTGTTGCTTGTGGCCAAAGAGGACGTGGCTCCGGAATACGTGGCGTGTTTCACAGAGTTTTTGCGCGGACGCGTGACTCTGGATGTCGTGTATTATGTGGCTTCCGCAAAAAGGATTCCCCGGGAGAAAGGCGAGAGGGAACACTATCTGACGCCGAAGAGCGTCGCTTTCAGTGGAAGACTGAAGGAGGAGGAGTTGCGGAATGTGTGGGGCAAAAGTTACGACTTGTTGGTGGACCTTTCTGAAAAGCCGAATGGGATTTATGATTATCTGGCGGGGCAAATGAAGGCGAAGTGCAGAATCGGCAGAGGGCGAGAGGGGGGAAGGTACGACATCGAATTCGCCGACGTGAGGAGTGCGGAGGATTGGAGGGAACAGTTGGAATATTTGTTGAAAGAAATAAAAACAGAGTCAAAATGAAAAAGTTTTCCGGAGTTGGAGTCGCTTTGGTCACTCCATTTGACGAACAGGGTCAAGTAGACGAGGTTTCCTTGCGGGAACTGGTGGAATATGTGATAGACGGCGGCGTCGATTATTTGGTGGCTTTGGGGACGACTTCCGAGGCCGCCACCATGACGGCGGAGGAGAAGGATTTGGTGGTCCGCGTGATTGCCGGGCAGAATGACGGGCGTTTGCCCATCGTGTTGGGAGTGGGAGGGAACGATACGGCGCAGGTCGTCCACGAGTTGTCTTCGCTGCCTTACATGGAATGCGGGGACGCTATCCTGAGCGTGGTCCCCTATTACAACAAGCCCTCCCAGGAGGGCATATACGCTCATTTCAAGGAAATCGCCGAGCGCGCGCCTCTTCCCGTGATTCTTTACAACGTGCCGGGACGCACGGGGGTGAACATGGCGGCGGGCACGACGTTGCGTCTGGCCCGGGAATACGAGAACATCATCGCCGTCAAAGAGGCGTCTGGCAATTTCGAGCAGGCTACGGCGATTATCAAAGACATGCCGGAGAATTTCATCTTTCTCTCCGGAGACGACGGAATCACCCTGCCTTTGATGGCCATCGGGGGAAGCGGGGTCATCTCCGTGGTGGCTAACGTGCTGCCCGCCGAGTTCTCGTCGATGGTTCATCTCGCGCTGGAAGAGGAATACGGCGAGGCCCGGACGACGCATTTGCGCATGGCCGATATTTGTAAAGCCTTGTTTGAAGAAGGCAATCCGGCAGGAATAAAGGCGGCGCTGGTGGCCAAAGGGGTCATCGCTTGCGGGCGCCTGCGCGTGCCGTTGGCTCCAGTGAGCGACAATCTGTACGCTCGGATAGCCTCGTTGTTGGCAAAATAAAGGGTGTCAGGCCGCTGGCTTGACGCGCGAAAGGGAAGGCAAGGGTTTTTGAAAAAATATTTTCAAAAATTCTTGCCTTTAAAAAATATTCTCTATCTTTACCACCAGATAATACATATTGCGATATTGTCTTTCCGTTTTTTCGATTTACACTTCATTGGTTTATTGGTTGCATTAAATTAAATATCTTATTCCTATAAATTTAAAATCTATGCGTATGAACAGAAAATTACTTGTGTTGTTAACAACGTTTGCGTTGTTCGGAGCGTGTAAACACGATGCGGAAAGAGGAGAGGGATTTGGCGGTCAGGAAATCAGAATCCGTTATGAAGTGAATCAACCGGGCGAGGTGTCGCGGAGCGGTGTCACGACGATAAGCGAGGGGGATGTCGTCCATCTTTACATCGCCGAGCGGGATGAGGAGGAGGCGCCTGTCTTGCCGGCGCAGGAAGATTTCAACAAGATGCAGTGTTCCGCTGACGGCTCGTTGCGTTTTGAGGATGGCGGGTCGCATCCTTATCCGGAGAATCCCATTGACTTGTATGCGTATTATCAGAAAGAGATGACGGAGCAGGCGGCGGATGTCACGGCAATCCCCGTGCAGGTCTATGCGGACCAGAGCGCCGAGGGGGACGAGTGGAGGTCCGATTTCCTTTACGCCGTGGCGGCGAACGGTTACCGCAACCAGCAGGAGCCAATCACCATGACCTTTAAGCACCAGTTCTCCCGGGTGAAATTCACGATAACCACCGACACTCCGAGCGAGTTGGACTTGTCGGCGTTGTCGGCCGTGGAAATCCAAAACCTTGTCATGGACGGAAAATTCAATCTGCAAACCGGCCAGTTGACGCTGGGGACGACGGAGGAGATGGTGACGGCGGGGATTCCCGAGGTTTTGGAAGAAGGCGTGACGGCCATCGTGTTGCCGCAGACGATAGCGGAAGGAATGGCTGCCTTCTGCTTCAGGGTGGGGGAAGAGGAGTTTGTGTACGAGGCGCCCGAGGGTGGTGTTGTCTTTGAGGCGGGCAAGCAATACAATTACGAGATTTGCCTGAATCACTATGCCGGATTGTCCCAAAAGGAGATACTTGTCAACATGACGATGGAGAATTGGAACGAGGTGGAGATGGGCACGATAATGATATCCAAGGGCGAGGAGGCGACCGTGGCGTTGGAGGATGTGGTGGAGGGCGTGACGATAACGAAGGCGGATTTGCATTTCGGCAACGCGGTCGTGAGCGACGTGCCGGTCGCCGACGGCAAGATGAAGTTCGTGTTCCCGAGGCTGGTGGAGGACGAGGTGCTTACCTTGAAACAGGCTTGTTTCTATACTGCCGGGGGCGAGTCGTTCAACTATTACTTTAACGACAAGCAGCTGATAGGGAATGGCGCGGATGTCCTTTCTTTGCCCGCGCCCAAGATTGGCGACAGCTGGGGAGAAGGCGTCGTTTTTGTCGTGGGCGAGGTGACGGATTATGACGCTGAGACCGGGATGCTGACAACGGACACGGAGGGCGTGAAGGCTTATAAGGGGAGGATGATTGCGGCAAAAAAGTTGGGAGTCGTGAAATGGACGATGAGTGGGACTCAGGAAGGTTATAAGAATCTCATTGGCATGTCGGACTCTCTGGATGGAGACGCGAATCTTCAAAAATTGGAGGCTTTCATCGCCTCGACGGGCGAAAGCGTGGAGGATTATCCGATATATGACGCTTTGCAAGTTTTGGACGGCTGGTATGTGCCTTCGATATGCGAGATGTTCCATATCTTGACGAATCAGGAAATTCTGAATGCCGCGTTTGTTGTGAAAGGGGGAGATTCTCTTGACAAGCGTAATGAGAATTACACGAGTTCAACGGAATATGCGTTTTATGTGGATGGGAGAGAGACGGAGGTGAAATCCACCTGCGTTGTCGGACAAATGACAACAGGAAAGAATAAGGTCGCTCCGGGAGATAAAGCCGGATTCACTGTTGTCGCCCGCATCGTCAAGGCCTTTTGACCGTTTTGTGGGAATAAACGTCATAAACCTTTCAAATTAAAGATTATAACGTTATATTCGCGGTAAATTAAAACACAAGACCATGATAATGCATAAAGTTACAACGTTAAATCAGTTTATTATTGAGCGGCAAGCCGAGATTCCGGGGGCGACGGGCGAGTTCTCCCGTTTGTTGCACCACATTGGCATCGCCGCCAAAAAAGTTCACCGGGAGGTAAATAAGGCTGGTTTGGTGGATATTTTGGGCAAGGTCGGCTCCATCAATGTCCAAGGCGAGGACCAACAGAAATTGGACGTTTACGCCGACAACACCTTTATGGACGAACTGCGGGCCAGCGGCGAGTGCTGCGGTGTGGCGACGGAAGAAAACCAGGACATCGTGGTTTTCGAGGAGGGGTTGTGCAAGGACGGCAAATACATCATCTGCATGGATCCGCTGGACGGCTCTTCCAATATCGACGTGAACGTGTCCGTGGGCACCATCTTCTCCATCTACCGGCGCAAATCGCCCATCGGCGAACCGCCCATGCTGGAGGATTTCCTGCAGCCGGGCACGGAGCAGGTGGCTGCCGGTTACGTCATCTACGGCTCCTCGACCATGTTGGTCTACACTTCCGGGAAGGGCGTGAACGGCTTCACGCTTGACACGTCCATCGGAGAGTTCTGTCTCTCGCACCCGAACATGCAGACTCCGGAAGACGGCAAGATTTATTCCATCAACGAGGGGAACTACGTGAACTTTCCCGTCGGCGTGAAGAAATACATCAAGTATTGTCAGGAAAAGGACGAGGCCACACACCGTCCGTACACTTCCCGCTACATTGGTTCCCTGGTCGCCGACTATCACCGCAATATGCTGAAGGGGGGGATATACATCTACCCGGAAACCGGTTCCCATCCCACCGGCAAGCTCCGCCTGTTGTACGAGTGCAATCCCATCGCGTTTATCGCCGAGCAATCGGGAGCCTTGGCCGTCGACGGCGAGCGGCGGATTATGGAAATCCAGCCGGAAGCGCTTCACCAGCGCGTGCCCCTCTATGTCGGCTCGCGCAACATGGTGCTGAAGGTGCAGGAGTTTCTAAATTTTTTTAACCACATCTAAGCAAGTATAAGGAAACAAATAGATGGTTGACGAAAGGCCATCTATTTGTTTTTTCGAGGAATAATATAAAATCATAAATCAATGATCTCAGAACAATTAATTAATCCGAAAAGTATTGTTGTCGTGGGAGGCTCGGACGATTTGCACAAGCCGGGCGGAACCGTGTTGCGCAATTTGCAAGACGGTAATTTCAAAGGAGAGTTGTATGTGGTGAATCCCAAAATGGACGTCGTGCAGGGCATCAAGTCCTACCGGGACGTGAAGGATTTGCCGGAGGTGGATTGCGCCGTGCTGGCCATCGCCGCCAAGTTCTGCCCCGCCGCCGTGGAGGTTTTGGCAAAGCAGAAGAACACCAAGGGCTTCATCATCCTTTCCGCCGGGTTCCACGAGGAAAACGCGGAAGGCGCGAAGCTGGAGCGGCAAATCGTGGACACCATCAATTCGGTGGGCGGCTCCCTCATCGGCCCGAACTGCATCGGCATGTTGAACAATCACTTCAGCGGCGTGTTCACCCAGCCGATTCCCGAACTCGACCCCCAGGGCGTGGACCTTATCTCCGGTTCCGGAGCGACGGCCTTGTTCATCATGGATTCCGGAATGCAAAAGGGCATCAAGTTCAACAGCATGTATTCCGTCGGCAACTCCGCCCAATTGGGAGTGGAGGACATTTTGGAATACCTCGACGAGTCGTTCGACCCCGCTGTCAGCTCCCGCGTGAAGTTGCTTTACGTGGAAAGCATTGAGCACCCCGACAAATTGTTGAAGCACGCTTCCTCCTTGATTCGCAAGGGTTGCCGGATTGCGGCCATCAAGTCCGGAGGCTCCGCCGCCGGCAGCCGCGCCGCTTCCTCCCACACGGGCGCGCTGGCAAGTTCCGACGTGGCTGTCGAGGCCTTGTTCCGGAAAGCCGGAATCGTGCGTTGCAACGGCCGCGACGAGCTGATGACCGTCGCCGGCATTTTCATGCACCCGAGGATGGAGGGCAAGAACATGGCCGTCGTGACGCACGCAGGAGGTCCCGCCGTGATGTTGACGGACGCTCTCTCCAACGGCGGGATGGACGTGCCGCATATCGAGGGCGAGAAGGCGCGGGAACTGCTGTCGAAGCTGTTCGCCGGTTCTTCCGTGGGCAATCCCATCGACTTTCTTGCCACGGGCACGGCCGAGCAGCTCGGTTACGTGCTTGACGCTTGCGACAAGGACTTCGAAGGCATAGACGGAATTTCCGTCATCTTCGGAAGCCCCGGCCTCTTCCCCGTGTTCGACGTGTACAAGGTGCTCGACGAGAAGATGAAGACCAGCAAGAAACCGATATTCCCCATATTCCCGTCGTCCAAGATTGTGCGGGCGGAGATTGACGAGTTCGTGTCCAAAGGCCGCGTCTACTTCCCGGACGAGGTGCTGTTCGGGAACGCCCTCTGCAAGGTGTTCAAGACTCCGGCTCCGCAGCCCGAGCATGTCGAGTTGCCGGAAGTGGACGTGAAGAAGATTCGCGAGGTGGTGGACAACGCCTCCAACGGATATCTGTCGCCCGACCAGATTCACGCCCTGCTCGACGCCGCCGGAGTGGCCCGCGCGAAGGAAGGCGTGTCCGACAACGAGGAGGAAATTGTCCGCATGGCCAAGGAAATCGGCTTCCCGCTGGTGATGAAGGTGGTCGGCCCGATTCACAAGTCCGACGTGGGCGGGGTAGTGCTCGACGTGCGCGACGAGGAGACCGTCCGCAGGGAGTTCCGCCGCATGATGCAAATCAAGGACACTTACGCCATCATGCTGGCTCAGCAGTTGACGGGAACGCAGGTGTTCATCGGCGCGAAGAGGGACGACAAGTTCGGCCACATGGTGCTCTGCGGTTTGGGCGGTATTTTCATCGAAGTGCTGAAGGACGTGAAGGCCGGTTTGGCTCCCTTGTCGCGCGAGGAGGCTCTGGGCATGATCAAGGAGTTGAAGTCTTACAAGATTATCCAAGGTGTCCGCGGGCAAGAGCCTGTGAACGAGCAGAAGTTCGCCGAGGCCGTTTCCCGCGTGTCCGCGCTCGTGAAGGTGGCGCCGGAAATCTTCGAGATGGACTTGAATCCGCTCCTCGGCAACCGCGACAACGTGGTGGCCGTCGATGCCCGTATCCGCATTGAGAAATAAGGTTATTTATATTCATGGAATTGGAACTGTGTCGAAATGCTGTTTTCATACCCCTACCCCCCTTCGGGGTACTCCCCCTACCTTAGGGGGAGAGTTGAATAGCAACGCTGTTTAAGTATTTAACTCCTCCCCTAAAATAGGGGAGGTGGCTGCGAAGCAGACGGAGGGGTATAATTGGCCATTTCGACACAGTTCCTTTCTTTGTGTTTTCTTGTGTATGAAAAAGAAAGATTTCGTATTCATAGGGTGCGTCGTTGTCTGTCTGCTTCCCTTTTTCCTTTCCGACTCCGTGTATGCGTTTTACAAGACGTTCAACGCCGAGCACGGGATGGTCATGAGTTTTCTGAAATTCGCCGTGCTCTCCACCCTTGGAGAATGCATCGGCTTGCGCATCAGCGCAGGGGTCTACAACCGTCCGGGCTTCGGCATTTTGCCCCGCGCTCTCGTGTGGGGAATCCTCGGCATGGGCATAAGCATGGCGATGACGGTTTTCGCCGCCGGCGTGCCCGTATTCCTGAGATCAATGGGAATGGAGAGCGCCGTGCGGGTCATGGGCGAGGCGTTTTCTTGGGAGAAAGTGTTCGTCGCCTTTTGCGTTTCCGTGACGATGAACACTTTTTTTGCTCCGGTGTTTATGACTTTGCACAAAATCACCGACACCCACATTTTGCGGAACGGCGGCACCCTCCGGGGATTTTTCACCCCCATCCGCATGGGCGACATCATGTCCGGCCTGAACTGGCGGGTGCAGTGGAACTTTGTCTTTAAGAAGACCATCCCCTTTTTCTGGTTTCCCGCCCACACCATAACGTTTCTGCTTCCCGGCGACACGCGCGTGCTTTTCGCCGCCTTGTTAGGCGTGTTGTTGGGCGTGTTGCTGGCCATCGCCGCCTTGAAGAAATAATGCCCGTTTGTCCTCTTTGAGGTTTTTTCCTAAAAATCAACCATGAAGGGCAGAATTGCAAAGGGAGAACATAAAGAATCTTGCGTCGCGGTTTGTGAATGGGGGGATTTCCGGGGGAGTGCCGCGTCGGGGCAGAGTCGGGGTTGGGCCGGGCTTTCGTTGGGTTTGTGGAGCATTTTTGGGGATATTGTGAAGTGTCAATGGCGTTTGCGAACACGGTTGATGCGCGGATGAAGCACCGAAAATTCTCGGGAATGCAGGCGAAAGTATGGCGGAGGTGTGATGGTGGAGGGGAGGAGTGCGGGGAGAGAATGGTTTGGGGGAGAGAGATGGGGGCGGCGGGAATAAAAAATGGACGGGATGTTAAATTTTGGCGGAGGAAATGATTAATTTTGCGGCCTGTTAATTTTGACGGACGATGGAAAGACGAAAGCGATATAACGATTATGCGACGTATTGCAGGCGGTTGTTCGGAGGGCGCGTGCAGAAACTTTCCATTGACGGCGGTTTCACTTGTCCGAACCGGGACGGGACGAAGGGAGCGGGCGGTTGCGCGTTTTGCAACAACGCCAGTTTCAGTCCCGCCTATTGCCGGGAGGTGAAGGGCATCACCGGACAGATAGAGGAGGGTGTCCGGTTCTTTGGGCGTAAGTACGAGGGACAAAAGTATTTGGCCTATTTTCAGGCGTATTCCGGCACGTACGCGCCGTTGGCGGTGTTGCGGGAGCGGTACGAGGAGGCATTGGCGCATCCGCTGGTTGTGGGACTGGTGGTCGGAACGAGACCCGACGCGGTGAGCGGCGAGACGTTGGACTACTTGGAGGAAATCGCAGGGAGGGGGAAGTACGTGTGCGTGGAGTTCGGGGTGGAGTCGGCGGACGACGAGGTGCTGCGGTCGGTGAACCGGGGGCATGGCTTCGCGGAGTCGGAGGCTGCCATACGTGCGGCGAGCGGTCGGGGAATCGCCGTGGGGGCGCATCTGATTTTCGGATTGCCGGGAGAGACGCCGGAGGCGATGCTGGCGGGCGCGGCGCGGCTGTGCGAGTTGCCGATAGACATATTGAAGCTGCACCAGTTGCAAATCGTGAGGGGGACGCGGATGGCGGAGCAGTATTCTGCGAATCCGGCGGCGTTCGCGCTGTATTCGGAGGAGGAGTATTTGGATTTCATCGTGAGGGTGATTGAGCGGATTCCGCCGAGGATTTACTTGGAGCGGTTCGTGAACCAGTCGCCCGCGGAGTATCTGATTGCCCCGAGATGGGGGTCGAAGAATTTCGAGTTCGCCGCCAAGTTGGACAAACGGTTGGAGGAGGCGGACACGTGGCAAGGAAAGTTGTATGTAAACAAAACATTATGATAGGACAAGAAAAAGTGTATGAGACGTTGGAGGCGTTGGGAATTGAGTTCGATTACGTGGAACATCCCGAGGCGCCGACGATAGAAATCGCGAAGAGGTATTGGTCGAAACTGGAGCGCAGCACGCATTGCAAGAACTTGTTTTTCAGAAACCACAAGGGGAACAAGCATTATCTCGTGGTGTTCGACTGCGACCACGACCTGGCCATCCACGATTTGGAGAAGCGGCTGAAGCAGGGGAAGTTGTCTTTCGCCTCGGAGGCGCGGATGGAGAAATACCTCGGGCTGCGTCCGGGGTCGGTGAGTCCTTTCGGACTGGTGAACGACGCGGAGCACCACGTGCACGTGTTTTTGGACAAAAATCTGCTGCAGGCGGAGAAACTGTCGTTTCACCCGAACGACAACCGGGCCTCGCTGGCCATCCGGTTGGAGGATTTTATCCGCTACATGGATCACACCGGGAACGGGTACGAGTGGATAGAGTTGTATTGACAAAGAGAATAACAATTAAGAAACAGGAAGAGATATGGTAAGCGTAGCGCAAGTGGTGGAGGAGATTGTGAGGCACCGGCCTTTTTTGTCGGAGGCGCTGGTGGCGGGAATCATCAATGTGTCGGCCCTGGCGCGGCAGGTGCAGGGCGAGGTGGAGCGGAAGGTGGGCAAGCCCGTGAACCAGGGGGCTGTCGTGATGGCGTTGAACCGCCTGACGCCCTCGTTGCAGATTCAGGAGCACGCCCAGTTGGACAACCTGTTGGGCAATCTGGGGGATATTATCCTGCGGAGCAATTTGTGCGATTACACGTTCAAGAATTCAAGCACGTTGCTGGACTGCCACATCAAGGTGTTGAAATCCGTGACGAAGCGGGAGGAGGTGTTTTACACGATGGTGCAAGGGGTGTTCGAGACAAACATCGTGGTGAGCAATGTGCTGGAGGACGTGGTGGACCGTTATTTCCAAAACGAGTTGTGCCTGTTCAAGCAGAACGGGCTGGCGTCGGTGACGCTGAAACTGCCCAAGGGCAATATCCAGCAGTCCGGTTTTTATTACAGCATACTGAAGGAGCTGGCCATGGAGGGGGTCAACCTGTTGGAAATCGTGTCCTCAACGAACGAGTTCACTGTGGTTGTGGACAATGACTTGATTGACAGGACATTCGTGGTATTGAAAAACATAGGGCGCAAGTAAAATCATGTAAACGTGAATGTTTTTTCGCTAAATGTATTAATTTTGCGGGGAATGAGAGCGTTATCAGTTTAACAGAGAATTTATCGAGAGACAAATATGTTTGAGAATCTATCCGAAAGACTTGAGAAGTCGTTTAAAATTTTAAAGGGACAGGGGAAAATCACCGAGATTAACGTGGCGGAGACGCTGAAGGAAGTGCGCCGCTCGTTGCTGGACGCCGATGTGAATTACAAAATTGCCAAGGAGTTCACGAACACCGTGAAGGATAAGGCGTTGGGCATGAACGTGCTCACGGCGGTGAAGCCGGGGCAGATGATGGTGAAAATCGTGCACGACGAGTTGATTCAGCTGATGGGCGGCCAAAGCGTGGACATCAATCTGAAAGGCTCGCCGGCGGTAATCTTGATGTCCGGACTTCAAGGTTCCGGTAAGACGACCTTTTCCGGCAAGTTGGCCAACCTGCTGAAGACGAAGCGGGGGAAACACCCGTTGCTGGTGGCGTGCGACATTTATCGTCCGGCCGCCATCGAGCAGTTGAAGGTGCTGGGCGCGCAAATCGACGTGCCGGTGTACAGCGAGGACGGGAACAAGAACGCCGTGGAAATCGCCCGGAACGCCGTGAAGGAGGCCAAGGCGACGGGGAAGGACGTGGTGATTGTGGACACGGCGGGACGTTTGGCCATCGACGAGCAGATGATGAACGAGATCGCCGCCATTAAGAACGCCATTTCGCCGAGCGAGACGTTGTTCGTGGTGGATTCCATGACCGGCCAGGACGCCGTGAACACGGCGAAGGAGTTCAACGACCGTTTGGATTTCGACGGCGTGGTGCTGACGAAGCTGGACGGCGACACCAGGGGCGGAGCGGCGTTGTCTATCCGCACGGTGGTGAACAAGCCCATCAAGTTCGTGGGGACGGGCGAGAAGCTGGAGGCGCTGGACGTGTTCCATCCCGACCGTATGGCCGACCGCATATTGGGGATGGGCGACATCGTGTCGTTGGTGGAGCGCGCGCAGGAGCAGTTCGACGCCGAGGAGGCCAAGAAACTGCAAAAGAAAATCGCCAAGAACCAGTTCAATTTCAATGATTTCCTGAGCCAGATACAGCAAATCAAGAAGATGGGCAACATCAAGGAGCTCGCGTCCATGATTCCGGGCGTGGGGAAGGCGTTGAAGAACGTGGACATTGACGACGACGCGTTCAAGGGCGTGGAGGCCATTATCTATTCCATGACTCCGGCGGAGCGTGAGAATCCGGAAATCATCAACGGGTCGAGGCGCAAGCGGATCGCCCTGGGAAGCGGCATGACGATTCAGGACGTGAACCGCCTGCTGAAGCAGTTCGACGAATCGAAGAAGATGATGCGGATGCTTTCCAAGGGGGGCAAGATGATGGGACGCCCGTCGTTGAGGCGGTAAGGTTGAATAGCGAATTTAAATAATCATACTGATGGAAATAATTGACGGTAAGAAAATCTCTGCTCAGGTGAAGCAGGAAATCGCGGATGAGGTGGCCCGCATGACGGCCGAAGGCAAGAAAGTGCCTCATCTGGCGGCGGTGCTTGTGGGGAACGACCCCGCGAGCGAGACTTACGTGGCCAGCAAGGTGAAGGCCTGCCAGGCGGTCGGAATCAAGAGTTCCGAGTTCCGGTATGGGAGCGATATTTCGGAGGAGCAGTTGTTGGAGGTGATTGACAGGCTGAACGACGACGCGGATGTGGACGGATTCATCGTTCAATTGCCCCTGCCGAAGCACATCTCGGAGGAGAAAGTGCTGAACCGGATTTCTCCGGACAAGGATGTGGACGGTTTCCATCCTTGCAACGTGGGGCGGATGGTGTTGGGGTTGCCGACATTCTTACCGGCCACTCCGGCGGGAATCGTGGAGCTTATCGCCCGCTACGGGATTGAGACGGAGGGGAAGCACTGCGTGGTTGTCGGGAGGAGCAACATCGTGGGCACCCCGATGGCGGTGTTGATGTCGCGGAAGGCCAAGCATGCGAACTGCACGGTGACGATGTGCCACAGCCGGACGAAAAATTTGAAAGAGATAACGCTTCAGGCCGATATCCTGATCGTGGCTATCGGCGTGCCCAACTTCATCAAGGAGGACATGGTGCGCGAGGGCGCAGTGGTCATCGACGTGGGCATCCACAGGGTGCCTTCCGAGACGGCGAAGTCGGGTTGGAAGCTTATCGGGGACGTGGACTACGACCATGTGGCGCCCAAGTGTTCCTATATCACGCCGGTGCCCGGTGGCGTGGGACCGATGACGATTGTCTCTTTGTTGAAGAACACGCTTCTCGCTTGCCAGAAGCGCGGATGACGGGCGGCACGGGAGTGAAATCATAAGGCGCGTAAAGTTCACGGGGGAGTGTCGAAATTCGATATTCGTACCCCTACCCCCTTTCGGGGTACTCCCCCTACCATAGGGGGAGAGTTTGCGGAACAAAGTCATTTGGCAGAATCTCATTGTTCGGCAATTCCTCCCCTAAAATAGGGGAGGTGGCTGCGAAGCAGACGGAGGGGTATGATTGGCTGTTTTGACTCGCCGTGGCAGGCTTTGCGGGTTTTGGGAGGGTGGAGTGTGTCGCTTTCTTGAATCTTTAACAGACAGGCTCATGGTGCTGAATTACATTTGGATATTCTTTTTCGCGGTGGCGTTCGCGGTCGCTTTGGGGAAGTTGATTTTCTTGGGCGACACGGAAGTGTTTTCGGCCATCGTTTCCTCCACGTTCGACACGGCGAAGACGGGGTTCGAGATTTCGTTGGGGCTGACGGGCGTGCTGACCCTTTGGATGGGCATCATGAAGATTGGCGAGCGGGGAGGGGCGGTGAAAGTGTTGTCGTGGGTGATTACTCCGTTTTTCCGCAGGCTGTTTCCCGAGTTGCCCCCCAACAGTCCGGCCTACGGCTCGATTATGATGAACATAGCCGCCAACATGCTGGGGCTGGACAACGCTGCGACACCCGTGGGATTGAAGGCCATGCAGCAGATGCAGGAGTCGAACCCGCGGCCGGAAAGGGCGTCGAACGCGCAAATCATGTTTCTGGTGCTGAACACGTCGGGATTGACCGTCATTCCCGTGTCCATCATGGTCTACCGGGCGCAGTTGGGGGCGGCGAACCCGGCGGATATTTTCATTCCGATATTGCTGGCCACGTATTGCTCCACGCTGGCCGGGCTGATAGCCGTGGCCGTTTACCAGCGCATCAATTTGTTCGATCGGGTGGTGTTGGCCTATATTCTGGGGGGCACGCTGGCGGTGGGAGGTGTCATCTGGTATTTTGCCGGATTGGACCGGGAGACCATCACGCGGGTGTCGGGGGTGGCGAGCAACGTGATTCTTTTCTCGATTATCGTGGCCTTTATCGCGATGGGGGCTTGGCGGCGCGTCAATGTCTACGACGCCTTCATCGACGGGGCGAAGGAGGGGTTCTCCGTGGCGGTGAAGATTATTCCCTATCTGGTGGCGATATTGGTGGCCGTGGGGGTGTTCCGGGCCGCGGGGGCGATGGATTTGCTGATGGACGGTCTGCGATGGGCGTGCGAGGCGTGCGGCTTGAATTCCGATTTCATTCCGGCGTTGCCGACCGCGTTGATGAAACCGTTGAGCGGGAGCGGGGCGAGGGGGCTGATGATTGACACGATGACGACCTACGGGGCGGACTCTTTCGCCGGGCGGCTGGCCTGCGCCTTCCAGGGAGCCACGGACACGACGTTTTATATCCTCGCCGTGTATTTCGGCTCGGTGGGCATAAAGAACACCCGGTACGCCGTGCCCTGCGGGCTGATAGCCGATTTGGCGGGCATCGTGGCGGCCATTGCGATTTGCTACATTTTCTTTGGGTGAGGGCAGCTGTCTCCGTTTGGTGGGGAGGGGACGGCAGTTCCCGGCGGCGTATGACGCGTTTTGCGCCTTGCGTGTGAAAAACAGGCTTCGGGGTTTGGATTCCGGGGAAATTAGTCGTACATTTACACAGTTAACGAAAACGATGTACGGATGAGAAAAAAGAATTGGTTGATTTTGTTGTGCGCGGGCTTGCTGCCGGGGTTCGGTGGCTGTCTGGCGGCCATGCCGAATGGCGGAGGGATGGTAACGATCGAAGCGGACAGCACGCAGGACAGTCCCTATTTGGCAATTGAGTATATGCCGAGGTTTCCGGGTGGCGACGTGACGAAGTGGCTTGCGAAGAACACGAGGTATCCGAAGGCGGCGTTGGAGCGGAAAGCGGAAGGAAAGGTGTTCGTGCAGTTTGTCATTGAGAAGGACGGGCGGGTGACGAACGTGAAGGTGCTGCGCCCCGTTGACCCGGATTTGGACCGAGAGGCGGTGCGGGTGGTGTCCTCCATGCCCCGTTGGAAACCGGGAAAGCAGCGGGGAAAGTTTGTGCGGGTGCCTTACATGGTGCCGATTAATTTCCGGCTGAAGAGCGGCAAGGGAGAGGCGATGGCGGAGCCGGATGTGGACGCTTACGTGTTGACGGGGAACGAGGTGCGTACTCCGTTGTTCCCCGGTAATTGGAACAAGTGGATAGAGAAGCGGATAAGGGAGGAGGGGTATGGTTATTCTGATGATGAAGGCGTTATGGTTCGTTTTGTGGTGGAAACGGACGGACGGATTACGAAGATTCAAACGAGGAAGGAAGAGGATGTGGAATTGGGAAGGGCGGCAGCGGCCATTATTGCGGATATGCCGGATTGGGTGCCGGGGACGGTCAACGGCACGCCCGCGAGGATGAGACAGGTGGTGCGTGTGCCGATGGAGGATTCCGTGTACATGGTGGTGGAGGAGATGCCGAAATTCCCGGAAGGCGATGTCACAAGATGGATAGCGGAACACATGGAGTATTCTCCGATTGGATGTGGAGTTTCCGGTAAGGTATTCGTGAAATTTGTGGTGGAGAAGGACGGTCGGATTACCAACGCGCAGGTGTTGCGTCCGGAAGATCCCGTGTTGGACAAGGAGGCGATACGGCTGGTGGAAAGCATGCCCCGCTGGATTCCGGGAAAGCAGGATGGCAAGCCGGTGAGGGTGTCTTATGTTGTTCCCGTGAATTTTCAATTGCAATAAGAATGTGAAAAACGATAGGGGATTATGAAAAATCTGAAGACGTATGTTTTGGGAATCGCCTTGATGGCGGGCGTTCCGTTGCTTGTGTGCAACGATGCGCAGGGCAAAGATGTGAGTAAAGACAAGAAATCGGCGGGGAACATGGTGTCCGGAGTGGTTGTCGACGAGAGCGGATTGGCCGTGAGGGGAGCCGTGGTCACGGTGAAAAACACAGCCAAGAGAGTGAGAACGAATGCGAAGGGGCAGTTTTCCATCAAGGCGGATAAAAATGACACGCTGGTGCTTCTGGCTCCCGTGAGAGAGGAGTTGGAAATCGCCGCAAAGGATGTCAAGCCGAAGAAGAAAATCGAGATGAAGTGGTTGCAGTCGGAGAGCAACCAAACGGTGCTCATGGGGCTGGATGAGATACCGAAGTTTCCGTTTGGCTCTCCGGGAGAATGGGTTTCTCGGAACATAAAGTATCCTGAGAAAGCATGGAAAGAGAAGCGGACTGGGAAAGTGTATGTGCAATTTGTAATCGAGAAAGACGGACGGGTCTCCAATGTGCGAGTGTTGCCGAAAGGCTCGTGTCCTCATCCTGACTTGCAGGCGGAAGCCGTCCGGGTGGTTCAAATGATGCCCAATTGGCGGCCCGGCATCCAGAAAGGTCGGACGGTGCGGGTGAATTACACCATGCCGATAACTTTCGGTCTGCAATAAAGGAGTGTCATGTATAGAAAAGAGATTTGAAGTATGGGAAAGTTTATTCAATTTGTGCTGCTTGTCGGGGGGATGCTGATAGCCATGAGTGGAAAGACTTTGGCAGCGGAAGAAATGGCCGCAGGCGAAGGAACGGACAAGAAAGTGTCGGTGTCTGTCCAAGTGGTCGATAAAGAGGGGAATGCGTTGGCGACGGGGAAAGTGACGGTGAAACATTCGGACGCGCAGGCGGAAACGAACGAACGAGGAAAGTTTTCCCTCCGGGTCGGCGAGAGCGACACGCTGGTCGTCTTTTATCCTGGCAAGCGGAAGCGGGAAATCGCCGTGCGGGACTTTGCCGACAAGCGGATTGTGATGGAGGATTTTATCGTGAGAGACGAGGAGGGAGTGTATTACCTTGCCGACACTATGCCGAGGTTTCCGGAAGGCGAGCCCACGATGTGGGTGGCCCGCAACATCCGTTTCCCTTTCGAGGCGCAGGCGCGCGGGGCTTCCGGGAAAATCAACGTCACTTTTGTGGTGGACGAGCAGGGAAACGTGACGGACGTGAACACGTTGGCACCCCGCAACGCCAATTTCACGAGCGACGTGGACTTGCTGTGGGAAGCCATCCGGGTTGTGTCCTCCATGCCCCGGTGGATTCCGGGGAAGGTGGACGGCAAGCCCGCTTGCGTGCGTTGCTACGTTCCCGTGACCTTCCGCAACACGGGCATGGCTCCCCCGAAAAGCCGCTGAGCAGCCGGGGCCTTTCATGCGGGCGGAAGCGTTGTTTGGCGGGATGCGCTGTCAAGCGCATGGACCGCAGCGGCGAAAGGCCGTTGGTCGGTCCTGGAAACAAATGCGGTTTTTTGCGATGCCGATTATGGCAAAAATCCCAAGCGCAAGGCGGGGAATGGCGCAGAATTTTTGTAATTTCGCAAATTATACAGCAGTAAATTATACGGCGGTATATTTTCAATTACAAAAAGACGGAGCATGATGAAGTTTTACGACAGACAAACGGAGTTGGCGCAATTGGCGCGGAAGCGGGAGACGGCGTTCAACGCGCATTCGCAGATGACGGTGTTGACCGGCAGGAGGCGGATAGGCAAGACAATGTTAATACGGAAGAGCTGCGAGGGCACGACGATGGTGTACCTTTTTGTGAGTCGCAGCAACGAGGCTATGTTGTGCAATGGATTTGCCAAGACAATAAATGCGACGTTGACGAGTGTCTTTGTGCCAGAAAGCACAGAGTCGTTCGCTGACGTGTTCGAGATGCTGATGAGAGCGGGCCGGACGGAGAAGTTCACTCTCGTGATAGACGAATTTCAGGAGTTTTTCTACATCAATCCGACGGTGTACAGTAAGATTCAAGACATTTGGGACCGGTACAAGGACACAACCCATGTGTATTTTGTGGCAAGCGGCTCCGTCTACACGTTGATGACACGCATATTCCAAGACAGTCGTGAACCACTGTACGGGCGCTGCGACAGCATTATCAAGCTAAGGCCCTTTTCCACGGATGTCCTAAAAGAGATATTGGCGGATTACAAGCCCGATTACACGAACGAGGATTTGCTTGCCTTGTACACGTTCACGGGCGGAGTGCCTAAGTATGTGGATTTGTTTATGCAAGAGGGTTGTACGGACGCAGACAGCATGATTGACTGCATGACGCAATCCGACTCGCCCTTTATCAATGAGGGGAATGCCTTGTTGATTCAGGAGTTCGGGAAGAAGTACGGGAACTATTTTGCCGTATTGGCTGATATCGCCAATGGGAGGAACACTTTGGCCGAGTTGGCGAGAAGCATGGGCGAGACAAGCGTCGCGGGGCATGTCAGGAGGTTGGAGGAAGACTATGGGTTGATTGCAAAAAGGAGGCCCATTTTCGCCAAAGAGGGCACACAAACCGTCCGCTTTGAGATTTCGGATTTGTTTTTGCGCTTTTGGTTCCGCTATTTTGTGAAATACAGGTCGTTGATTGAGTTGGAGAATTATGACCAGTTGGGCAACCTGATTAGAAACGATTACCCGACATATTCCGGATTGACGCTTGAAATGTATTTCCGGCAAAAAATGATAGAAAGCAAGAAGTATATCCATATCGGAGCGTGGTGGCAGGCCAAAAAGGGAAAAGAGGCTTGCGAGATTGATATCGTGGGGATATGTGCGGACTCGCAAACGGCTGTCGCGGTGGAGGTCAAGAGGCAGCGGAAGAATTTCAAGCCGGAGGAATTTGCTCGGAAGGTCGAGGCGTTGCGGAATAAAGTTTTGGCGAATTATACCGTGGAAACGGCTTGCCTGACCATGGAAGATATGTGACGCCGGTATTTCGGTCGGGGCCGCCATGTCGCCGCCGGTCAGGATTTGCCGGCGGTGACGATAATCATTTCAGATGGGTCGAGGTGCTTGACGGCCATGGCTTGCAGGTCGTCGGGGGTGCAGGCCTTGATGCGGTCGATGATGTCCAGATAGAAGGAGTTGTCGAGTCCGTAGTTCAACTTGTGCTTGAGAGCGTCGGACTGGGCGAACACTCCGTCCAGCTCCCGGAGAATCTCGCCGTTGAAATTGCTTTTCACGAGCTCCAGTTCTTCCTCGGGGACAGGTTCTTCCCGCAGGCGGCGGATTTCTTTCAGGCACTCGTCTATGGCGGCCTCCGCCTGTTCGGCGTTGACATCGGCGGCAATCATCCAATGGGCTGCCAGGGGGAGCGTCACGTTGTAGGACGCAATGCCGTAGGTGAGGCCCTTTTCCTCCCGGATGTTGGACATGAGCCGTGAACCGAAGTAACCGCCGAGCACCATGTTGAGGAGTTGGAAAGCGGTGTAGTCCTCGTCGGTCAGCCGCACGCCCCGTTTGCCGATGCGGATGCTGGTTTGCACGGCGTCGGGTTTTTCCATGCGGTAGCGGCCGGGGGATGAGGGATGTGTCTCAAACCGCTTTTCCGGAGGGAAGGGCGAGCGGGGCATGTCGGAGAAGCATTGGTCGAGTTCGCGCAGGACGGCCTCGCTGACGTTCCCGCAGGCGAGAATGCGGCAACCCTCGGCCTGCACCCGTTCCCGGTAGAAGGACTCGAGCAGGGCGGGTGTCACGCGGTCGAAGTCGGCGAGCGTGAAATGATTGGCGTATGGGTGTTCTTCTCCGTAAATCCGACGGGTGAATTCCATTCGGGCCAGATAGGCCGTTTTCCCGAGATCCACCAGCAATTGTTGTTTGCGGTTGCGCAGATAGGTCTCCAATTCCTTTTCGGGAAACACGCTTTCGCGGACAAGCTCGGCGAGCATCCGGATGGTGGGCGAGGCGTATTTGGTGAGGGAGATGAGGCTTATTTCCGACTTGTGCATTCCGCAGTTGTAATCCACGTAGGCGCCGTGGTAGTCGAATGTCTCGGCGATTTCCTCGGCGGAATGGCGGCGGGTCCCCTCGTTGAGCATGTTGAGCATGGTGGAGGCCGTGACGGGCCGGGGCTGGTAGTACGCTCCCGCCGCGAAGGAGACGTCAATCTTGAACACCTCCTGCGCGGGGTCGTGCAAATAGACGATTTCAATGCCGTTGGCCAACTGTTTTTTTTGATATTGCCACAAAGACGGGCGGTTTATGGCGGAGACAGGTGGCGCTATGTTTCTGTTTATCATGATTGCGTGTGTTATTTCTTGTTTTTCAGATACCATAGTGTGGAACAGTTTTCCGGGGAGAACATGGCGCGGGCCGTGTTCTTGATGGTTTCCACGGAGATGTTCCGGTAGCGGGAGCACTCGTCGTTAATCAAAGCGATGTCGCCCAAATAGTCGAAAAAGGCCAGATTGGCGGATTTGCCTTGATAGTTGATCTCGCTGTAGGCGATGCGGGCTTCCGTTTTGTTAATCACTTTTTGGAGCTCCCTTTCGGAAATCGGGTCTTGGATGAATTGCTCGATTTCGTGCTGGATGGCCTGCTCTGCGGTCCCGATGTCCACGCCTTCGGATAACTTTCCGGAGAAGACAAACAGGCCGGGGTCCATGTCGCCTGTCACGTAAGCGTCAATCTCGGAGAAGATTTTGCTGTTCTTGATGAGGTTGACATAGAGGCGGGAGGATTGGCCGTTGGACAAGATGTCGGAGATGATGTCGCAGGCGTAGAAGTCGTCGGACAGACGGTCGCCCATGTGGAAAGCCTTGTAAATGGCGTCGGCGGGCACGTTGTTGCCTTCCACTGTGAGCCGCCGCTCCTCCGTTTGACGGGGTTCCTGCGGCAAGCGGGGACGCTCGTAACGGGCGGGCGGAATGTCTTCGAACCACTTTTGGGCGAGCCGCAGGGCTTCGCCGCTGTCGATGTTGCCGCTTATGCTCAAGATGGCGTTGTCGGGGGCGTAGAACCGGTGGAAGAAGTTTTTCACGTCTTCCAACGTGGCGTTTGCGATGTGGTCGATGCTTTTCCCTATGGTCGGCCATCGATAGGGGTGGACCTTGTAGGCCAGCGGTCGCAAGTGGAGCCACACGTCCCCGTAGGGGGCGTTCAGGTAACGTTGCTTGTACTCCTCGATGACCACGTGGCGTTGGACGTCGAGCGACTTTTCCGAGAAGGCGAGGCCTTGCATGCGGTCGGACTCCAGCCACAGGGCTGTCTCGACGTTGGGGGCGGGGATGGTGACGTAGTAGTTCGTGTAGTCGTTGTTCGTGAAAGCGTTGCTGTCGCCTCCGGCTTGCTGCACGTGGAAGTCGTAGTCGTCGACGTGCGTGGAACCGCCGAACATGAGGTGCTCGAACAAGTGGGCGAATCCCGTGCGGGCGGGGGCCTCGTCCCTTGCGCCCACTTTGTAGAGGAGGTTGACGGACACGAAAGGTGTGCCCGTGTCCGTGTTGCAAATGACTGAAAGGCCGTTGTCGAGGATGTTTTTGGTATATTGTATCATATCACATGCGGATGTCGGCCAGCCTGGAAGCCGTGTGGTTGAATTGTTCAATCATGTCGCGGATGATTTCCTCCACGCTTTCCTCTCTCTTGAGTTGGGAGGCCACTTGGCCTATTTCCAGTTCCCCGTTGACGAGGTCGCCTTCGAAAATGCCCGCCTTGGCGCGCCCTTTGCCGAGCAGTTCCTTTAACTGTTCCGCGGATGCGCCGTTGTCTTCCAACTGCCTCACTTGGTCGTAGAACTCGTTTTTGATGAGCCGGGTGGGGGCTATTTTTTTCAAGGCGAGCATGGTGCCTCCTTCGTCGGTGGAGAATACCCGCCGCTTGAAGTTCTCGTGGGCGGACGATTCTTTCGCCACGGCGAAGCGGCTGCCCACTTGCACGCCCTCGGCTCCCAAAGCGAGGGCTGCGCACATGGACGCTCCGGAGGCGATACCTCCCGCCGCAATAAGGGGCAGGGAGCACAGGCGCGCCACTTGGGGAATGAGCGCAAGCGTGGTGGTCTCTTCCCGTCCGTCGTGCCCGCCGGCCTCAAACCCCTCGGCGACGACTGCGTCCACTCCAGCGTCCTCGCATTTTTTGGCGAAGAGGGCGCTGCTCACCACGTGTGCGACGGTGATGCCGTGCGATTTCAGCATGGAAGTCCATTTCTTGGGGCTGCCTGCGGAGGTGAACACGATTCTGACGCCCTCGTTGACGATGATGTCCATAAGACGGTCGATTTCGGGATAGAGCAGGGGCACGTTGATGCCCCACGGCTTGTCGGTGGCCGTCTTCATCTTCCGGATATGCTCCACGAGCGTCTCCGGATGCATGGAACCCGCACCCAACAGCCCCAGTCCGCCATGATTGCTTACCGCGGAGGCGAGCCTCCATCCGCTGCACCATACCATACCTCCTTGGATGATAGGGTATTCTATGTTGAAAAGTTTCGTGATTCTGTTTTGCATAATTTCCTTGCTTTTGTGATGTGCCCAAAAATACGGAAATTCGCCCGATTTCGGATGGATTTAGGAAGAATAATGTGATCTGTTAGGACTTCAGGGAGATTCGCAGTCGTACTCCACATTCATTGACATGTGCCTTGAAGCCGATTTATGAATGGTTAAGTAGTCGTCCCTTAAAAAGCCCACTTTTGCGAGATATTGTTCAACCACAGTATCTTGCATATTTTTTGCATCATGTACCAAAGAGCTTTCATGGCTCTTCTGAAGTTATAGGCCGCTGCCGCCAGAAGCACGTTCACAGTATCCCCAACCACACCCTTATAAAAGTTGCGGTCCAATCGGCAATCTGACTTTAAGTGACCTATCGTCGGTTCTATACCTGCACGCTTGCAGAAGAGTTTATGTTTTTTCAGCTTCTGATAACGGCTGTCTGATTTCTTGGGAAC
>CALUHX010000129.1 GCA_944320555.1 uncultured Butyricimonas sp. | reverse complement strand
CACGCTCCTCCAACCCCAAATCCTCCCGCACGAAACGCAACTTCAGCAACAGCCGCTTCATCCCCTCCACGTCCAACCGCTCCGTGTTGTGGCTGTGGTAATCCTCTATCTGCGAAAGCTTCTCGTTACCCTCCGTAAAATACTTGTCGTAGTTCAAATCCCTCGTGTCGCAAGGAATACGGTAATAATCCCCCATGTCAACCGCCTTCGACATCTCCTCCCTTGTCACCAGCGTCTCGTACAGTTTCTCCCCGTGTCTCGTGCCGATAACCCGCACCTCCGTCTCACCGTATTTCGGGTCTATCCGGGCGTACAACTCCTTCAACGCTTCAGCCAACACATCCAAAGAGGCAGCGGGAGACTTATGCACGAACAAATCTCCATTATGACCGTGTTCGAAGGCGTACATCACCAAATCCACCGCATCGTCCAGCGTCATCATGAAACGCGTCATATTCGGATCGGTCACCGTAATAGGCTTTCCCTCCATTATCTGACTAACCCACAAAGGGATCACGCTCCCCCGGCTCGCCATCACGTTGCCGTACCTCGTGCAACAGATCGTCGTCGCCGCCCCCTCCCCCAACTCACGCCCCTTCGCTATCGCCACCTTCTCCATCAACGCCTTGCTGATTCCCATGGCGTTGATCGGGTAAGCCGCCTTGTCCGTCGACAACACCACCACGTTCTTCACCCCGTGCTCTATCGCCGACAGCAGCACGTTCTCCGTCCCTAGCACGTTCGTCCTCGTCGCCTCCATGGGAAAGAACTCACAACTCGGAACCTGCTTCAAAGCCGCCGCCGAGAACACGTAGTCCACCCCCCGCATCGCCACGTCCACCGACACACGGTCACGCACGTCCCCGATATAGAACTTCACCTTCGGACTCTGCAGCCGGTGCCGCATGTCGTCCTGTTTCTTCTCGTCACGGCTGAACACCCGAATTTCCTTGATATCCGAGTCCAGAAAACGCCGCAACACCGCATTACCGAAAGAACCTGTCCCCCCGGTAATCAACAATACCTTATCCTCAAATACAGACATAAGCCATTAATTACTTTTCAAACCGGAATACTGAAATATCTTGAATAAATAGTAAACATAAGCTATCGAAAAAGAGATAGATATGCATATCAAAAAGAACATCATGTCTTTTCCCAACATATTAGCAGCAATGCACGACAATAGCATAAATACAATAAACAATGCTTGTAAAAACAAATCTTGCTTTTGCTTGTTCACAATAATCAATGCAGGCGAGACTGCGGTCACAATAAATCGAACTCCGAACATTGGAGCCAACACACAAATATATTCACCTGCCTTCTCCCACTCTTCTCCCAAAAAAAATCCACATAAATCAGGAACAACAGTCATCATGATTACTACCATGGGAATTGCCAACAACAACAAAAACAGAACGGTTTTTTTTAATGAATCTCGATAAGTCTTACGTTCTTCATATTCTTTGATTGCCCGTTCATAAAATACTTTTGACACATTTCCGCTAACGACAGACAACGGAAGCCCCAATAATCGAACTGACAATGAATAATACCCCAAAAGAACTAATCCAAAAAGAGATTCTATGGCAAGAGAAATCGAGGAATAAGAAAAACTGTTTAATAACTGTGCCGGTGTCGAATAAAATAACTGATTCCTATTCTGGTATAACTGAGAGAGGACTATTTTATTAGGCGTATTGAATATTCTTTTCCATTGTCCCCGTAAAGAGTGATTCTGTCTAGATATCCCTAAAAATTGTCCTGCGGTATAGGATGCCAACAAGCCATGAGAGCCTATTGGTAAAAATCCCAACAATAGCGCCCCCGCATTCTGTACGACTGGCCGGATAAAATTAACCGAAGCGATAATTTTATATTCCCTTTGCTTATTATTATATGCCGTCAACACATTGATTATCGCATAAGAAAGAAGGAATGTCAACAAATACAAGGCATGATACCATGTGAAATCATCTTTAGCCACAAAAATGAAATAACATATTATTGAAACAACAAAGGTAAATAGCACTCCTACAAACAACGCCCCTTTTATCAAAGCAAAAGTATCTTCTTCATTTTTGGCCTTAACAATCGCCAACTCATACCGACAATTAATAATCCCCATGAAAATTGTGGCAATTGACAATATGTACGTGAATACGGCGAATTCTTCCGGAGTATATTTTCTTGTTATAAACGGAACAAGAAGAAAACCCACGGCATGGGCAATGATAGACCCAGAAGCCAATAGCGATATTGAACCTAAAAACTTACTTTTTAAGAGTCGCTTAATTCTCATTACGTAAATCCTTGATTTTCTTTGCAGGAACACCTCCCAAAATGCAATATCCTTCAGGAAAACTACGAGACACAACCGCTCCCGCCGCCACGATAGTATTGTCCCCTAACTCAACTCCTGGTAAAACAACCGCATTCATCCCAATCCAACACTTATTCCCCAACTTGACGTCCTCACCTTTAACATGTTTACTTATATCATAAACGTCATGATTGGTTGTTATGATTCCAACATTTGGAGCCACATAGCATCCTTTTCCCACATAAATTTTCGCATCATGGTTTTGCCAATAGCAACCGGGTGTTTGGAACACATGTAAATCGTCCACCTCAAAAATAATATTCTTACTGTTAGAAATAATAGTTCTCGGATTTACCGGCCAAGGTATTTTACGATTATCCCCAAACAAACGGTTAATTAAAGAACGGGCACACCAATAATATCCTATCCTTTTAGTTTCAAAATAATAGCCTCTCAAATATTTCTTATCATAAAAAATACAGAAAAACAAAGTCAAGAGATATCTTACAATTTTTGAATAAAGCAACCTACGTATCATTTCAAACAAAGTAATCTTGAAACCAAATAAAACAAACCATACATGACAATCACTTGTGAACACATATTAAGTAACGGTATAGGATCCCCAACAAAACCAAAAGCCAAACGCATAAAAATAATTGCATACACATACAACATCTCAAGCGACTCCGTTTTTTTCATGAAGCCCTCTATTTTCGTCATACAAAAAACAACTATTAACGGTATTATTGGGGCTAACACTAATCCAAAGTACGCATAACCATAGGAAACACTTGCCAACAAATAACCACTTGTTTGCCCTCCCCCATACAATGACAAATTATATAACTGGCTCGTTGTAAATCCAGCGTCTTTAACTAAAAAATGTAAGCCAAATATCGACCTAAATATATCAAACACCAAATTTGTGAAAGATAATGTCCTTTGTTCTATAAATTCCAAATTCTTTGCAATTGTCTGTATCCCATAAAAGTATGCATCAAACGTTCCTCCGCCCAACGCCTCAGAAGAGGCCTGAGAGTTTACCGCTTCAAGATAAGAAGAATACATATAAGCATGGAAAGATTTATATATTGTCATAAACACCAATACAACCAAGGCAACAGAGGCAATAACCCGGGTTATTCTTTGTTTTTGAGTTGGAAACAAATGAATCAAAACCATTAACACAGCAAAAGCCTTATAAATAATCGATGTCCGTCTTTCTCCCGAAATAATAGAGATGAAAAGTAACGAAATAAATAAAACATAACAGAGATATTTCGTTTTATTTGTAATCGCATATTTACGACTAAGATTTTTCGCAAAAAGTAAAAACACAAAAAGTATCCCGCAATCAATGATTTGCCTAACTAACAACATTTTAGTACCTACGATATCGCCACTTCGTTCTACCGTGTTGACTTCTTTTACAATAAAGTCATACATCCCAGCACCTCGTGCAAATAAAAAGTACACTCCAATGGCCATTATTCCATAAAAAATATACACATAGCGATTCCCTTTTAAACGAACACGCCTCTCCTCTTGACCGAAATCAAAATTTCTAGACAAAATAAACATGCTAACAACTAGAAATTCATATATGGTTAAAAATATAGGTACGCTATAATCTATCTTAGTTTCGTTTTTTACAGTATAAGCTAATAAAGGGAGAATAACCAAACGTAACCAATACATAAGCAATACCGCAATCAACGAGTAAGGAATTCTATTATATCTGCACAACTTTACCTCATAAAAAGGATATAATAGACTAAAGACAAGTGGTAACAAATAAACTTGCCATGCCAAAACATCATTGAATGCAAGATACAATAATGCGACGAGAGAACCGCCAACAAACAATAAATATCTTTGGATGCTTGTCATGTTTCAGTCAAGAATATATTCTTTTACTTTGTTTTCAAAGATGCTATTCTGCCGTTCTATTTCCTTCAAAAAATGTTTGCAATTACTATTGAACTCCTCAAAATTCAATTGCCTGTACCAACTATACAACTTTTCTTTATAACTCTCCGCTAATTCTGAAAAAACGAAACCTAAACTATACTTTTTAGTAACTTCTTCCATATAAGTATTGGGACATACCAATATAGGCATTCGCACATATACTGCATGATACAATTTGATTGACAACGCTGTCGTCAATCCTATTCGTTCATTCCCATACAAATTATTGATAATATCAATCTTCTCAAGATATTTAGGGGTGTCTTGAACAGGAAATGTATCATGAAATACCGTATTATTTATATCATTCTCTTGGGCATATTTTTCCAATATAGATGCCTTTGTCCCATAATAATGAAGTTCAAAACGAGGATCATTTTTAAACAATTGCATAAAGGTTTTATTCAATTCAAAAAAACGAACATAACCGACAAAACCTATACGAATTGGTTCTCCCTCTTTACGAAAACCTGCCTTTGGTTCAATAGAATGAAACAATATTGGGTTCAAACTATGGATAACATAATAATTATATGGAGGTAAAAATTTCTTATATCCTTCTGACGATATCGTTGTGAAACTTGCATTTTTAATTACCTTCTCAAATCGCTTATAGACCCATTTTATATGTTGCGAACAGTAATCCCTTACATTAAGACAATATTTATCTTTATATTTACGGGCTAAATAATCTGCAAACATAAAAATAGCCACATCATTCCACACTATAACAAAATCATATCGATTTTTATTTAATAGACGAATTGCATATCGACGAAATCTAAAGTATCGTAATATTTTACGCCACTTGGGCCAAGATTGTTTTATGAGATTGACATACCTATATTGGCGTTTTGCAGGGAATTCTTCCTCTTCACCATACTTATCCATATAGATAATATCAAAGTCTATCTTGTATTTCTGCAAAAGACAAGTGTACAGACTAATCAACGACATATGCCGTATATTTACGGCACTTAAGATACATATTTTTTTCATACTACATTAAAAACTTTACAATTCTCCCGCAAGCTTTCCCGTCCCCATACGGGTTCACTGCCCTGCTCATTCTTTCGTAAGCCTTCTCATCGTCCAACAACATCGACACCTCACCCACAATCTTCCCGTAATCCGTCCCCACCAATTTCACCGTCCCTGCCTCCAACGCTTCAGGACGCTCCGTCGTGTCCCGCATCACCAACACCGGCTTGCCCAATCCCGGAGCCTCCTCCTGTATTCCCCCGCTGTCCGTCAACACGATGAACGATTTCTCCATAAGATAGACGAACGATAAATATTCCAGCGGCTCGATAAAGAACAGGTTTCCCAACCGTGTCAGGTCCTCCCCGAACACCTCGTGGATTGGCCTCCGGACGTTCGGGTTCAAGTGCATCGGATAAACGAAATCCACATCCGGATATTTCCCGGACAAAGCCTTTATCGCACGGCAGATGTTCAAAAAGCCCTCCCCGAAATTCTCCCGCCGGTGGCCCGTTATCAGCACCAAACGCCTGTCATTTTTCAAGCGTTCCACATCGTATCCACCCGTCCTCAACTCCTCCCCCAGCTTCTCACTCAACCCGGCGTCCTGTTTTATCCTCCCCACCACCATGTGCAGGGCGTCTATAACCGTGTTCCCCGTCACTACAATATTCTCCTCCCTCACGCCCTCATCCAACAAATTTCTTCGGCTCAACGCCGTCGGGGCGAAATGCCACGCCGCTATCCGGCCCGTGATTTGCCGGTTCATCTCCTCCGGCCAAGGGCTGTATATGTCGTGCGTCCGCAACCCCGCCTCCACGTGCCCCACCGGTATCTGTTGGTAAAAGGCGGCCAACGCCGCGGCCATCGAGGTCGTCGTGTCACCGTGGACCAGCACCACGTCCGGCCTCGCCTCTTTCAGCACGTCCCGCATCCCCGTCAACACCCTCGCCGTCACGTCGTACAAGTCCTGTCCCTGTCTCATGATGTTCAAATCATGGTCGGGAACTATGTCGAATATCCCCAGCACCTGGTCCAGCATCTCCCGGTGCTGCCCCGTCACGCAGACCAGGGTCTCGAAACTTTCCCTCTCTTTCTGGAACTCCTTCACCAACGGAGCCATTTTTATGGCTTCCGGGCGGGTCCCGAAAACCAGCATCACTTTTTTCATAGGCGTGTGTCTTATTGACGGGACCGCCGTTTGGCCGCCGGTCCCGTCAAATCCGTTTATTCCTTGCTTGTTGCCGTTATCTCTTGTATATCCCGCAAAAATCCAATATCACCTTCTTATCCGTCCACGGCAGCTCCTTGAACGGATCGTGCGCCACAAGCATCACCACGATGTCCGCCTGCTCGTAGGCCTCCCGGTAATCCGTCAGCTTGAACACGTTGTGCTTTTCCACATTGGGCTCCACCACCAGAATGTCGGCGTTGTTGCACCCCTGCATCACCTTCGTCACAATGTACTTCGCCGGGGACTCCCGCAGGTCGTCGATGTTCGGCTTGAACGCCAGGCCCATCATCGCCACCGTCGGCTTGCGCCCGTGCGCCAGCTCGAACCGCAGCATCTCGTTCTGAACACGCTCGGCGCACCAGAAAGCCTTGTAATTGTTGATTTCCCGGGCGTCCGCTATCAGGCGGGACTCCTTCGGAAAGTCCGCAGTGATGAAGTACGGGTCCACCGCTATGCAGTGCCCGCCCACGCCACATCCCGGCTGGAGGATGTTCACCCTCGGGTGCTTGTTCGCCAGCTCTATCAGCTCCCACACGTTGATCCCCGCCTTGTCGCATATCAACGACAGCTCGTTGGCGAAGGCGATCTGCACGTCGCGCGAGGAGTTCTCCGTCAGCTTGCACATCTCCGCCGTCTTGCAGTTCGTCCGGTGCAGCGTCCCCCGGACGAACTGCCCGTAGAACTCGACCGCCTTCTCCGTCGAGGCCTCGTCGATTCCCCCGATGACCCGGTCGTTGTGCGTCAACTCGTAAATCACGTTGCCCGGCAATACCCGCTCGGGGCAATAGGCGATGAATATCTTCCCCTCCAGCTCCGGACGCTCCCGGAAAATCAAGTCCCTCATCCTGTCCGTCGTGCCGACGGGCGACGTGGACTCGATCACGTACAGGTCGCCCTCCTTCAGGCACGGCAGCACGGCGCGGGTGGCGGCCTCCACGTAGGAGATGTCCGGCTCGTGGTTCCCCTTGAAAGGCGTCGGCACCACCATGAAGTAGGCGTCGCTCGTCTCCGGCGTCGTCGACGCGCGCAAGGCCCCGCTCCCCACCACCTCTTGCAACATCTCCTCCAGCCCCGGCTCGACGATATGCAGCCGTCCCCGGTTCGTCATCTCCACCACGTCCGGATTGATGTCTACCCCAAGCACCCGGACTCCGTGCTTGGCAGCGATTATCGCCGTGGGCAATCCTATGTAGCCCAAACCCATAAAACACGCTTTCATAAAAAACAATTTATTGTTTTACAATATTCGATATCATTCTCACAAAGGAAACATCCTCTTTTTCATTAAAATCGCCAAAACTCTTCTTTTGGTCTGCGTTTTTTCAAATCTTTCTCCCCTCCGCCTCCACACGGTCCGCCAGCACACGCCCGGCCACCACCGCAAACACTCGAGAAAACGACACCGCATCGTCCGCACCTCCCTCGCCACGTCTCATCCCCTCCAGCAGACCGTCTTCCACACGTCTCGCCCTCGCTCCCAACCGGCACAGCTCTCCGTCCAGACGCTCACGCTCCAACGCCGCCGCCCCCACGCCGTCCGAAACGTCGGCGTACAGGCGCAACGCCCCGAACCAGTCCAGCAGCTCCTCTCCGTCCCACGAGCCGCTCCGACCCAAAGCCTCCGTCACCAGACCCTCCGCCAATTCCAGACACTCCGCGTCTCCCGTGAAGTAGTGGCACTGGCAAAGCAAACGGCACGCCCCTGCCGTGCGACCGGGAGG
>CALUHX010000128.1 GCA_944320555.1 uncultured Butyricimonas sp. | reverse complement strand
ACTTGCAGAATTATCAAAGACTTTTATTGATTAAATAACTGAATAACAGTAAATAAAATATTTTTAAGGGACGACTAGTTATTGTAATCCGCAGCGAGATGAGCGGTGTAGAAAACGGATTCTGAAACGGACACAAAACGGGTTGCATCTGTTTGCTGAATATTTGCAGGAGATGGGGAATGAGTAAATTTGGAAAAGTTAGGTTGGTTCTTTGCATGAATGAGGCGAATCATTACAATCTTATTGTCTATCTTAGCAAGATTGCTGTTGAGGTGTGCGGGGTAATATCGCTTCATTCGGTTAAAACTTAAATCTTGTAGGAAACAAATATGCTCCTACAAGATTTGTATGGCTTTTCCCTTCTATAGAGGGATGCGAGGACACGACGAGGCAGAAATCTGCCACGGAGAATAGTTGCCTTTTACTTCTTTGAAAGAAGTAATTTGACAACAAGTGCGGCGATAGTCAACACTATGTAAGTGTTTTTAGTCGGTTTTGGACATACAATCATACACTCGTTTTTATGGGTTTTACAGGAATAAGCCTGCGCTTTCTTGTTCATTGGCGGATGGGATTGCTCCTCATCCTTTGCGTTTATAGAATAAGGAGCATACCCCTTTCACGGCACTAGAACCTGCAATTCCACCACCGATGCCTCCGATGATACCACCGACAACTGTGCCTAAAGCGGGACATAATGCTGTACCGACGTAAGCCCCAACCGTGGCTCCGACATAGCCTCCACCAAGTCCGGCTGTATTGCTTGCCGTGTTCTCGAAGAATTGTCTGCGAGACATTTTCCCTTGGCAGACTTTAATGGCGTCCGGTATTGTTTGTGCCGCAAGCATCACTCCACCGGTAACCATGTTGGTTCGCATGCCTTTCGTCAAGGTGTTCTTTGCCACTTGTCCTGCAATCTGCTTTCCTGCGAGCGCAGAGGCTGTTTTGTTCACGACCTGTCGGCCTACTTGGGACTTATATGCAGCATCAATTACAACACGTGAAGCATGTGTCGCAGATGCGGCTATGCTGCGACCTACCGTAGTGCGCAATAATTGCTGTGTTCCTACGCCCACGACCATGGCTGTAACTCCGCTTTTAGCAGCTTGAGAAGAAGCTTCTTTGAGAGCTTCCTTATGCGTTTTACCGTCTCGTACACTGTTGACATAAGTCAACAAAAACGACATGCCGCAAGTAAGTCCGCAAGTGACAGTTTGGGTTTTCACATCAAACTTGATAGAATCGATGTTACCCGCCTTGGCGATATTGCGAGCCTCTTTATAGGTGCAATTACCTTTCACCACCATGTTGCTTGCAGCGGCAGGGTTTGTCACTCCAGGTATTTGACCGTTGCGAATCTTATCCGCCATTAGTTTGACGGCTTCTTCGTATTGGTCTTTAGGAACCTCAAGTTTCATGCCATTGTAGCGGTACCTGCAGTTTTGGAATGCGGCATTTACCGAATCTTGAGCTGTAGCGCAATACTTCGTCTGAATCTGCACACCATCAACAATTCGGTCAGCACCGTTCCAAGTGTTGTTCCTTCCTACTTGTTCCACTTGCTTTCCTGCAAGGCGGTCGGCCATCGCATTTGCATCCTCTGCAGCCCAACCGTGAGCCTGACGGTTGCGGTACTGGGTATACTGCATGTATGAGTTGGTAGACTGGGCGCTGCTTGCTGCTGATGCGCCATTAACTGTACTGTTGTTCACGTTCTTCTTCATAGTTTTAGAAGTTAGTGATTAAGGAGGTCTATTGTTCTCTTTGGATTACCCTTGGAGCTTCGAATTCGGACATCTCCTTTACGAACTCGAACATTCTTTGATAATTGAAATTTATAAATAATTAAAAAGTACAGTGTCTATCATGTATCTCATACAGTTTCAGATGCATACGCATATATAAACGATAAGGAATCAGACTTGCTCATTACTTCAAAGAACACATTGTCTTGTTTGACGATGCAAATGTATAAACTTTCTGTTATGCTTGATAAGATTATAAAGCTATGAATAATTCTTTGACTAAGGAATTAATAGTTCCCATAAAAATCAAAAGCAATGACCTCTGATAATGAGAGTCATTGCTTTCTTGAATAATTTTGTCGCTGATAGGACTATTTTATGTATCTCATGTTCATTTTATTGATACGCTGTGTGATATCATCTCGTACTTCTTGAGGACTTACAATCTCCAAATCATGCCCTAGTTGTAGGATACGCCCGAAAAACTCGTTATTTGTCTTAAGCCTCATCGTCACTTCTCCATAGCCAAGAGTTTCATCAAAATTTTTCAAAGTGCTTTGGGTATGATGTATAGGTTTGGTCTCAACCAATCCAAACATGTATTTATCGTGTATCCTGAGTACGATATCATACGGTTTGGCATTTTTTATATGAGTTACTCCTACGATATCGTGGAAGTATTCCGGGTATTTGATTTTGTCGGGAGGGAGATACTCAATGTCATTAATGATTGTCGGTTTTTCGTCTACTCTATCCAGCGGAATATTCTGCCCTTCACATATCAATAGATTGTCAGATACGGAGTCTTTTTTCTCAATACTTCCAAATATGTGCCAACGCCCATTGAATTCTTTCAGATAGTGTGGATGAAAAATGACCTTCATGGGTATCGAATATTTTTCATGATAAGCCACCTGTAACACTTTGTGATCACGTATACACTCGTATATGAACGGTAGCCATTCGATATTCTTGTGTAGACGGGTTATGCCGGAGCCGATAAGTTCATGCCCTTGTGCCTTTTTCTGTTTGATTTCAAAAAGGTCTAGTGTTTTGTCGAAGAAATGTTCAATCCACGAATTCGGAAAAAAGTCGGCAGAGTCTTGGCAAAATTGATAATAATCATTGAGGTCTTTCCGAAATATGGCTTTCAGCATTCCGGCAAAAGGGTCGTTGTCTTTTCCGACATAGCAAAAGCGTTTATTCCGATTGTTACCATTTTCTATGATACAGTCTTTCCCCACTTTTTCTTTTAATGTGCGGCATACAGTCGGAAATATCTTGCGAAGTTCTCCTACATGGTCGCATTTTGAGATGTCATACGGTAAATCTTTTGCCGAATCAAATCCCATAAACTCAGCCATAACATCTGCATGAGTAACCCATCGGTGGCTCATCAGCCTCCGATAGGTTATTACTGCAAACTGTGCTTTATAGCTGTCGCCATCAAAAAGATTCTGTTGCATAGTCAATCCTCCTTTAATCTCAAATTAGTTGCAAAGTAATAGGGTTTTGATGGATTTTTATCTTGTGGACGACTGTTAACGACAAATATAACCTCATCATCTTCAAAAAAATCATTTAGGTTACATCCTTCAATTGGAAGTGCATAGCGTGGGAATGAATCACACTTGATCGTTTTACGATATCTTTCTAATACTATTACCCCCTCGTATTCTTGATTTTCTTTCTGATTTTCGGTTGTTCCTGAGTTTGCAGAAAACGCTCTCTTTTTAGTACCATCGTTAATTGTCGACAAATCTATGTACCCAACCTGTTTTGTCCCTATTGTTGTTGTTTCACTACAGTCTGACAAATCAATTCCGTTTTTGTCCTTTTCTATGAAATTTTCTGTTTGTGTAGAATCTTCTTTTGGCTTTTCGCCTGTAGATATAATGTCTTGTTTATAAAATCCAAGGCCATTAAATCGGAATCCAATAACTCCTTCAAGTCTAGTTACATTAATGTCTGTGTCAGAATATTTACTGTCTTTTGCAGCAAAACTTGCTATTAACCCACAATCAAGTTTGGCCTTTCCACGTTTTCGGTTTTTTTTATCTGTATCAATTATAGTTCCTTGCACAGAACTAGCATTATCTTTTTTTTCTGTAATACTATCCAAACCTTTTGATTTTGATGCTCTGTAATATAAATAAGGATGGGTATCATATTGATCGGCTGCTTTACAATATTCCATCGTCTTTTGTCGAGCTTCATCATAAAGTTTCATAAGACCTTCATTAGCATATCCTTCATTCAATATCCGAACAGCATAAAATACCATGAAATAATAATTGATCCATAGATGTTCTTCGTTACTCTTTGCAGAATTTTTCCACTCCTTAACTAATTCAATTGCATTGTGTATAGTACAGTTAGTACGACTATTGAATATTATAAGGTTTAATAGCTTCTCATAAGCTCCAGAAACCCCCTTCCTTGCATTATATCTTGTCACTTCCTCTATTCTTGATATACATTTATCATCAAAATTGTTGATGCATGCTCTTATTTCCTTCCTTTTTAGAGATATAACGGTATCATAGAGGCGACATCCGTATATTATTTTGAGTTTTTCGTCTTTTGTCGATTCCCACTTCTTGTTATATTTGGCAAAGAGTTCTTTCTTTTCGCCTTTACCGATCAGTGTTTTTCTAAAGTTATCCAGCGTGTCGAATCGATCAATAAGCATACAATCTGAATTAGTACGTGCCTCTTTTACCTCTTCAGCAGGAATATGTTTCGCTATTTTGGAGTAAGCATCTAAATAGTCCAGATACATGTCCTGATAGATTTTGTCTGTTTCACAGAAAGTCCAGTCTTTGTATTGTTTATACTCCTTCGTGACATTCAAAACAGCTCTAAGCATTTGTGCCTTAGTGACAAGACCATAAGCACTTGTCGGATTAAGTTCTGTTGACATATCACAGTTTTCGCTACAAATATCACGATATCGTAAAATACACTTATAATGATCCAATGTAAAAGTATCAGGGTTTGTTTTAAATATATATCTCAATACGCCAATTTTCCGATAATAAAGGACTCCTAAAGATTGATAAACCAATGAGTTAAATAAGTGGTCATTCCCTCCTTCAAGTAATTCCAAAAGTATGTTTTCTGATTCTGTGAAAGACTTTCCGTCATGTGATTCCTTATCTTCGAAGTAGGCCTTATTATATAAGAATTGCGAATAATTCAGAAGGCAATTTTCATCATTCCTAAAATAGGACACAAGTAATTTGTAGACCTCAAGGATAGTTTCAGGATCACACTTATTATCCTTAAAGAAATTTGAAATCTTATCATTTAAACAGGTTTGACTTCGAGATTCATCCGTCTCGAAATCGGGCTTTTTAAGAAATACGTCACGAACGTACTTCATTTTGTCGCTACCATTCCACTTGGATACATGTTCAAGGTAATCAGTTGCGATATTGTAGATTCCCATATGACTATTTTCTATAATGGAACGAGCAAACAGAGAAAATCTGGGTCTGATGCGTCCTGTCCGCTTTCCGTCATTATTATGTTCCGCATCAAATAGCTTTCTGAATGAATCTTTGGAGGATTTGGACATTAAATCGAATATATTCCATATATTCGTATTTCCCAAGTTTTCAAATACAGAATCGGTAAAACCTGTGGAAACATATCTGTCATAGTCATATACATATAGAGATGCCACAGAAACCAAGATTGAAAAATGTTGAATTAAATCTTGATATTTTTGATCTATTTTTTTCATCCATACCTGGACGTACTCATTTACACTTTGAGTGTTGTTGAAATCCTTTAATGAAAGCGGATAATCAATTACATTTTCCAAGCCCATGCCAGAGATGCCAGTACGCCGCTTCTCATAAAGGCGATTAAAATCGGGTCTTTCATCCGGCATGAGAGATTCCTTAATAATGGTCAAACGCATTTCCTTTGGAACTGAATCATAATTATAAGTGACACGAACTATGGATACGTTATGGTTTAGTTTTATATATGATTTTCTTAGCTCGTCTACTTTTTCATCAGAAATTGTTCGATCAATAAAAATAATCAGCATTCTAGACGATGGCAACTTATCCTCAATAAAGTCCTTTATTTGTTGAAACACCGCTGTGCTAGAACTTTTTAGCTCGCTCAAAAAAACGACATAACATTTATTTGAAATGTGTGCGTCTTTATTCATTAAATCATATGCCAACCGTCTGGCTACAGTAGTGCCACCACTACAAGGATTATGACCGATATGACGAACAAAACTCTCTCCTCGTTTTACATATTCGGTTATCTTTTTATAAAGATTATCATAGCCATATCTTTTCACATCAATATCTGCATATAGTTCATTCCAAGTTATCCTATTACCGGAGCAGAACCCAATATCTATATCCTTTTTTTCTTGAGACAAAGGAATCTCTGGCACACATTCAATGCCATAAGCGGCGAGTTTGTTCACATATTCTGCAGTAATCTCAGGACATCCAGATGCAAATTCGGATGTGTTTTCCAGTATGTTGCTATCCAAGGAACCAAAGTAACGGGCGAGCTGCATTTGGTCTACGATATACTCTCTTACTTCCGCATCAATTTCTTCGTTCTTCGTGGCATCGCTTATTATTTCTTCTTTTGAATACAATAATCTGATAATAGTCATATTCAATGGAAGATTTGAGGACTTATACAATACCTCTGGGAGCTTAGATTGGCTATATAAATCCACAATTATGATTTTCCCTTCTGGTTTTTGAGAATATAATTTCTCTATTTTTTCCTCAATTGTAGGCAAATATGTGCGTCTCCATATTTTAGGTTGATCTTCCGAACAAGGAGTCGCATTGTCCATATTCCCGTTTGCTTGAACCCAATAAGTAATCCTATCACCATTTGTCTCGACTTCAGAATAAAGCATTTGGCGTTTTCCTTCCCATTTTTTTTTAATTGTATTGTACAAGCCTCCTTCCGCTTGTGTCCTTGGATCAAAATCTATGACCATGTTCCAACCGATTCTTGCTAGAGATGCTTTAAGTTCTGGTTTTAAAGTTGCCGATACGACGAGAATGTATTTTTTCCCATATTCATGCTTAAAATCTCCTTCCAACTCATGCAGTTCTTTTAGATTTTCATCTTCCGACATTAATTGCTCTAGTTCTATGTCGTTTTTTACATTTTCTTCTATAGCACTATTTTCAAATGGCAGAATCTCTTTTAACGGCGATAATGTATCTGAACACAGATCAATCGTACTACGTACCCAAGCAAAATAGTGAGTATACAAGGTTGAGGCATCATAAAGACTTTGCTTATCCGGAGGAATAGATTCGTGGGCAGTATCTGTGCTTATAGAATCATAGAGGGTTCGACGACATTCACAAATTTTACCATAAAACCTATTTTTCCAATCGTTTTCTTTTTTTATTGTTGTATATTTTTTATTTTTATGACAAAATAAAGCCCATGTCAATTGTCCTAAATTGGTTTTATCATACCTGTAGAGATATGTCGGCGATGCGTCCAGAGGCTCTTCTTTTATTTTCCAATGATCGTCGTCGACACTTTTACTAGTATCTTTAAAATAGCTATGTGACAATTTGTCACTGTCGTTGAATAATTGATCAGCATTTGGCGCATATATGAAAATTAAAAGTTTGCATAAAGCTTCGGTTGCACTTCTCAATTCTATTATAGGTATGCGATTATCTTTGGAATACTGACAATGAATACACTCATGCAAACTTATAAATATTTTGTATCGTTCCCTAAGCTGAGTATCATCTATTTCAGATAAAAACTCTTGTAACTTTTTTGAATGTACTGGATATTCTCTGGCCATGTTTTATAGTTTAATAGTTGGTTGTGAATTGTATATTTATATGCTATATGAAAATGAGAGTTCACGTTTGCTGCTTAATCCAATAAAGCCTTCAAATAGCGAAAACATTTTTCTAACTAGAATGCATATAAACCGACATTCATGTCATCTTTCTCTATTTTGCCTGTTGTTTTGGAAGTTGCGGAGAAACTAAATAAGGGTTCTTTCCCGTCTATTTTTACATCGACAGTTGATATTCCGGAAATAATATTCTTGCTAACCAGATTGCCTATGAAATCCGGCTTGAAATAGTGGGCCATATTCTTGGCCTCAATATACTCAAGCCGCTCTTTTGAAGTGCTTGTCTTTGTCAGAACATGGCATACCTGTAGAGCAGATGCCAGACATTTGAGTATATGGGTCTTTCCTGTACCGTTCTTACCAATTAATGATATGCTGTTTATCATTGTGTTGCTTGTTAAACATATGAATTTGCTACAAATTTACTCCAAAAGCAGAAAGATGCCAACGGGATATGCTAAAAAACATTATTGTGTATGTCAATAAACCAAAACAATGAAATGTGCGGTATCTTTTCAACTTATGTCTTGTTGAAATTTGCCAACCAGCTTTGCAGATTTTGTGAATCCTTGTTTTGCGAATAAACTGAAGAATGATTTATTCCTGATGGATTAAGATATCTATCTCTTATATATGGTTCCAATTCTTTATTGATGTCATAACAATCAATAAGAGGAGACACATATTGGTGTTTTCTTCTTATCAGCTTTTCTAAAGGAATATCTTTTGTCGTATTCAACATAAATAGTCCTTCCTGGTTTTTAAGGTTTGGGTTGGTGATGTCATAGGCGCAGGTAAAGTTCAAAGCGGGAATCTGAATGTTTGTTATTCCCATTTTATCTCCATGGATAAGTATAATTCCAATATTAGCATATTTATTGTAAGTAAGATTCTGAATATCAAATAATGCGTTATTGGTGTTTATTTGAGATATAGGTATATTCAATTTCTCTAGTTCGTTGCTTAATGTGTTGGCTCCATGTGTGTTGACTTCCTGTATACTGCAAAAACAAGGATGTGTATGTTTCAAGCGGTATAGAGAAATATAATTGTCAATATCATTTCCTGTTGTTTTTGGTTTGAAATTATCAAACGCAAAAAATAGAGAGAGAAGTGGATTATAGGTGAAGTCAACCAATGGCGACGGTTGGCCATAGTGTTGAAGTAGTGCAAGAATGGCAAAATCATTTAGTGGAATATCGTTAGTGCGAAAGAAAGATTGTATATGTGGGTGGCTTTTAACCTGAGCAATTCGGCTATTAATATAATCGTTATAAGAAGGATATTTATGCGAATCAGGAGTTGAAAATAGTTTCTGATTCAGGTTTTAAAAGTTTGTAATTCAGTTAATTATCTTATTG
>CALUHX010000127.1 GCA_944320555.1 uncultured Butyricimonas sp. | reverse complement strand
CTCTGGAATCATCTTTTTTTTCTTGATTCAGCCCATCGCCACATGGAAAAGAACCATCTTTTTCCGCATCAGAAGAATCTTTCTTGTCAGAATTGATAGTAGAAATGTCTCCAGATTCAGACCTTGATTCAAACTCCGGATTAGGCGCAGGTACAGGTAATGGGGTAGTATTATCTTCTACAACATATGGCATACCCATTATAGGAGCTCCACCCACGGGCTGCATTCCCCATTCAGCAATCACAACTCTGTCATTAGCACAAAAGATTGCACTTTCCGAAGGATATGTTATCGCTGAATAAAGCAAATTTCTAATCTTCTCTTCAGAAGGTGCGATAACTTTAGCATAAGTCAACAACGTATCGTTAAGAATGTCCTGATAATGCCTATGTTCCGGTTCTGATAGCTCTGAAAGTCGTTTAGGTTCAGTCGCAAAAACATCCGTCGACCATATAATTGATTCATTACCCAAAGCACCTTGAAAATTAGCCAGTGCCAACAAATCACGGTATCGGCTGTCTACGTTTTGAAGCCGCACTTCCAATAAACCATTAATTCGCCTCTGATTTCTAACGACAGCCTCACCGTCACACAAAATCAAATTATAATCTTTCAGTTTAGAAGTTGATAGATCAGTTTTCATGAATCTCTCTAGCTTTTATAAACGAATTAAGAACGCAACACTTTTGCACCATCTCGGCAAGAGGCTCTTGATCAACAATATTATCTTGCAGCACCTTACGTAGAGCATTATTCATGTCCACATTATATTTAGGTATACCTTGTGTGGCCAAGAACGAGATTTTAATCCGATTCATCCACTTTCGATACTCCTCATAGTTTGAAAAGTTCTGCAATTTACTCAAATCCACAGGCAACTCATTGAGAACCTTATCCACATTGTCAAAGGCTCTAAACACATTAGGCAAATCTTCTCTGGTTGCATCATCATCAAACTCGACCTCATAATAATCAGCCGGCTCTATCTCTATGTCGAAGCCATTATGAGAGACTGTTGTTTTAATATCATTCCACATCTCAGAATCATAATATATAGCTCCGGCTGTATTGATGAATCGGTTTATCATTTCGGCACTAATATCAGCTAACATATCAGACATATCATCTAATGCACTGGAACCGGTGACATAAGGATGTATACGTTTAGCTATGCGTTCTGTTAGTTTTACCTTATTATAGAGCACCTTCAGATTAGAAAAGAGTATTTCCAAAAGATCGGGACTTAGCCCTCTTTTCACAAAATCCGAAAAAGAACTCAAATTCAGCTGCGTGTCAAACCAAGCTTTTTTAACGGAATCTGCAATCAGGAGACTAAAATTCATCACTTGGGGAGGATTAATAATATCTCCAATTGTTACATTGTGCTCTTTCAAGCGTTGCTCTAGTTCCTCATCTGAACTACAATTGTATGAAGAGCGTAAACGAGATTTATTTTCCTCATAAGAAAGTTTGGGATCGATTTTCGCACGAGCACGTATTGCAAACAACGCACTAAAATCTGTTTCCTCTATCAACTTCATTGCATTTATTGTATCCAGGACCACATCATGAAGTTGTTCTTCTTCAATAACAATAGAACTGATAAAATCACTGAAGAAATATTTGTCTCGTCCAAAAAGTACGTCAAAATTAAGATTTAAACGTCCTGCGATATCCAATTGCTTTCTAAGTTCAACATCTGCGTTATCATCATGATAAAAATCAAAGAGCGTTTGTACCAAGCTGTTAAAAGAAGACTGCATGACACGTGTGAATTGCAACTCCCTAACGGCTTTCATGTTCCTACTCGATCTAGTCAGATTTTCTATAATCCAAGCCGATCCATCATGTTTCACATCAACAGCTTCACTCCATGATTTTTCCGCATCTGCAAAGTGTTTCTTCACAAAATCATTTTCTTTAAAAGTCTCTTTCAAACCTTTAAAGAATGGCACATATTCTGGCGACACTCCCTGTTCCCCTTGCAGTTTCCCTGTCTCATCATAAACCAACTGCCAAAAGCCTGTAGATACATCCTTTTCTTCATAACCATAGTAAAGTCCATTTTGGCAAGAAAACTCATACGAACGAAGGAGAAAAATATTCTTAAAAGGCTGACCGGGAACCCAATTAGTCATCCAGTTATTGGCTGTGTTCTGCCCCAAAAGACTCATAAGATTTCCAAAACGTTTAGTCCATCGGTATGACATAGCATCTTTTCTTGAAGATTCATCTCCTTTGGAATCATCCGGCGTTTTGGTCAGGTCTATATTGAATTTCGTCCCGATCAAGAATAAAGGTGGAATCTCTGTATTACGCATAAACTCTTCACGCTCTTCTGGCGTAGAGCCGACAGTACTTTCGACCCAACCTTTCAACAAAGAGGGAAGTGTTGAGACTTCACTCTTTTCTGCGTGATGGCAAAACAATAAATTGCTGATCAGATATTGCTGGGAATATTTATTAAAGAGATAGGCAACCTTGCCACGCAATAACATCTCACACGCCTCTGTTTCTGTTATATCTGACGCATCAATCATCTTTCTACTTCGAGCTCCGGGAAAGTCTAATACATCAAGATCCCTCAAAAAAGGTTTTTCCCGGAGTATCTTATCTTTGGAATTTGCATCAGAAATGGTAAAAGCAACCTCCATGGCAAGTGCGCAAAACTCACTCTTCCGAATGCTAGAAACTACTTTACCATCGCTAGTCATGACTTCCATTGTTGGTACCTTCGCAGCTACTATAGTGCAGATATTACCTTTTTCATCCGTAAACGAAGAAATACCAAACAATTCATACATTCGATCCACATGCAATATTGTACCCGGCTCTCTAAGCACGGCATCTATTTTCACATAAACCGTTTGATTAAAGTCTAAAGACTCCAAGCATGTCATCAACATCTTAAATACAGTTGTCAAGCGATCTTGGTTATTCCAAAGGAAGCTGAAAACATATTTCCATTCTGATACGGGTATTTTCGATATAAGTTTGGCTAAAGTACTGAAATATCCCAAACTATTTAAGGACTCTCTAAAAGACTCTCCACGCTTAAGCATATTCGTCTTGAAATACTCACTAAGCTCGAAAATCTCGTCTTCTGTTATTACAGACTGACATTGAGGGCTGCCTTCATATACAGACTTAAGACGCGATATTTCATCTATTATGTCATCATTTTTGGGAAGCGACAAATTTTCAACATCATTGAAATACGTATCTACTATGACCATAACAACATCAATAGGAGAAAGCATTTCAACACGAATAGGAAATTCTTTATTTGTCCAAACTTTCTCAACAGTGAATCGAGTTATCAAACCGGTAGCTTCTTTGCCTCCTCCCAATGGATTGATGTATTCCAAGAATCCGGTGGGTTTCTCATGGCCATCATATACATTCAACACACTTGTTTCACTCGTAAGAAGACAATCAACCATGTATGACTTTCCCACTTGACTTTCGCCAAACACAGCAGCAGCAGGATTGATGCCCATAGCTTTCTTAATACGCTTAAGATTTACTCGATTAAGAATTAAGTGACTACGCGTATTGGCAAGTTGCTGTTCTTTAAGATATGACTTAGCCCAAATCAATCCTTGCCGATTGGCTTCAAGCTGAGATAGTATGTTTTTAACTTCCATAATTCTAATTTTTAACTTTAGATCTAGTTTGATTACCTATATGCAGTTTGAAAACGCCCGAATCCAACCAATTTGTTATATCTTCGCTCCAAGTTTGCAAAGACAGTTCAAAATATTGTGGTGATAGATTGTATTTTTCATTATCCTCTACAGAATCTATTTTTATTTTTTCTTTATCCTCATAATAATCACGCTCGAACCGAAATGTTAGAGGAGCCTTTGTTCGCAATTCAAATTTAATCGTTTCTATCTCATTCTCTATACTATCAGGTGATATTGAACCATCGGGTATATCCACTGGAAGTCCGGCTTTCTCTCTAGCTTTTGCGATAGCTCGATTACGAATGTATTTTTCATTAAAACGCAACACATACAGCTGATTAGAGGGATATCCTTCAACATCCATTTGTTTGGCTCCGATCAACACTGGCAATGCAGAGATCTCTTTCGCTACGTTATGCTCATCCGGAGTTAAAATATTTAATAGAGTTCCTGTTTGAGGGTTTATGATACCCATATAATCTGTTGTCGGTAGAACTGATGTTTTTAACAGAGAAGTATTAAGCTTAAACTCATGAAGCTTTCCGTTTTCTGCAAGATATGAGATTAAAGCACCAACTGCAACCATTGATTTATTGTCTCTGAAGTGACCGATATCCGTTGATCCGGGATACCAAGAACCAACACGATAAGAATTCATGGAAACAAGACGATTGGGCGCAACCGGGTAAAGTCTTCTCAACAGATTATACACCTGCTTAATCGAACACGGCCGACCACTGAGAAGGACTATATCACATTTGTAAGTATGGAACAAAGCTGCCCACTTGCGCATAGATGTTTCAAATACTCTTCTAATAATCTCATTTAAGAATTTAGGCGAATATCTTACACGCAAATCTTCAAACCGGAATCCCATTTGAGCAGCAAAGAAATCCATCAATCTTTTTGCCGGACGGTTATTATTGAATAAATCATCATAGCACAAAATGGCTTCTTCTTCATCTCTTTGCAGCATATCCAATAGATGCGTAGCAATGGGTTGAAGAACTTGGATCATAAATTCCTTACGCATTCGTTTCTCTTTGACTCCCATATTTTGGGTGTCATCGAAGAAATGGTGCATCCGCACTGCCACATCGGTTACATTATCGGCCATTAATCGTGCCGTAATAATACCAGAAGCTTCAGGATAGTCTTTCTGAGGTGCGTCTAATAGCACATCAATAATAATTCGTTTAACCAAATCATCTCCGGCTATCTTAAAACTTTCCCAAAACAAAGGTGTGGGTTGAATGCTTAACGCATTATTGGTATAATTACAAATCATAATATCAGTTGTGCCGGCACCTATATCCAAAGTAGCTATAGTTATAGAGGGTTGAGGATCATCATTACGATAACGCCCGTAGATTTCAAAGAACTCATCAGTATTGCCCAGATACCGGCGTAACTCACCATATAAATACACCATTTGACAGCAAGTGGCTTCATCATAGTTCCAATTACGACGCAAATATAGTTGAGAAGCCGTCAGAGACAAATCCTGTACCGATGGAATGATTTCCACTTTATTGAGGTCTTGAAGTGGATTATAAGGTTGATTATATGTCTTTCCATAGTATCTGCTCAAAACAATGGAAGCATCCTGCATACATTGTCTCAATGTTTTTTGCTCTTCTCTACTCATCGCTGTAGGACACGTAAGAATTACCCGCTTCACCTCACGCTTCAAATGCTCATTGTCATTATTCTTACGAAAAGCATAACTATTTATTTGCTGTTTTACTTGCAATAAGATTTCAATAAAACAGAAGGTCATTAAAGAGCTTCGCGAATATGAGCTTTTATCCCCCATCTTTTGAGGATCTGCCGCAAAACGCCCATCACTGTAGAACTGCTGCATTATACCTTCATAATATACAGTACCGGTAGGACCTACAACTTTATCTTTGTCTGAAATATACTTCCATTGAGACTTATGTTCCTCTTTATCCCAAAGAAAACGCTTCGGACTACTATAGCTTGTGTCATATTGGTTATGAGAATTCAAATCTTCTTCTCCGGCATAAATGCAACGAAGAGCTTCACGCCCCAAACGAACAACACTCGGCCACTTAAATGTGTTTTGAGCAGAATCTACTCCAAAACGTTCTTCCTTAAAACACAACCGCATATCAAAAGGCTCGCTATACTCTTCACCCGTATCCAAATCACGAATTTTGATAATTGAAGACTTAGAGAAAGAGGTGTCAATAGGATCTTCAGCCACTAAACCAAAAGTCCGTGAGTTGCCCACATCAAGAACCAGATTTGTAGCAATTGACTGTTGGCCGGCATCATTATACAAACGGACGTCCGGCAATATGCCCAATGCATGTATATAGCTAATAAAATATGAATAGTAGACTAAATACTTCATCTTACTTCCCACCGGAAAAACGCTAAGATCAGTGGAATGAAAAATCTCTTGCAGATACAAATTCAACCAAGGTTGCGTATTCGGATTACAGAAATCATAAGCCTTCAAAGGTATGAGCTCATCCTTAATATGACGCTGTTGATTTTCGGATACCTGTCTAAGCTCTTTCATGGATATACCACACAAAGAAAAATCCAGATATCGCTCCCCTTGAAAACTTGGAATCTCCTTTCCCAATGTAGGGTCACCCGTAGTATCGAATGCAAGAATTACCTTATATGCCTTAACCTTTTTAGTAGATTGAGCCTCATTCAAACGCAACTTCATCCGGCACCAGCCGGTCGGTTTTATTGAACATCCGGATAAGTCACTATAATAATAAGGCAACGGAAGCCAGTGATTTTCAATCTGTTCTATCGCAGGCTGTCTTTTGTCTCCTACTAAAATATCAATGCGATTGACAGTCAGTACGGATTGAGCACTTAGCCAATTCATGGCAGCATAATTGATATTGGCATAATCTATTTCATTAGTCATCGGATTAATATAGCCTGCTTGCAGCAATTCTTGACGCCGGAGAAACTGGCCTTGGTCTGACATATAGTACACCTGATCTAAATAGACCTTATCACCATATTTATACTCATAATAGCTCTGTGAATTAATAACCTTATTATTACCACTCAAATCTATTAATAAATTCTGAGGCAACTCATAAAACTGAATTCCTGTGTTATAAACAAAAGAGATATCTTCCATATTATAAGCAAAAAGTTTTTTTATAATCAATATCAGCTCATCTTCTCCTCTACCCTTCTCAAAAACGCTCTCGGCACATAGGCCGTAGCCACAAGACAAAGCCCCACAATTTCAACTACCACGCAACTCTGTCCGGACACTCTGGCGACACGACCTCTAACACCCATAAAATCCCCACCTGTCACTTCAACCACATCGCCACTCTTGAAACGACAATGCTCAGGGCTGACTATGCGCACATGCTTATTGCCCACGCTCGTTGCTCGAACAAAATTCATCATGTCGGTATAGGCGACAGTGAGAGGTGGATTCTTCCCATTGGGAAGGGCGACAAAGTGATTGTAATAATAGGAAAGATAAGAAAGTGCGGGGGTATGGCGCACATACTGCTCTATCCGTGCGGGACTGGTGTAGACAAAAAGAATATTAGGGAGTAACGGCATCTGTACGAGTTTGCGTTTTCCATTAATCACACGCTCTTTGTTTCGCAGGGGCAGATATGCTTCCACAGCTTCAGCGGTAAGAAAATCATATGCTTTCTGCACACGCCCATAAGAGACACGAAGCACATACCAATACTTAGCTGAGTCTTGGGCAAACCTTACCGACACCCCTGTTTGTGAGCTTTTGGCTTCGGGGAAGGCATCAGAGGCAAGTCCAATGCATTGGGACTTTTCCACATCCCGTTGGGTTTTCACATTAGACAATGTGTACATACGAGTAACCGTTACTATTCGTGACCCATTTTCTATCCCTCTCTTATCAAGAGAGGGATAGATGTGCTATTGATCTGAAAATTAGTAGCAACTAACTAAAATGAAATGGATTTAATCAACGTTTGCATGTTCCTTGGTATAAATCCTGAAGTTTTCTTCTAAAAAATATCCTGTTTCGCTTTCTTTTATATAACTTTGTTGCCAGCAATCCCTCTCTTGATAAGAGAGCGAGCATTTTGCTTAATACTCAAATCCTCTCGCCTTATAACTTCTCAAGTATCAATTCATTTGCTTTGTCCACCTTTGAATTATCCAATGAGGCAAGGTATATGAGGGTAGTATGTTCGGAATCATGCCCCATACCCTCGCTGATCACCGCAAGCGGAACATCCTGATTCCGGGCTATACTGGCCCATGAATGCCTCGTCGTGTACATTGTGAGATTCGCACGTAATCCAATCAGGTCGGCTATTATTTTCAGCTTACCATTGACAAGACGCAATGCATTGCGATACTGCAAACGCTCATCACCTTGTCGCTTAATAATGGGCAGCAGATACTCTGTGTCCATCACAGGATATTGGTCAACCAAATCCTGCATACACCTTTCCCACTTGATGTGCAGCGTCTGTTTCGTCTTCCTACGTTGGTACGAGAGTATGCCATTTCTCAAGTCGGATTTCTTCAGATAAGCCATGTCTACGAAAGACATGCCGCGTGTATAAAAGGAGAACAGAAACATATTCCTTGCAAAATCAAGAGACGACTTGAAAGACAAATCCAGTTCCTTGATTCTCTTTATTTCTTCCAATGCGATTGCGCGTTTGACGGTTTTGTCGATGCCTGTATACACATGCTTGAATGGATAGCGTTGCGCCACAAGTTCATTTTCAACGGCACGGTTATATACGGCACGAAGTATGCGGTTGTAGAAAGAAACGGTATTCATCCTCACTCCATTTTCCTTCAACCATGCTTCGTACTCCATCATCAAGTCCGAGGAGACTTCATCAAACAAAATATCTCTTCCATTGCGAAAACGCATAAAACTGTTCAGAGCGGATGTGTATGTTTCGGCAGTCCGTTCCTTGTTAAGCTGTTTCAATTTGTTTGTAGTTTCTTCCATGAAGCACTTGAATGAATGCGACTTTATGAATCCATGAAACGAAGCCACCACATCATCGGATGTAAATCCGGTACTTTTATTCTCTTGTTCACGGACAATAGCATCCAGCCTCTCCATGTCTTGTCGGATTCTTTTTGTGATAAGGGTAATGTATTCAAGACGCCCGTTGCTTTCCTTATGCCCACGAGTCTTCAACGTTGCTTGTTTTTTATCCCACTCATCGGGATAAATTTCATACCCAGTCGTTATCTGTCTCACGACACGGCAGTGAGTAACAAAATAGACGATGTTGCCCGGACGGTCTGCCACCGTTGACGGGCGAAATTTTACTTTTATTGTTGTTGTCATACAGTAATATTAACGTGAGTTCGGTATAAGAAGTCACCTTACTCCACAAACTCTCCTCCTAAGATAGGGGGAATACTCCGAAGGGGGGGAGGGAGTATGAATATCGCATTTCGTCTCCCTCTTATTTCATCACAAAAAGAATAAGGGAAATGTGATTCAACCGACCAGCCATCCGTCAATGGTGCCCGTCTCCGAGGAAAAGTTCACCCCGATTTTGTACACCTTGCGCCGGTCCGACTCGTAGGGACGGGTGTAACCGCGCTC
>CALUHX010000126.1 GCA_944320555.1 uncultured Butyricimonas sp. | reverse complement strand
TACATGATTCAAAAAATATGCAAGATACTGTGGTTGAACAATATCTCGCAAAAATGGGCTTTTTAAGGGACGACTAAATAATGTCTTCAATCTGTTGCTATCCGCACCCCTCTCCTTCGTAAACAGATATTTCTTTCCGTCCTTCTTAGCTACAATCATGTCAAGTCCACTGACAAACACATCATCATATTTACACGGGATGACTCCCCCCACACACAACCATAACAATTTCATCCTATTTCCCATAATGCACTCTATTTTCAACATCTACTTACTTCCGTTTCCATTATCACTTTCCTTTTGTTTCGTTTTACCAATCAACTTTCCGTCAAAATCCATGTGCCAAGCCTTCCGGCTACTCCACAACAATCGTCGTCTTCGACTCGTGCTTTATCTCGACACCGGCATTCGAAACATCAATCTGCGCCGGCTCATACCGCACGCCAATGTCATGCTCCCCCTTCACCTCCATCACCTTTTCCACCACGCCCGGCACCAACACCGAATCAGCGAACCCCAACGACTCCGAGAACACCACCACATACGTCCGCCCTTCCTCCGCTCCTCCCGTCGTGTCGCTCTCCGCCCGGCTACCCTCCTCTTCCCTCGACACCTCCACCGTCACCGTCTCCCCCCGCTTCAACACAAGCGGCGCAATCTCCACCTTCAAACTGTTCAAACTGTCCGTATAACGGCTCTCCACCTTATCCTCATCATCACATCCTACCCCTCCCAACAACATCAACCCACAAATCCCATAAATGAATCCTCTTTTCACAACTTTCATTTTTAACCATTATAAATAAACTACTTACCTATCATTTCATCACCTCATTCTCTCCAACGCACTCTTGGCTCTCTCATCTTAGGATTATCTCCCCACTGATTGGCCCCCGGCTCACTATCTTTACAGAACAACACCAACAGCCAAATCGCCCCGACAATAGGAATCAACACCAACAGCATCATCCATCCACTCTTCCCGATATCATGCAACCGCCTCACACAAACCGCCACTCCCGGAACAAAAACCAACAAGCCGTACACCCCCGAAAGCACATCTGTTCCTAACACCGCATCCACAAACCCCACCACTAATCCAATCAAAAAATTAAACAAGCAAAACATCCAATACTCTTTACGACGAGCCCTCCCTTTAAAATCGGCATATTGCCGCATACATTTCAAAAACCATTTCATAGTTCCAAATATTTAATGATTAAACAAAATTTCTCAATCTGTCGCTATTATTTCCCCTCCTTCGCAAACAGCCATTCTTTCCGTCCTTCTTGAACACAATTATGTCAAAATCACTGACGTATACAAGGGAATCACCTCATACCCCCTTGTCAATATTTCAGACAACACACCGATTTTTAACCACCTACAAACACACCAAGCGACCTCCCATGATAACAAAATTTTCAGTTGTCCGACCATAATTAAACTTCAATGTTTATTGAGGGCAATGCACATGATAACTCCATGCAGATCCATCACGTGGACCGGTAGTCACAATAATAGTAATTACGCTACCATTATTAAAGCGGATTCTCTGAGTCTGATAACTATCACCCGTGGTAACCATCCCCGAAGACCATATCTTATTACTATTAGAAGGAGTTTCTCCTGCCTTATGATTATACACATCAACACAATCCGGACAATTATTACCGGTATAATAATCCAACGCAAATATTCCTCTATTTGTTCCCATATTATAGGACCGAGGATTAGATACTGCCCCTGCCGCCACATTACTTTGTTCGGACTCCCCTCCATTGCATGGCGGCAAGTCTATCTTCAATGGGATATCGCGCTTCCTCTGGGGAGCCTTGCTTAATTCGATAACACCAGAATTATAAATAGTGTATGAATTAGTGATATAATCACGCTTATAAGCTATTATCGAAATTCTTTCTCCATAATACAAACCTTCTACGACAAATTTACCATTGCCGCTATTTGTCGGCCTCGTAATTCCACTTAAAGACGTGGTAACGGCAAGTTGGCAATCCGGCAATAACTCCCATGTATCCTCATCAACTGTTCGAAATGCTATTTCCGTGCGCTTTGGCATCATAAGTATTTTTTCTCCTTCATCAAATCTCTCAATTTGGGTATGTTTGTCTTCATAATAAATATGCTGTGAGGTTATACCCAATTGATCGCCCTCCATGGCCTTTACATAAAAAATACCATTACGATTGCTAACCTCGTTTTCTTCATAGGCATTGCCATCTATAGAGGCACGTTGAATATGGTTGTCCACGCCGCTGATGGGCTTACCTGAAATTGAATCTATGTTTTGGAACTCCTCCATATAGGGTTCGGGCTCAAGATAGACCACCCTTAAAGAGTCATGCAAACCGGCAAACTGTTCGACAGTGTATCGACGTTCCAGTTTACCATCCTTATAATGCAATTTCTTTGCCAGCAAGCTTACAGTAGCCAAAACAAATCCATCTTTATAAGCGCCACGCCCTTTACCATCCACATTTGTCCGAGAACGTCCACGGATAACTTGTCCGTTTTGGGTAGTCAGCGTCACTTCTACGGTAGCATTAGGCACTGGCTCTTTGGTGAACTTGTTTCTTACGAAATAAGAGAAACTCTCCTTCAAAGGAGCAAGTTGAATCTTCGAAGACGCAGCCCCGGATAGAATGGCCGGTACTGACAATTCAACATTAGTTATATCCTTATATCCATAACAACTAATCAAGGAGGCGTTGATACGAGCACATTGTGGAATATCAGAAAAAGTAACCCTCCCTGATGCATCAGACAACAAAGAATCAACTACTTCTTCCCCACCAACCTCATATTCAAACTTTATCACTGCGCCTGCCAAAGGCTCATCAGTCTCTTTGTCAACCACCTCCAAATCGACATCAGTCGTTTTTGGAGACATGGGAAGGGTCTTGTTCCATGTATAATGAAAAGCACACGCATTAGGATCTGGATTAAGTTGATAACATCCATTTCCAGCCTTGAATATCGCTTTCGACAAGCAACAAAAGACATAGGAATACACACTGCATTTTATATCATCAAACTTAGCCCTGCCGTCCTCATCGGTCACGACTGTATCCGCATGCGCCTCTGAGACAAAAAATTCTCCATTCTTCAAAAAGTAGTGGGAAGTATAACTCATCATGACGGTGACATCAGGGATTCCTATATTCGAACGCCTATCTATTGTCTTTACGTTCACCTCGTGCCGACAAGGAATCATTAACAAAAGAAGAAGCAGGAATATCGGAAGCAGCCACCACAACCACTTCCACCGATTGGGCTTCACCTTGAAAGTATATTCCAAGACGTCAGGATTGAATTTAAATCTCTTATTATAACGGATTGATTTGCTCATTGCTTTTGATTTCTGATATGATTCAACCTCTCTTGATATTCAGGAGTAATTACGAATGACACCTTATAATCAGCCTGCGCTGCAAACTTGACCTCAGGCACTTGGGCTACGCCCGACGAATCAGTGCGACAATCGATTACCTTTCCGTCCTTGGATATGATTTGGAAAGGCAAATCGGGCATAGGCGTGCCATCTTTGTCAAGCAAGCGAAATGAAACCTTCCTTACAGGAGGCGGGGGCACCCGTATCTCATCAATAACCGTATATACAAAATGATTATCATCCTCATCAGGAGATAATACAAATACACATTCGCTTGCCCCTGATAACAACGACACCTTGACACGTTTACCGGAAGTCAGAAGAGTATCCTCTGAAACAAAAGCACCATCTGAATCCGTGCTTACCTCGCTGCGATCAATAAGGAATTTAAAATCCGGCTTCTTTTCTCCGAACTGATTTTTGATTTCAACTGAATATTTGGTGTAACGGTCAAATGTTACAAAATAAGTTTTCCCCTGTTCGACCGTAAACTCATGACGTTGTGCTCCGGCATCATCTTCTACTGTGAACTTCTTATGAATGAATATTTTGCCCAAGACAAAATCTCCTGCTTGGTTTGTCTCACAATTTTTCTTACTGCCAAAGATTCCAAGAATAAACGGCATGTTGACAGCTCTTTGTCCATCACTATATGAAAAATGAATAACCACATCACACTGCGAGAGTGTTCGAGGTGAACCGATAAGCACATCAATCACGTCAACCGGCGAACCGGAAGAATTAGATCGAAATCCCCATTGCGCTAAAGTCACCCTGAGAAGCCCGGAACTATCACGATACCAGAATATCTCATTAGTGGAGGGAATTGTAAATAACTTGTCCACGCTTGGGATCACATCACGCAGCTTATTACGCACACTTTCCTTGATTGCCTCAAGTGTAATCGCTATTTCCTCTTTTTCTGTATCCGTAGCATTGGCAAAAGAGTTGTAATTAACCCCTTCGACACCGAACCAAATCCCTACGTCTCCAGAAAATGCGACTTTTGCAAAGACATTTGCCTCTTCTTGGGGCAGATATTGGTCTATACGGCCCTTAAGATTCGTATAATTTTCCTCCTGAATAATATTTTTAATCATACGGAGCGACTGACGCGACAGTTCCTTCATTCTATATAATTCTAATTTAAAACTTTTAATTTCTCAAAGTCTTCCTTGCTTATTTTAAATGTCATGCCAAATATATCTCGAAGCTTACAGTACGTAGCAGAATTATATGAATAATATCTTATCACACGATATTGATCTTTAGAAAAGACCCCTCTGTAAGCTAGAAGAAAGTGCACGGCATCCATACTTCCTTTAAAAAATGTTTCATATCTATCTATATATGCATCAAAATCATAAATATTCCTTGCCTCATCTTTATACGGAAAAGCCCTCCACGCTTTTTTAACTTCCTTCACCGTCTCCATAGAACACTCATCACTCCATAACTTTCCCTTGTATAGAGAAACAAAAGATTGTATTTCTGCTTCTTTGGCTTCATCCCCCTCATTTTCTTGGTCCCTTCCAATCAATCGTTCTTGTATCGGCGATTGTCTTTCCTGCGTGTATTTTTCATGCTTACTCAAATATACTGTGTCCGTTTTCGTCACCACAACCGTGTCTGTTTTCATTAAAAGAGGTTCCGATGAGCCTGACGAATCTCTTACTGCAAAATAAGCGACACCCCACCCAATGGCAAGCCCAATAATCAGACACAATATGGAAGCTAACACCGAACACCCACATCCATCCGCTTTAGGATGATAAAAGACCGTACAAAACCGCCCCTCTCGATCCCAAAGAACGAAAAAGCCGTTAGCGACATTAGCGGTTCGTCTGTCAAGATTGGCGGCGTTTTCATATTCCGATTTCGAAGCAAGTAAAGTACACTTGATATTTCCCTTCTTATCAAGCAGATAGACAACCGCTCCCTCCGGATACACATCCTTCACGGCTTCAGCGATTTGAGCCAAACTGCTTTCTTGTTTAACACCAAAACCCTCGCAGCCTAAAAATCGGAATCCTACAAAAGAATTTACTCCTTCCATTGTCACATCACTCCTTTACCAACGATTTGCTTACTTCATCTAAATGTTTCACAAAAATTTCACTATTGCCATAATCTTTCTTCGGGAAATTAGTAAGCCACGTTCGCAAATCGCTTAGCTGCTTATTGATATGGACATAATAGCGATAATAATATCCTTCATCAAAGTTTGTTTTACCAGAAGTAAACAATCCCACTTTCTCATCTATCATTTTTAGATTGGCATCAATTGCCGCCTTGTTAGGGATAAGCCCCTCTTCTTTAAGAGTTCCTATAATGCCATTTCGGAAGTGGAGAACCGCCAAATACTCTTCATCCAAAGCTTGCTGAACTTGAGCCAATTCGGTTTGTTGGATAGGTTGCAATATGCTGCGAAGTTCGCCAAGTGTTTCATACTCTTCCAACAATTTATTATTAGCTTCCTCATCAAAAGGCATGGCAAGCTGGGCTATGGCCGAATCAAAGAAATCGACCACCTTGCAGATTTTCTCAATCTGATCTATTTGTTTTTGTTGCTCGACCGGGATACGTTGTTTCAACATGCCCAGAAGTTCTTTATAAGAATCTACTTTTTCACGCACGGCATCCTCTTCTATATACCCCAATCCGCTATTAAGACAGGAGCTATACGCTTCATTCAATGTGCGCTGCCTTAAAGAAAGCTCTTCAGAGATTCCTTCGAATACCAAGGCATTTTGTTGAAGAACCGCGCACTCGGCTTGAAGGCTATCCATCTTTTCCGTCGTGAAAGAAAGCCTATGGCTGATTGACGCTATGGAATCGTTTAGCACACTGACAATCAAGCTATCGGAAGAAACGATAGAGTCATACTTGACTTCCCAATAATATTTTAGCTCATTGTAATGAGCCGTGCTGGCATCGGCAAGCGAATCAAATCTTTCAGACCATAACTTTGTATTCTCTTCCACCAACTCCTCAAAGTGGCTCTTCTGCAATTCACGTATTTCCTTATCCTTTTGTTTCAACAGTTTATGAAGGTTTTCTACTGAATCCGCCTCAAACACATTACATGCGGTTTTCTTATGCGTAAAATATTGATTAAAAGCGTCGTCTATAAGACCTTTAATCATATATTTAGCTTCGTTCTCCGAAGTGCTCAGCGAACTCATCAACTTTTCAATGATTTCTTGCTTGACATTATCATCAACTAACACATACTGCCTGTTAGTTGTTTGAGCAGTTATGACCGGACTCCAGCAAAACATACTCAACACAAATAGAATCTTTAATTTTCTCATTGGATGGTGTCTTTAGGTTGAATTTCATTATAATGATTCAGCAATTGGATTTCCCACTCTGTCTTATCGCCGCTATAGGCATTCAGACGCGACAAGGCGATATTATATTCTACCTTGTCGGGGTTAACGCATTCCAAATAATGCTCGACAATTGATTCACAGAAGTATTTCCGCCGCCAATGATAAGCGGAGGATTGAGACAATCTCTCCAATTTCTTCCGTGTCTCAACGCATCTGACCAGGCTGTCAGCCAAATAGGATTTCGCTTTTGCGATAGCATTTCTTTCCGAGGCCACATCATAAGTCGTGCTGTATGAACCGACCGATTGTCTTCCAATAGGACCGCGGGCAAATCGAGCAACTGTGTTATGCCTATTATAGGCGGATACGACCTCATTATAACCTTTCACCTCACTGAAGTTCTTAAGCTCCGAGATCATTTCTGCAAGCAATGAATGAGCGTCTTTGGCAGAGCAACCACCGGATAATAGGGCACTGATATCACGGACCAACACACTACCATACGTGGTCGACAACAGTTCAGTTGCGGACTTCTGTTCGCTCTCACGCTTAAGCTGAGGAATCTGTCTGTCACGAATAGCAAGATACTCAGCTTTATTCCACGGATTAGCACCCATCGAGTCTATATGCTCGATCACTAACTTAAAGGCCGCCGAGCCTCTATACTCAGCTCCTTTTTTGTTTTCTACCTTACCCTCACATGAAACTAAAATGAGGAGGCAGATCATAATCGATAGATTTACGCTTAGCTTACTTTTCATTCTTTTTTAAACTTTTAAATTCTTTTTCGCTTATATCAAATGTCATGCCCCTTGTAGTTCGAATATTGCTGAACGTATTACTATTGCATGCATAATATCCAAGCACTTTCCTTTGAGATTCCGAGAAATATTCTTTATGTTTTTTATACAGGTCAGTAACAACATCTTTGGGCGAGGAGTATTCTTTGGATTTTTCTGGATCAAAAAACAATTTATATTTTTCTATTGCGATCGCAAAATCATATTTCGACTTACATCCTTCTTTGTATGGGAATTTTTGCCATGCTATCTCAACTTGATTCACAGAGTCCTTAGTACAATTTAGGCTCCCAAGAATTCCTCTGTATTTTTCTACAAACTTATTTACCGCTTCTTTTATCTTCCTTTTTTCCGCATTTTCATTTTCACACTTTACAATAAAATTCTTGCTCTCTTCACTCATATCCTCAAATATACTTTTGAAAGCATTTAAATCTTTGTCATCATATCCTTTTTTTCCCAAAAGATGTCGACAATAATTCTCAAATACACTCTTATGAGCATTATATTTCGCCACAATCTGCTCCACAAGAGTCCAATTTACTGAATCTGTAGACAAATTCTTATATTCGTTTTGAACAGGTAAAATTATTTGAAAACTGTCCCTCTCGATGAAGGATTTATTATCTTCGAAATAATCAATACACTTTTCCAGCCCTCTTTCTATATGATTTGCAAATTTTTTATTTGTAAGAGTATCTCCTCCGCTAGACTTCAAATAAACTATAATATCATCTATGTCAATCTTGTTATCACGCATTTCTATAATTTGTTTTTTACTCAATAACACTTGTACTGATGAATCCGTAGCTTGTATACCGTAGTTATTAGAAGACACAGACTTAACCCTTATACCAATGTCCTTAAACTCAGGAATTTCGCGACTCGGAAGAAACATCACCTCATATAGCAAAAACTTCTCGTTATTAACATTCGATATAAAATACCAGATAGCAGTTCCCATAGCAGCAAGAAACAACGCAAATACCCCCCACAAAAGAATCCTTTTCGAAAGGCCACGCTTCAATCCCCCAAAGAATTTTGTCATTCGATTTGAGTTGCCTCTTTTTTTCCTTTTATATTTGGACTTAGAATAGTTTAAATTGCGTACGACAATCTCGTATTTTTCATCATCCGATATATATTCTACCCTAAAACCATTATTTTCATTCCGCCTTTTAGCTTTAATATTATACCTACACTCATCTTTATAGACAACACATGAAACTCTGCCATCGGCAGATGATATCGAAACCTTTTCACTTATCAAATCCCGAGTTTCATCATTTGAGCGCAAAATATTCTTCCCGTCTATCGCAAAGCCTTCGCAACCCTCAAAAACGACAGGGATACCGATTATACTTACCTTATAATATTCTACTCCATTCTTATTTTCAACCACATACTTATAACCATCTCCACTTATATCGATAGATGAGCTCCCATCCTTGGACTTTGGAAAGGATGTTGGAACAGAAATATCATAACATTTATTATTCCAATAAACAGGGACCAACTTACCTTCAGGCGGAATAACAATAATCGCATCCGTCAAAACAATACGACTTTTCTCAACGTTGTAAGAAAATTCAATCCCATTTATTTTAAGTATGCCTTTCTGCACATCATATCCCGTTGGTATCTCGATCAAATCGATTCCTTTCCGAAAGGATTTATCACCACACTCGAAATTCCAGTCTAATTTACGGGGATCGCACTCATGTAAATCCAACCGATAAGTCTCAGGTTTTGATGATATTTCAATTTTATCACCCGTTACCTTCACGTCTAATTTACTATTATCAGACTGAATATCAAATTGATAATCCTGGGGTAGCTTGAATGCTATTTCCTTTTGATCTTGTCCTATCGCCCCTCGGACATTCAATTGAGGTTGATGGATACAAATACTAAAATCACATTCTTTTTGGCTCCTATTCTCAACAGCATAACTCCATTCTCTCAACGACAATTCATAGGAAAGCTCTTCTGCATTATTGTCGACTAATTCTTTCAGCGGAATCTTTCCACCCAATACCGGCTCAACACCAGCCATGGGTACGACATACCACTCACAATCATGCCCAATGTGTTTTCCGAGAAATTCCAACCGGGATTTTTCAATCCAAGCATCTTCCGTACCACCAAAAACAATCTTTACGGTCTTGTCAGGAACGTCAACCGCTTTATCAGAGCCGAATAACTTATGACGAAGCTCAAGCGTATACTTTTTCCATGCGAATCGCTTAGCCACTTCAGGCATAACAAACCTGATCTGCAGATTCTTCTCAAACAACAACCCCGTTTCAATCAAAGATTCAATCGTTCCGCCAATCTCTAAATCATCGCAATAACTCTTTGCAAAAGTGACATGAAGCACATCTGACGCATTCACCTCGACACCTTGAGAAGCATCTGCGACATCCTCCTTATTGACAGATAGCGACTTAATTTCGATGCCCTCCTGATTATTCTCCAATATCAACCTGGGTAAAGGATCGGGCGGACTTACCGTATCTATCAATTTAGGCTCCCACTGAAAATCGACACTACCCGGCTGCCCGTTATACATTTCAGAAGGCATAAAAATAACTTCCTGACAGGAATAAAACTCTTTCCGGTAAGGTGATGAGAAGAACTCATCGAGTTCATTCATATCATTTATAATGCGTATGCTGGGTCTGTCATCCTGACGAGACCTGTTAACCTTCCACGACCGAGGCTCATCTTTAACCTCAGCCTTTGATTGCAAAATAACCCGGAATGGCTGAATATCATCGTACTTGAACGGCAGGTAGTCACTAGAGAGGGGATGTATGTACTCACCAAAGTATTTATCCATCATAAGATCCATCACCTCGCGAATATTGAGGATTCGTTTCGTATGAGGCACATACAAGGTGAATGCGACATACGCTCCCGTTCTGCCGGCCGCGTCTTTACACGAGCGATAAATAGTAAATACCTTATACCGCTCGGTAAACTCCAACGCATACAAGGTAAGTCGGGCATCATTAAAACGAATGAAAGATCGAGTATCCTTGATTGTGTCGCGGATGACAGCATCGTTATAGTCTACTACGCCATTGCTACAGAACACTTTGTGATCAGCTTTTATACCCCAGACCACCAAGCCTATTTCATCATGCGAATTTGTAATCATATCAAAATTCATCTACGTCTACCCTCAGTCGTTACAGATATAAAATCTATCAGTTTTGCAGAATCTCTCGGATCATAATCATAAGTATTTCCTATTTGAATATTTCCAAGCGAGAAAGTCAGCACATAAGGCTGGTTTTTATTAGGGGCGTTTACTCCATATCGTTTACAGTAACTCGTAAGAGTATTCATGAAAGCCTTATAATGAACACTAAGATAATTCATAGCCTCTTGGGTCCTCTCCTCTTCGGACAAGCGCTTATCCATCAAATCACACTTCGTCACAATAACAGCGACTGTGTCGATCCTGCTGAATGTGCAATGAACATCTCCCTTGGGGCCGTCTCCGTCACTGCATAGCACATTTAATGAGCCCAAAAGGATTAGAGATTGATCCATATTATTCATCGCATCAACCCTGATGCTGCCCTTTTCAATGCTATAATCCACTATAAAAGCCAAAAGTTTTTTGTTTTTACTTTGAAGACATTGTACTGCTCCCAAGGCCGCCCAAACGTCTTTTTTTACCGCATGTGCTTTTGCAATGGTCATGAATGCGGCTCCCGACAATTCAACGAAAGTTAAGGGATGTACTCTTCTGGAGGTTTGAAGATTGATTTTAATAAAACTAATCGTGTCTTTAGCTGTCGAGACTGGAAATTTTGCGGCATCCACAGATTTGATTAGCCCCTCATAATATGAAGAGCAACGATCGATACGATCCTCATTAAATTGTGGCTCATATATTGAGCGTCCTAAACGATGCATTTCGTAAAACAATCCGGCCAAAACAGAAGATTTTCCACCGGCAGGAATCCCCAAAAAGAAAATGTCGGTTCTGCCTTCAGTCGGGAATTTACCGAGGTCTCGCATTTCAGTTTGAACGACTGCCGCATCCGGCGCTATAATTTTTTCATACGTCCAATGTTTGGGAACTATGCCATTTGATTGTAGCTCCTTAAATTCGACCGTTTGGCCACTACTGATAAACTTGGACGCGATATCATTCATCTTCTTTAAAGAAGCTATGGTATTTTCATCGTTTACTCCATCCAAAAGATATTTCACAGTATCTGCCCTATATTTCCATGGGGACTCTTTCATATCATCAAAGAGTTCCTGGCGCAATTCTTCCAACTCCTCGATTTTCATTTTGGCCTCCACAACATGCTTACCTCTGTAACCTGTGTTTTTATCATACTTTCTAAGGTAGCGACGAAATGCCTGAATGGTACCTTCGTATTTAGCCCATTCCCAAATTTCATCATCTTCAATAGGTAGTTTTTCCCATTCGGCCAAAAGCTGTTCCAATTCAGGGCGCTTCCTTGCCGGGAAACCTGTAGCATATAAATCAGACTTTGAAGTTTTACCCTCGACTATAAACTGAAATGCTTCCTCCGGAGTGTACGAAAAAACTTTCTGAGGATCAAATTCTTTTTCTTCCATATGTTTGATTAGATTTGAACAAATTTATCACTATCATTGGATTTTAAATTATCACTCTTGGATCTGCGAGAAGAATTTGTGGCATCAAAAGCAGAGTTTTTATTTTGCCTATCAGGATCCCACGATGCTATATTGGAATTCTTCCATCTTTTAGGCCCATTCACGCTCCAATTACGCCCTACTAAATAAGACAATAGAATGAAAACTTGCAAAATCAAGATAGATACAATCGAAAGCACAGAAAACAAAACCGGATTCATAATCCTGTCATTAAAATCTGTGCTGACTTTAACGGATGGATCGTAAGGTTCCACGTCAGCCCTCTTTATCCAATCATTGTTTGTGTTTGTAGACATGGAAACAACTTTAGATAACCAATCTTGGGTATTGTTATCGAGTTGTGACAAATACTTATTCAATGTCACCGGAACCCAATTTTGAACTGAATAACGACAGCTACTTAGGAATGAATTCACCTCATCCATCAACTCCGCATAATCTCCGTCCATTGTTAAATCGTCTTCCAATCGGGCTAAAGTTGTCTCGATATCGTCATCTGTATACTGCTGACCTCTCAGATAAACCTTACATTGAGGCTTTATCGTCACGTCAATGAAATTCAAATAACTCCCGGATGTAGATTTATCTCCAAAAACTCGTTCAATCTCTGTAATTCTCTGAACGACCAACGGTTGAAGTTCATTTTTAACTTCGGTCTCAATCACGATGAAACGAGAAACATAACTTGCCGTACCCAATACGATGACAACATAAAGACAAACACTTATGATTTCTTTAAGCTTGGCATTGGCACGATGATCTGTGGAAGTGGGACGACTCCATCTAATCATCAAATATAGCAACAACCCCATAAAAATCAGCAGTGCCAGGAACAAAATTGCACTTACCATCAATGCTCCGCCCTGTAGGTAATTTACGCCAAGGGCAAAACAAACACACCAAATCAACAATCCTATGCCACTAAGGACATAGAGAAAAATGCTCATCTTCTTCATATTCAAAATTATATTCTGATTAAATTAAACTTAAATATATTAGCTACTTCCACCTTATTTTTAGCGCGACCAACAGCTTTTCTATCCATTCCGGGTTTCAAAACAAATTGGTATGGATTATAGTTCTTTGTTGTGCCTTCGGCAGGAGTTAACTGATCTATATTGACATTTTCGCCTTCAACAACAACTTCCAGATTTGCAGAACATATTTCACCGGAGGGTTCTACTATGTCCAACCTCCCCTGGGAAGTTCCATCAAAGGTGAAGTACAGCACAACTTCTTCATCAGAAGAATTAAATAACGTGGTTGTGCTCTTCCAGCGACCAACGAGATTATTAATCGTAAAATCATCGGGAAGTGAAAGCGTGTCTGGAGTCTGTATGCAATCGGGATGTTCACGTCTTATCGCTTCAAGTTCGGCCAACAACTCAGCATATCTCCGACTTATCTCGGCACATTCGTCACCCACATCGCGAACTTCTCCATTCAATGCTTTAGCCAAATTAATGATAGGACCGACATCTGATAAACTGGCAGTACCGGTTTCTCGTAACACTTGAGCCAATGTATTCACAGAATAGCTGGGATCTTGACTTTTCAACAAGGCACAAGCTCCGGTTACAATTGGGGCTGCCATGCTGGTCCCATCCATATATGTATAACCATTATGTGGTATGGCATTATAAATCCTCACTCCGGGAGCTGAGACAGTCGATAAATCACCGTAATTAGAAAAGTTCGCCTTGTGCTTATCCGGCAGGGTTGCTGAGACTTTGATGGTATTGGCGCTACGCTGCATAGGATCCAGACCGACCAACACATTTTCATTTCCGGCAGCCAAGACAAAGGTTACATTATTTTGTCGAGCTACACTAAAAATATGATCCCACACTCTTTGTTCCTCAAGAAAAACATTATCCCTAAGGTTTTTTTGAATATAAAGAGGGACAAATTGGACAAAAGGCCCAAAATACATTCCCAATGACATATTAACCACATCTGCTTTATTATTAATGGCATAAATCACAGCATCGAGTATAGCGGAAGTACTCATATTGCCGTTTCTATCACCAACTTGTATCGGCATAAACATACAACCGGGTGCGACACCAGCCGATCCTATTGAATTGTTGGCATTTCCGATGGCTGTTGAAGCAACATGGGTGCCATGTCCTGTCATGGAAGGAAATACGTTTCGATCATGGGTCACCGCATTAAAAGGATTAACCACTTTACCTTCTAACTCCGGATGACTCAGGTCAAAACCATCATCAATAATGGCAACTACAATATCTTCATTCCCCATTGTCGTATTCCAAGCTTCAAAAATCGAGCATTCATCAAAATACCAACGCTTCTCGCCGTCCTGCAATGCAGGATCGTTAGAAACATCATTGTTCTTATACATCGTTTCTGGAATAACAATAAGACCGTATTCAGCAAACTGAGCGGGCAACTCCTCCATTAACTTTACTCTTTCATCCGCAGGCAACGTAATGGTCAGTTTCTTCACTAAGGAATCCGGTGAGGACAAACCATACTTAGTCTCATCAGAATATTTGGATCTAAAATCCTTTGCAAAAGCCTCAACGTTAGCATTATCATCTGTTAAGATAACAATGATTCGATCTTTAGCTATATAGCGCAAACTGTCCTCACTTAGCACAATATCCTCTTTTTGTATATCCGGAGAGATTGGATTAACTATCGGAGCCTCATTAGTACCGCATTTGTTCAAGAGCAAGAATAATAATACCAAACATAAAATGGCAAGAAGCAACCACAACCAAATAACCCCGGATGCTGTGCCTTGCTCACCTGAATCATCAACATGCTCACCTTGTGAATTGGAATCAGTATTTCCACCAGCCTGTTGCGACCTGATTTCATTATTCCCATCCTGACCATGATCGTCTGAAAGGCCTGAGTTGTCATCAAGAATCCCACCTCCGCTAGTTGATTCATCAACATTATTTTGTACTCCGGCTACAGAAGCATCGTCCGTGGGCTTATTTCCATCGGAATCTGATAATGAGTTATCCGATATGGATATTATCCCCGGAATCGCATCTCTGGAATCATCTTTTTTTTCTTGATTCAGCCCATCGCCACATGGAAAAGAACCATCTTTTTCCGCATCAGAAGAAAGGCCTGAGTTGCCATCAAGAATCCCACCTCCGCTAGTTGATTCATCAACATTATTTTGTACTCCGGCTACAGAAGCATCGTCCGTGGGC
>CALUHX010000125.1 GCA_944320555.1 uncultured Butyricimonas sp. | reverse complement strand
TTAATTTATTCCATAATTATTTTGGAGAAAGGAACCAGTTCTATCTCGTATTGTTCTGCGTCGGAACCAACGCATTGCTCATCAACACTATTTTTATTCCGGTACTTTTGGCCGATATGCAAGTGGTGAAGAATCAAGTGGTGAAATATGTCTCTCGTCTTATTGTGTTGTTTGCCTTGCTTTTATTGCTGTTATTACATGTCCAATTGGAAGTGGGCTTGCTTATTGCGTTAGTGGGAATCACTAATGTTGTGTCCTTGGTCTTTTTGGCTTGGTATTTGCGAAAAGAAATCCGTTGGAACCTGCCTTTTGATAGTCATTTGTTGAAGGAGTTATTGAAATGGGGAGTGAAACTGTCGGGGAACAATGTGGCAAGTATCGTTTTGAGCAGTATTCCTATTTATTTTCTATCATGGTTTGCCGTACGGGAAGAGAGTCTTGCCTATATCGGTTATTACACACGTTCTTCGTCATTATTGGTGGCAGGTACAGTAGTAACGGCGTCCATAGGACCTTTAATCTATTCAAAATGGAGTATGGTTCAAGGCGACATATTACAATTACAAGTGCGGAAATCTTCAGTGTTCCTGTTTGGCGTGTGCCTTCTCATTTCTTTGTTGCTTATTGCTTCTTCCTCGTTAATAATACGGTTGTTGTACGGAACGGAGTTTGATGCGGCAATTCCGGTGTTGAGGATTTTGGCTTTGACTTTGGCGTTTAATGGATTGAAAGAAATTTGTTATGCCGTGTTGTCTTCACAGGGGCGGCCTTTGAAGATTATGAAGAACTTGTTTGCAGGGGCCGTAATCATGGCCGTATTGATGTGGCTTGTTATCCCGGTATATGGCGTGAATGGATGTGCTTTGGTCACATTGGCCGTGACAGCGTTTACGACCTGGTTGTTGATGAGGGATGTCTGCAAGATTTCGTCCGTCACGGTGAGGGATTTTTTTCGTGTGCCAAAGAAAAAGGAATTCTATCAAATCATTAATAATATAGCCAAACGAAAATGAGAATAATAAATAAGTTTAGGAGGGCATACTCTAATTTATTTCGAATGCAGTCGTTGTTAGAGAACAAATTGATATTGTCAAATTTGCAACAGCGGGCATTGTATGGAAAGGAAGTTGGTGTAACACATGATATCAATGCGGATAAGCCTATTTTGGTGTCGCTTACCACGTATGGTAAAAAGATTTATGAGGTCCATTTGGTGATAGAGAGTATTTTTCAACAAACAGTTCGGCCTAATAAAGTCGTACTGTGGCTGTCTGACAAGTATTTTTCAATGGAGACGTTACCTATTGTACTAAAACAGCAGATGAAAAGAGGTTTAGAGATTCGGTTCTGTAAAGATATCCGTTCTTATAAAAAAGTAGTATATGCTTTTGCTGAATATGCCGGATATCATATCATTTCCATTGATGACGATATTGTGTATCCGTTCGATATGATAGAACGTTTTGTTTCCGAGTATTATAAATGTTCGAATAAAATTTATTTTAACAGGGGGCATAAGATGTTGTTGGATAATCAAGGAAGGTGTATGCTGCCTTATATTAACTGGTGTAAAAATGGTTATGCCGAAGGCTCTTCATTGTTAAATTTTCCTATAGGGGCGTATGGTATTTTTTATCCAGATGGGTTAATGAACAAAGAGGTGTTAAACGAGACTGTTTTTATGGATATTTGCCCGTTGGCGGATGACGTTTGGTTTAAAGCCATGTCGTTGTTAGGCCGGATAGAGTGTGCTTCCGTAAGCCGGGGTGCGGTGAACATGAACGACTTTATTTCGATAGAGTTAAATCGTGAAAAATCGTTAGCCCGGACTAACGTGGATATGGGGGCGAATGATACTCAGATACAAAAAGTATTTGACCGTTACGGTATATTTGAAATTCTGCAAAATGAAACATGTTGTTAAGGTGTTGACAGGTAATGAGTATGGCGGAGCAGCTAATTCTTCGGAGTGGCTGATTGACGGTATTATCGCACGAAATGTGCCCTCGTTGGATTTTCATATTGTAATGTTGTGTCAGGGAGCATTTGCTCAGAAGATAGCCTCAAAATATGCGGACCGAACTACTGTGATTACTTTGCCCCCTCCTCCTATTATTGGGAAAGGAGGTTTGGCAAGTCGTATTTGTCATAGTCTTTTATTGTTACTATGGCTTCTAAGGGCTTTTATTAAGCTTACAGGTGTGTTGAGGCATAGGAAGTTGGACCTTATTCATACCACGAATAATTATGCTTTGGTGGTGTGCGCCATTTATAGATTGTTTCATTCAGTTCCTTTGACAACGCATTGGCGTCGTATTGGAGGTATTTCGAACCATATTTATAAATGGTTGGTGTCTCATACGGACTCGGTTTATTGTATCAGTCGTAGTGTACGTGATTCTTTACCTGTAGAGTGGCAAAATAAATGTAAGGTCATATATAATGGAGTTGATGTCTCCTATTTGATGAAGGAAGGTGAAAAATGCCATGGAAAATTGAGACATTATCTGGATGTGGATGAACAGACGTATCTTTTTGGAACTATTGGGACATATAGCGGAATCAAATGCCATGATTTGTTGATAGAATGTTGTAGGTTGTTGCATCAACGTCATCCTAAATTGGATTTTCGTTGTGTCTTAATTGGCTCATGCCCCAATGATTCATGCAAGGCTTATCTCGAAAGCATGGAAAAGAAAATCAATGATTATGGATTGAAAAAATATGTGGTGACGCTACCTGATTACGAGATAGCGAAACCGTCCTTGATAATTTCTGATTTGGATGTGTTTGTAGGATCTACTTGGATGGGTGGCCAGGGGGAAGGTTTCGGGTTGATATATGTGGAGGCGTTATCGCAGGGGGTGCCGGTTATCGCTATTTCGGTCGGTGCCGCTCCTGAAATCATAATACCAGAGGTAGGATTGTTAAGTCCGGATAATTCGGTCGAGCAGCATGTGAGATTATTGGAAATAATGGCTGACAAGGAAATGAGAAAGCGTTTTAATCGTGATGAGATTCGTCGTCGAGCTTATTGTTTTGATATATCCCATACGATAAGCGGTGTGTTAACCCAATATGGAGTATGTTAAGAATACTTTTATACCTTGTCATCGCTTTGGCTATTCCTGTGGTTTTTCTCTATCCACAGGGCATCTTGTATGGGACATATTTGAATTATCTTTACATAATAGGGTGTGCCGGTCTGTTGGCTTTGTTTAGGACGACTTATGTGGCAGGCTTTTCTTTTAAATTTTATAAGTACCTTTTTGTTTTGAATCTGTTTGCCAATGCGGTGGCTTTTGTGTTTGGTCAAATAACACTGTTTCAGCTTGTAAGTGGGAATGCGCCATTATTATGCGCTTTTTGTCTTAGTTTTATTATTTCAGCTTGGCCGCTAAGAAGATTGTCGTTATTAACGAAGATAATAAGTGGAACATTTTTATTGGTTCTTTTACTTATCGTGTTGGATGGGATTTGGAAACCGGCTTGGATGTACCCTCTTTATTATTTTCAAGACACAGTGGAATATGAAAACTTGTTTACTTTTCACCATAGGGCGGTAGGACCTTTGCTCTCTCCTGTCATGTCTGGATTTTTTTGTGCCACGCTTATAGCCTATTGCTGGGTTAGGTTGGTTTATCATAAATGGTCTGTTTTTAATTCTATTGTATTGATCTTTTCTGTATTGGGTTTGTTTCTTACGGCAAGCCGAACCTCGATGCTGGCTTTGTTTATTATGTTTTTTTTCTTTTTCTGTTTTTACAAAGTGCGAAACAAGCTTGTCATGGTTTGTTTGGCTTTAATCGCAGTTGTGGTTCTTGGTATGTCTGATTTATCGTTTTTAGATGATACTGTTCAAAATCTGACTTCGAGGAATGAGCAGTTTTCAGGTGGTGTATTCGAGGGTACGGGTAGAAGTGCCACGTTTCTTTCCGCTTTGCGATATAAATTTGATGCGCGTTGCCTTTTATGGGGTATTGGGACAGCAGAGTACAGTGTAGTGGAAGACACTTCCTTTTCTTTGGCACATAATGGGTTGTTATCTATTTTTTTGCCATTTGGAATGATAGGTTTGTATCTGCACTACAGGCTTTATAAACATTATTTATTGTTTGACGATAAGAAGTATGTCAATAAGACCTATCTTTTATTTGTGTCTTTATGGATAGTGCTTCTGTTGGGTACTTTTTTTTCGGCGGATATGCCGATTTCTTATTTTTCAATTTGTTTGCAGGCCATAGTGTTGGCTTATGCGGATAAACAAGTAGGTGTAAATTGAAATAATCATGGAATTAGTGTTTGCATGCGAAGGGCATTTTGTGAAGAATGCGCAAGGGAAATATTATAGTGTGAACGGAGGATTCACCAATCTATTGTGGAACAGATATCTGTCTGTTTTTAGCCATATTTTGGTAATCGCACGTGTTAAGGTAGAGGCGGCTTATCATGCAAAAGAAGCCTTACGGGCTGATAATGAGCAGGTGAGTTTTGTTGAATTGCCAGATTATGTGGGACCTGTACAGTATTTAAAAGTCAAAAGTCGGATTAAACATCTTATTAAGACGGAGATTGTGCCAGGGCGGGCCTATTTGTGCAGGTTGCCGGGGATTATTGGTGGCGAGGTGATTTCTGTATTGAAACGACGGGAAATATCATACGCTTGCGAAGTGGTCGGAGACCCTTGGGAAGTTTTTGGTCCGGACGGGGTGAGACACCCTTTGCGCATTGTTTTGCGGCATAGGGGGCGAAGGAGTTTAAGGCGGCAGGTTGCTGCGGCTTCAAGCGTGCTTTATGTGACAAAACAGTCGTTACAAAATAGATATCCTTGTTCAGAAGGAGTTTTTTCTACTGATGTTTCGGATGTTTTATTGTTGAAAGAGAATATTGCGAGTTATGCGAAAAAATTGGAAAATAAAGGAGAGTACCGATTGATTTCAGTGGGGTCTTTGGGACAAATGTATAAATCGCCCGATGTTGTAATTCGAGCTTTGGCTATTTTAAAAAAACAAGGTATACGTTGCCATTTATCATGGTTGGGGGATGGAAAATATAAAGAGGAAATGAAGGGTTTGGCGGAATCTTTGGGAGTGGCAGATGAGATTTGTTTTTGCGGTAATGTCCCTGCGGCAGAGGTCGTGCGTCACTTGCGTGAATCGGATATTTTTTTGTTGGTATCCAAGACGGAGGGGTTGCCACGAGCCATGGTGGAGGCCATGGCACAAGGGTTGCCTTGCATTGGATCAAATGTGGGAGGTATCCCGGAATTACTTGACTCGTCGGCTATTGTTCCCAAAGGCGATACGGAAGCTCTCGCCGATAAGATAATGTATATGATAACCCATGTCGATTATACAAATCAGCAGGCAGAACGTAATTTGGCGGAATCGTTCAAATATGAGAATTCTTTGTTGGATGAACGGCGTGTCAGGTTTTATAATAATATTGTAAACCAGGTGATTATGCAGAAATAGTCATACGCATAATGTTGTAATAATGGATATGAATGATAAAAAATTTAATCCTAAATATATAACGAAAAAATGTTCAGAATTGACAGATGAACAGTTGCAAGCATTTTCTGATTTGTATTCTCACAATTATGGAAAATGGAGTGGGAAAGATGGTAAACATAAAAAGGGGGATTTGATAAAGTTGGGAGTGAAGTGGTATGAAACATTAAGGAATTCTCCTAATATGTATGTATCTTATTGTATGAAACAAGATGAACTAATAGGATATGCTTTCTTTTTGAATAAACAATTAGAAAATGGGGAACGTTGTACATGGGTGACACAGTTGTTAGTTCATAAATTTTACAGGAATCGTAGAATAGGAACTAGATTGTTGAGATCGGCTTGGGGCTTTTCGAATTATTTCGCATGGGGGTTGGCGACAACAAATGCTATAACAATTAAGACATTGGAGGCTGTAACATGGCGGAAGGTAACTCCGGAGATTATTGAAAAGCATCTTGTAGAGATAGAGCAATTGTGTGATGAAATAAGTTTTGCAAGAAAGGAAAAGATTAAATTAGGACCTAATCTCTCCCAAATTTTTACTGATTTTTATCCTGAACTTGAGAAAGTAGAAAAGAGAGGGGAGGATATTTATGTAGTAAGGTTGGGGGTTATAGAAGATGGATATGAATGGTTGGCTTTCACTTTTCAGGAACAACCGCAAATAATTTTTGATGAGAAACGTTGGAATGATTTATTGGATTTTTCAGCCGAACAATTAGAAGATGCGTATTCAAGAATGGAAATGCAATCTCAACCATGGGCACGGCATACTTTTCACGAAATAGATTTTGTAATAGATAAAGTATTGTTAGATAAAAAAAGTGCGATATTGGATATGGGATGTGGTCAAGGACGGCACTCGATAGAATTGGCTCGTAGAGGATATAAAGTGACGGGAGTGGATTTCTCTGAACGTTTATTGAAGATAGCTCGGGCTAATGCAAGGAAAGCAGGATTGAATATTCAATTTTTTAATCGCGATTGTCGAAATCTTTCATTGCGTGGAACATACGATTTGATATTATGTTTATATGATGTAATTGGTTCATTTCGAACAAAAGAGGAAAATTTGAATATTATTCAATCCGTTGAAAAAAAATTGAAGCCAGGTGGTACTTGTGTCGTTTCAGTAATGAACATGGAGTTAACACGTGATATAGCTAAGAATAAAGCGGATGTGATGAGTAACCCTGTGATTTTGTTGAATTTGAAAGCTTCCGATATCATGAAAAAAACAGGTGATATATTTGATCCGGATTATTTCCTTTTGGATGACAAGGCGCATTTGGTGTATAGAAAAGAACAATTTGAACTTGATAGCCACTTAGCCTCGGAATATATTATTGCCGATTACCGTTTTACCAAAGATGAGATATGTAATGCTTTTGAAGAAAAAGGATTGTCGATTAAGTTTGTGAGTTATGTGCAAGCTGGCCATTGGCAGAACTCATTGTCCTCCTTAGATCCCAAAGCGAAAGAAATCTTACTTATTGCTCAGAAGCATAAATAGGAAATTATATTTTTGCTTAATTCCATTCTGTATGAATAAGTTGATAAGAATCACGACGGTTCCTGGATCTATGCGGACGCTATTGAAAGGACAATTGCGTTATATGAGTCAGTTTTATGATGTGGTGGCTGTCTCGTCTGGTGGAGCGGACTTTGGCAAAATGTTGGAAGAGCAGGGGGTGAGGGGAGTGAAAGTAAATATGACGAGGAAAATCACGCCGATTAAAGATTTCATCGCTTTGTGTTCTTTGATACGGTTGTTTATAAAAGAAAAGCCGGATATAGTTCACACTCATACGCCTAAGGCAGGGATATTGGGAATGTTGGCGGCAAAAATAGCTGGAGTTCCTTGTCGTTTACATACCGTGGCGGGTCTTCCTTTGCTGGTGGCGAGTGGTAAGAAAAGGAAGTTGTTGGAGTTTGTGGAGCGGTTGACTTATGCCTGTGCGACCAATGTTTATCCCAACTCTTTTAACATGCAAAAGATTATCGTCGATAACGGTTATGCCAAAAAAGAAAAATTGAAAGTCCTTGCGAACGGGAGTTCGAATGGTATAGACACGGCTTTTTTTTCACGGGAAGCTGTGTCTGAAACAGATGTGAGTAGGCATAAGCGAAGTGAGGTTTTCACGTTTGTTTTTGTCGGACGAATTGTTAAAGATAAAGGGACTAATGAATTGGTTCATGCGTTTCAGCGTTTGAAAGGCAAGCATGAAAATGTCCGGTTGCTTTTGGTCGGTCCGTTTGAGAAGGAGTTGGATCCGGTTTTGCCCGATGTTGAAAAAAGCATATTGGAGGGTGATAATATTGAGTTTGTCGGTTTTCAAAATGACGTGCGTCCTTTTATGGCTGCGGCGGATGTGTTGGTGTTGCCGAGTTATCGGGAGGGTTTTCCTAATGTGGTGATGCAGGCGGGGGCGATGGGCTTGCCTTGTGTCGTGACAGACATAAATGGGTGTAACGAAATAATCATACCTAAGGAGAACGGGTTGATTGTTCCTCCCAAAGATGAGGTGGCTTTATATGAGGCGATGAAATATGCGATGGAACATTCTGATGAGATGAGACAAATGGGAGAGAGGGCACGTTCGTTGATAGTAAAAAGATATGAGCAACGTGTCGTTTGGGAGGCTTTGTTGGGAGAGTATCAAAGATTGTTGGAAGAGGAAGCTGAGTGAAGGGATACATGGGCAGGTTGAATTTATGTTTGTGGAAAATATGGAGAAGGCTTGGGTTTGAGGAAGATTTTTCATTACTTTGCATAGAGAATAAAGAAAAAGCGATGAGACGTTCAGATATCGTGTACCGGATAAAAAACGCATTGCGTCAGGTGGCTCCTGAGGTAAAGGTGATTCTTTATGGCAGCGAGGCGAGGGGGGATGCCCGGGAGGATAGCGATATCGATTTGTTGTTGTTGCTGGACAAGGATTTCATCACATTGGAGGACAGGATGAGGTTGATGGAGCCTTTGTACGAGATAGAGCTGAGCACGGGGGTGCAGATAAATCCGTTTATAGAGACTTTACGCAGGTGGGGAGAACGTTTCACTCCTTTTTATGAGAATGTGATGGAAGAAGGAGTGCCGCTATGACCCCGGAACAGAGAAAGGATGTCGTTTCGTACAGGCTTGCTTCCGCAAAGGATCTGCTTGTTGAGATACGCTCTCATATAGAGCGTGGGTTTTACAATACGGCGATGAACCGGATGTATTACGCTTGTTTTTATGCGGTGGGAGCTTTGTTGTTGAATGCGAGGATTGATGGGGTGAAAACGCATGAGGGAGTCCGGCAGATGTTTAACAAGCATTTCGTATTGACGGGGATTGTGCCGAAAGAGTGGGGACGGTTTTATTCGGTGGTGTACGGGAATCGTTCGGAAGCGGATTATGAGGATTTCAAAGATTTTGATTTGTCTGAAGTGCAAGAGATTTATCCTAAAGTTTGTGAGTTTGTGGGTATGGTTGAGAAGCGGATTGTTGGTTGATTAAGGACTTAGAGGGAGGGGGATTGACGAGGAGATCGGTTTAAGTTAATGAATCTATCTTTATGTATAAGCGATTTTTAAAGCGGTGGCTTGATTTTGTCATCGTGTCGTGCGTGTTGTCGGTGATTTGGCCGTTGCTGCTGGTGATAGCGATGTGGCTGCATTTTGCGAACAAGGGGGCGGGGGCGTTTTTTACGCAGGAGAGGCCGGGGAAGGATGGGAGGATATTCAAGGTGATCAAGTTCAAGTCGATGACGGACGAGAAGGACTGGGAAGGGAGGTTGTTGCCGGATGCGGAGCGGTTGACGAGGGTAGGACGGTTTATCCGCTCGACCTCGCTGGACGAGCTGCCGCAGTTGCTGAACGTGCTGAAGGGGGACATGGCGCTGGTGGGGCCGAGACCGTTGTTGCCGGAGTATTTGCCGCTGTACAGCAGGGAACAGGCCCGCAGGCATGAGGTGAGGCCGGGGATCACGGGCTGGGCGCAGACGCACGGGCGGAATGCGATAAGCTGGGCGGAGAAGTTCCAATTGGACGTGTGGTATGTGGACCACGTGTCGTTTGCGGTGGATTTAAAAGTGGTGTTTTTGACGGTCAAGAAAGTGTTTGAGCGGGAGGGAATATCGCAGGAGGGGCAGGCGACGATGGAGAAGTTTGACGGAAGTAATTGATGAAAACATATTATGTATTTGTATGGTGCGAGCGGTCACGCCAAGGTGATCATAGACATATTGGCGGCCAACGGGATAACGGTGGACGGATTGATAGACGACAATCCGGAGGTGGCTTGTTTGTGTGGGCTTCCCGTTTTTCATGAATATGCGGGGCAGTCGCCGTTGATTATTAGCATCGGGGCAAACCGGACAAGGAAGGCGATAGCGGAGCGTTTGGGGGGAGAGTTCGGGATGGCGGTGCATCCGAGTGCGGTGGTGTCCGGGAGTTGCGAGATTGGTGTGGGGACGGTGGTGATGCAGGGGGCTATATTGCAATCCGGGGTATGTGTGGGTAGGCACTGCATCGTGAACACGGGAGCGTCGATAGACCACGAGTGCGTGTTGGGGGATTTCGTACACGTTTCGCCGCACGGTACATTGTGTGGGAATGTCCGGGTGGGAGAGGGAAGTTGGATAGGAGCCGGGACGACGGTGGTGCCGGGTGTGCGGATTGGCGCATGGAGCGTGGTTGGAGCGGGTTCCGTGGTGACAAGAGACATACCGGACAATGTGGTGGCATACGGGAATCCGTGCCGGGTAGTCCGTTTGAACGGATGGTAGCATGATGTGCGGGGATGGACTAATAGATACGAAAGTCGTGCCCGCACATTGCACGGCGGTCGGGGTGCCTGCGAAACCAATAAAATTTCATGACGTGTAAGATTTTGTATCAAAAAAGCGGATTTCTTAAAGGAGGTATTGTGTCATTACATGTTTCTCGAGCGGAAAGGCTGTGAATAAGGAAAATTTTCTTACTTTTGTGTAGTTGGAAAAATGACAGGATTATGAACACGTCAGACGTATTGGGAGCATTGCAACGGTTTAAGGCTAAGTTTGGGAAGAAATTTGGCATAAAGGCACTTGGCGTGTTTGGCTCTTTCGCCCGCAGGCAGCAGGAGGAGGCAAGCGACGTGGACGTGGTGGTATCATTGGAAGAGTCGGATTTTTTCACGTTGGTGGCCATTCAAGAGGAGTTAGAGAAGTTGTTGGGGCGCAAGGTGGACGTTGTCAATTTTCGGGACTCGTTGAGGGAATCATTCAAAACAAACATGTTGCGGGATGCGATTTTTGTCTAAGGAAGTGGTCGTCGAGAATTTGAACTTGATTGTGGAAAAATCAAGGATTGTGATGGAACGGAGCCGGGAAATCATGACGTATCATGATTTTTTGATTACTCCGGCACGGGTGGAGAAATTTGATGCGGCTTGCATGCTCGTGCAGGTTATTGGTGAGTTGGCCCGTAAAATAGACAATGGAACATCGTCGTTGCTGTTCGTGCACTATCCACAAGTGTATTGGCGAGGTGTTTTTGGCCTGAGAAATATAATCTCGCATGAGTATTGTAATATTGATACGGAAAGCGTGTTTAAGGTCATAAAAAAGTATTTGCCGGAATTGGTGACTTGTGTGGATGGGATTCTTAAAGACATAGAGGAGGGGAAGCATGATGCGTTGTTTGGGGAAAATCGTTGATTTGACATTCGGTTGACAAAGTTAATCTAAAATCATAAAGACATGAGAGAAAGGATATGGCTTTCGCTCGCCCACATGGGCGGGCGCGAGCAGGAGTTTATCCGGGAGGCATTCGAGACGAACTGGGTGGTGCCTCTCGGGCCGAACGTAGACGCCTTCGAGAA
>CALUHX010000124.1 GCA_944320555.1 uncultured Butyricimonas sp. | reverse complement strand
ACATGATTCAAAAAATATGCAAGATACTGTGGTTGAACAATATCTCACAAAAGTGGGCTTTTTAAGGGACGACTAAAATAGGGAAGGTGGCCGAAGGCCGGAGAGGTATATCTTTTATTTTTCTTACCCGTTTGTGCCGAGGTTGTTGATTGAAAGCAAGGTCTTGGCGGGGTATGCGCGTTCCGCCTCGTTGGATGTGTCAGGCGTGTCAGTCGCAAAGAAAAACATGGTCGTGGCCGCCACGGGAATTTCGTTCTTGTTCCGGATGAACTCTCGGTTGGGGATAAGATTCTCGGCAGATTGTGAAATGCTGCCTTCGTTCTTGAAAACGAGCAATCGCCCTGCCGCCCATGTTTTCACTTTGGGCGGGGGCGTGAACGTGATGTTTTAGGCAGGGGAATAAAGATTTTAAATTGAGAGAATATCCTTTCACCGCAATTCTGAACGTTTTACAAATTCCCGGTTGCCCGCAAGTATTCCGTTTCATATATTTTGCATTGTGTCTGAGCCTCAATCAGGTTGCTTTCGGCTTGTTGCCATTGCGATTGGGCGTCGAGCAAGTCGCTTAGTGGCACCATTGATGATGCGTATCGGTTTTGGGTCACCCGAAGGTTTTCCTTGGCTTGGCGTAACCCGATTGCCGCAGTCCGCACTAACCGTTGCCCGTCTTGCATATTGCGTATGGCCTGTTGGGCTTCGATGTTGAACAGACGGGAGTTCTTTTGCAGTTCAAGCTCGGAGTTTATTAGTTGATACAGTGCTTTGCGCGCTTTCTTCCTGTTTTCTCCCCAATGAAAGACAGGGGTGCTGACGCTCAACATTGCGGTCCATTGCCCGTCTTGGAACTCTTGCGAGAACGGCTGCGATGTGCCATCGCCTGTCGTTGTCATTCCTTCCAGTTTGATATTCCCGTAGTACATGTAACCGGCTTTCATTCCGGCTGTTGGCAGCATGTCGGCTTTCGCCATGCGGATTTGTTGCTTGTCGGTTTCAATCTGTTTTTCGAGCAGGGCTATTTCCGGGCGTAGACTTATATCCGCGCTTAGTGACGTTGGCTCGCTCAAGGTTATCAGCGTGTCGGTCGGTTCGATTTGGGTATCAAATTCAACCCCGATTATCCGGCATACCGACATTCGGCACAGGTCTTCTCCGTTCTTGGCTTTTTGTAACTGGTACAACACATCGCTTCGTTCAGCTTCTATACGCAACAGATCATTTTCAGTTGTCATTCCTGCACGACAGGCAGTTGATACTTGCCGATAAAGGGTGTCCATTTGCGCCGAAAAACTTTCCAGCATTCTGACTTTACGGGCAACGGCAATGTATGTCCAATAAGCCTTGTCCGCCTCCACCAAGATATCCATGCGTGTCATGCGTTGTTGTTCACGGGCAACTTCTCCGCCAATGCGTGCCAACCGCTTCCCGGTTGTTATTTTCCCTCCCGTGTAGATGGGCTGGGTCAAGTTGATGCCTGCCATATAAGTTCCGCGCATACGAAGGTCCATACCCGTCATGTCCATGTCAGGCAGCATATAAACACCAATGGCTGAGCCGTCTATCTTGGGCAGGTAGGCCGTCGTTGCTATTTCGTTATCCAATTCAGCCTGCCGCAGCCTGTTGTCGGCCTGTTGCAGTTCTTCACTTTGTGATAGAGCCATTTCGCGGCATTGCGCCAGCGATAGCGAAAGCCGCTCTTGTGCCGATGCTTCAGAAACCGACAGCCATCCGGCGCAGCATAGAATAATTGCTTGATATAGTTTCATGTTGTTGAAATTCATGCGTTGATAGGTTTGCGAATGTGAAATAAAGTGGCATAAAACAAAGGCAGAAGCACGAGGGTAATTATCGTGCCGGCTGTCAACCCGCCCATGATGGTGATGGCCATCGAGCCATACATCGGGTCTGCCACGAGCGGTATCATGCCGACGATGGTAGTGAGTGACGCCATCAGTACCGGACGAACACGGGAAACCGTCGCTTCTACCACAGCTGCATAGGCAGGCACTTTTTCTTCCGTTTGTAGGCGGTTGATTTCATCCACCAGCACAATGGCATTCTTCACCATCATGCCAATCAGTCCCAACATGCCGACAATGGCCATGAATGTCATGGGTTGTCCGCTGACCAGCAGGGACGGGGTAATGCCGCAAAACACGAATGGAAAACATATCAGAATGAGGATGACCTTGCGCCAACTGTTGAACAGGAACAGCAGAATGGCAAGAATCAGGAACACCGTTATGGGCACGAACTTCATCAGATTGCCAATTGCCTCACCTTGCACCTCGCCTTCGCCCACCCAGCGCAGACGATATCCTTCGGGCAGAGAGATTGCTTCAATATCGCTGCGGATAGATTCCATAACCTTTGCCGGGGTGGCATTGGGGTTATCTGGGTTCGGGTCGCATTCCGCTTCGATGGCACGCCGTCCGTTCAGGCGCAGCACCACATCCTCATCCCAATTCATCCGTACATTCTGCGCCACATTGCTCAGCGGCACCGCACGGAACATCTTGTCTTGCAGGTCGCTCATGGCATGGCCACCGGAAAGTGCGTTCGTCAGTTCGTCGTTCGAAAGATGCAAATTCAACATGCTCCATACGGGGATGTTCCCCAAGTCGCTTATCCGGCTGCCGTCCGCATTGCGGACTTGCAGATTTAGTGTAATCATGCGTTCCTGGTCATTAAGCATTCCTACCGGCATACCGTCTGTCGCAGCCAACAGGGCATTGGCCACATCACTGCGTTCTATGCCTGAGCGCAGGGCGTCCTGTCGTATATATTCCGCAACCAGCGACTTGCCCGTCGGTTTCCAGTTGTTCTGTACGGAATAAGCGTCCACATACGGACAGCGGCGCATGATGTCTTCTGCCTGGGCGCTTAACCGGCGCAGTACGGCAGGGTCCGGTCCGGTAAATTCCACTTCAACGGTGTGAGAGGTGGAAGTCGAGAAATTGTATTTGCGGATGCGGATGTAAGCATCCGGGTATGCTTCGCGCAGTTGCTGCCGGATGACGGGAATCTGTTCCAATACGGTCTTATAGTCCTTGCAGTCCACCATCAGCTCGCCGTAGCAGTCGCCGCCGGAAGTCATCGGACGCACCAGACAGTAAAACGCCGGAGCACTACCTTGACTTACGGCAACACGTTCCACAGCCGGATTGGACGAGAGCCTGCCGCTCATTTCCAACAATCGGTCACGTACCATGTCAGCGTCTGAAGCCGAAGGGAAGAAACACTCGACGACAAACTGCTTGTAGTCGAAATCTGAGAAAAACAGGTTCTTTACCCGAGTCATCCCGAAGATGCAAACGAACAGTAGGCTGAATGCCACGGTCATGGTGGCGTATCTGTGTCCGATGAGGAAAGCGATGGTGCGGCGTATGAACCTATGGACGGGCGAATTCATCACGCTGCTACCTGTCTTATCTCCGCTGTTCTTCTCACGGACAGGCAGCCATGACTTGGCGCAGACAGGCACTTGCACCAATGCCAGCACCCAGCTTGCCAACAGGCTTACGCATAACACAAGGAACAGGTCTTTGGCATACTCGCCGGCGGAATCGGGCGAAAGATATACGCAGAGGAAGGTGGAGGCGGCAATGACCGTTGCGCCCAACAAGGGGAGAGCCGTGTTGCGCCCGATACGGTAAAGGTATGTCTTCGGCCCCAAGCCTCGTTTCTTGTCTATCAGGATGCCGTCCATAATGACCACGGCATTGTCCACCAGCATCCCCATCGCCACAATGAACGCGCCGAGAGAAATCCGGTGAAGCGTGGTACCGCAGACCAACAGGATGGGAAATGATACCGCCACCGTCAGCACCAGTCCGGAACCGATGATGATGCCGCTGCGCCAGCCCATTGTGAATACAAGCACCAGGATGACGATGGCCACTGATTCAAGCAGATTCCACATGAACGAAGAGATGGCTTCGTCCACCTTGTCGGGTTGGAAGAATATCTTTTCCGTATGGAAACCAGCCGGAATCTTCTTCATTGCCTCCGACAAGCGCGCGTCCACCGCCTTGCCCACATCGGGCACGATGGCATCCTGTTCCATCGCCATGCAGATGGCCAACGCAGGCTTGCCATTCACGAAGAAACCGTTGCGTTGCGGTTCGGAATAAGCCCGTTCCACACGAGCTATGTCGCCAATGCGCAACTGTTTTCCGTCCAATGTTTTTATAAGCAGGTCGCGGATGTCGTTCTCGTCCTTGATGTCCTCGTTCACATAAAGGGAAATACGCTCGTCGCCGCTTTTATAGTTGCCGGCATTGACCGTCTTGCCTGCTGATTGCAGGGCCGACATGATTTGGGTCGGGACAATGCCATTCCGGGCAATTTGTTCTTTGGACAGAATAATGTTGATTACTTCGTCGCGGTTGCCTGCGATGTTGATGCGCTTCACGCCCTTCACGTCAGACAGTTCACGTTTGATGAACTTGGCATATTTGTACATTTCAGGATAAGTATAGCCGTCTGCCGTGAGTGCGTAGAAAATGCCGTACACATCCTGCATGTCATCAATGACCACGGGGGAATAACATCCCTGTGGAAGCTTTGCGGAAAGGTCATTTACTTTCCGTCGGAGCAAATCGAAATGTTGCTCCAACTCGCTGCTCAGTACGGTCATCTGAAACTCCACTGTAAATGTGCCCGAACCGTTCCGGCATTCTGTTTTCACCTTCTTCACGTGGGGAAGCGCGCGCAGTTCGTCTTCTACCAATTGTGCTACTTTGAGTTCCACTTCATGGGCGTTTGCTCCGGGAAACGGGATGACCACCATCGCTTGCTTGGCTGATACAGCCGGGTCTTCCAGTTTCGGCATTTGGACGAATGACAGCACACCGGCGATTAAGATTGCCACCGTAAGTGACCAGAAAAGCATGGAGCGCTTCATGAAAAACTCCGTCAGCTTCGTCATAGCAGCCCTCCCACATTAGTTTCACTTGGTTCTCCTATCACGCGAACCTTCTCGCCTTCCAGTAAAACGCTGCCACCCGAGCGCACAATCTGTTCATCTCCTGCCAATCCTCCGGTTACACGGATATGCCCGGCGACATCCGTGTTGTCGAGTGTCACGGAGCGTTGCGTCACGGTAGAGTCATTGCGCAACACCCACACGTATGCTTTACCTTCCTTTTGGAATACAGCGGAGAAAGGCAGGGTGAATCCCGAGCTAGCGGAATTATTGGCGATATCAATTCCGACTTCGATGTTCATTCCTGCTGTCAGTTTCATGTCGGGCATCTCCGTAAAGGCAAGGCGCAGCCTATAAAGCTGGTTGCCGTCTGCTTTCGGCACTATGCTCAAAAGCGTCATGGGAATCTTTTGCGCATGATCAATGCGGCGACAATAAAATTCCGTAAAGTTCTTGTGTTGCAGGTATTCGCTGACAGGGATGTCCGTCACGACCTCAAAGTGTGATACGTCCATGATTTGGAACACGCTTGTTCCGGCATCTACCATCTCTGACCGGGAAAAGTTTACAGCCTGTACGTAACCGTCAGTCGGGGCATAAAGCCGTGTGTAATTAAGCTTGTTCTTGTTTGCCTGCAACTGCGCGCCCAATTGTTTTAATCCTGCGATAGCCTTTTCATAATCGTTGGCCGACACGCTTTTGGACTCGAACAACTGTTTCGTTCGTTTGGTTTCGTCCGCAAGTTGGTCATACTGTACCTGTAAGGCCTCGACCGCCAAACGATAATCCGCATCGTCCAATTCCGCAAGCAGCTGTCCCCGATGGACATAATCTCCCTCCTTGACATGGATATGGCTGATTTGACCTGCCGTCTTGAACCCGAGGTTGATTTCGTGCGCGGCTTCCACGATACCCGAATAGGTCTTTACCCTATTACCACTTACCTGAACAGGCTGTGTCAGATAGACACTGCGCCTGAATGTCTCCGTTTCATTTCCACCCGAACAGGCACAAGCCAGAACGAATGCGGCGATAACGATACATAAGTTCACTTTTTCCATCTCGTTTTTGTTTAAGATTTGTTCTTGTTGCAAAATTCATCCATTTGGTCGATAAACTATTGTTTCCTTTTATGGGTAAATTGTCTAAAATTGCCGTATTTTCCCGTTTTTGGATAAAATACGCTTTTAATCTTGTCCAATTAGGTATATTTGCAACAAAACATCCGTTTATGAAATACACAGGAGAATTTGGCACGCTGAATTTGATGCTGATTCCGTTCGATGAGCGGACGTGCGTTTTCAACAACGAGTTTGTCATGTCAGACAACTTCCAAAGGGCGGACAACACTCTCGGTTTTGAAGATTTCGTGGCTTCGCCTTACCCTTTCAAAATACAGTTCAACATGGCATTGTTCTGTCTTGGAGGACTTATGCGTGTCCGACTGAACCTGACGGAATACAATTTGCGCAAGAATGACATTTTGATAGTAGAGGCGGGGGCGATAGGAGAGTGTTTAGAGGCTTCGCCGGATAGCATGATCGGCATTATAGCCTTCTCTAACAACTATTTCATTTCTGAGTCCAATTCGGAGGGCGCCACTCTGATACACCAGTTCCTTTCGGTTTCGTCGTTATTGCCGCTTTCGGATGAGGAAATGGAGGAGTTTTTGAACATCTACCACCAGATGCGGCAGAAAATCCGACAACCGGATTACCGCTATAAACGTGAAATATTGATGGGCTATATGCGCGTGCTTTTTTGTAACTGCTGTCAGTACATGGCGTCCTATTTGGAGAAACGGCAAACATCCCCTTCCTCCCGGCAAGACCGAATCTTTGACCGTTTCATGCAATTGCTCAAGGAACACTATGTTTCCGAGCGCAATATTGGCTTTTACGCTGACAAACTGTGCCTGTCGCCCAAATACCTTTCACAGATGGTGCTTGCCGCCAGCGGTCGCCATGTGAAAGATTGGGTGCGGGATTATGTCATATTGGAAGCAAAAGCCCTGTTGAGAAGCCGGCAATACACGGTGTCGCAGGTAAGCGATATGTTGAATTTTCCCAACCAATCGTTTTTCGGAGTATATTTCAAGAAAGCGGTGGGCTGTTCGCCATCGGCGTATCAGAGTATGGAGTAGCCATTTGTTGTTTCAGGCCTACGGGGTGATATGTTCCCCTGCTTTTCAAGACACGTGAATTTTGTCATGCGGATGTTATTATTGTGTTGCATGGCCTTGTGCGTTTTGAGAATTTGTTGAAATTGGGATTCAGGCATGGCGGAATGGCATGGCTTGCCTATCGTGGAATACTTTGCCGACGAGGTCGTGAATGAGGCGTGATTATTGACGGGGACGCTTGTGGAGGCGCGGGAAGAGTTTGCGGAAGCGGACGAGGTAGGGGGTGACGTTGCTTCCGGCGATGATGAGGGTGACGGCCAGAAGGATGAGGAAAATGCCGAGGCAAATGCGGGGCGTGAGGGCCTCGTTGAATACGAGCACGCCGAAGAAAATGGCCGTGAGAGGCTCCAATGCGCCGAGGATGGCGGTGGGAGTGGAGCCGATGAGCTGGATGGCCCGGGTGGTGCAAAGGAAAGAAATCGCCGTCGGGAAAAGGGCCAGGGCGAGAAGGTTGCCCCAATGGTACCATGCGTCGGGGAATACGAGGGCCTGTCCGAAGTTGACGCGGACGAGGAACAGCGACACCCCGAACACGAGGACGTAGAACGTGACGGTGAGCGTGGCTATGCTTTTCAGCCGCGGACGGTTGACGGCCACGATGTAGATGGCGTAGGAAATGGCGGATGCCAGGACGAAAAGTACGCCGACGAAACTCAGCGTGGAGCCGTCCTCCCCTTTGTACAGCAACCCTATCCCGCAAAGGGCGAGGGCGATGCAGGCGACGGTGAGCGGCGTGATGCGTTCGTGGAACACGAGCGTCATGATGAGGGCCACGAGTATGGGGTAAACGAAAAGCAGGGTGGAGGCGATACCCGCTGCCATGTAGTTGTAACTCTCAAAAAGCGTGAGGGAGGAGACGGCGACAAGCAGTCCCATGGCAATCATGGGAAGAATCTCCTTGCGTTGCAGCTTGAAACTCCGCCCCCGCGCCTTGATCATGATGGCGAGGATGGGGATGGCGAAAAGGTAGCGGAAGAAGAGGACGGAGTCGGCGTTCATGCCCGTCTCGTAAAGGGGCAGGGCGAAAAGGGGGTTCATCCCGTATGTGGCAGCCGCGATGGCCCCGATGATGTATCCTTGTGCTTTCGAGTTCATTTCTCTTTATTTTTGTGACCGCGAAAATAAAGAGAAATGGGGAATGTTTTGTCCGGGGGCGGAAATTAGTTTTTTTTGACGAGAGAAACCTTTAATTCCGTAATCATGTTTTTGTTCGTCGGTGAGGGATTGAAGAAGCGCGATGAGACAGGGATGGAGGGTTGTTCTTTTCCGCCCCAATTCACCTCCCCGGTATACACGACCCGGCTTTTCCAATACAAGGAGCCTTCAATGAAAAAGCGATAGACTCCCGAGGGGACGGGCTTCCCGTTGTCGTCCGTGCCGTCCCACTCGTAGGTCAGATTGCCGTTGGGAGGAGTGGCGCCTGTGACCGCGTCGACTTGTGCGGAGGTCATTTTTCCCGGTTCCGCTTTTCGGACCCAGTCGGGGATGGCGTCTTCTCTGTATTTGTAACCGCCTTCCGCCGTGAAGGAGGTGGCGTAAAGGGTGCGGACGATTTTTCCCTTCTTGTCTTCAATCCAAATGGCGTATTGGCTGGAAGCGATACCCCCGCGGTGGAACTGGAAAGAGATTGTCAGTCGGTTGCCGTCATTGCCTTTCGGATGCAGGTCATAGCAATTCAAGCCCAATGCGGGATTGTATGTGCGGGTGATGGAAGTCCCGTAGTCTTCCACGACAAATTCTCCCGCGCCGTTTAGCACTGCGGCGAGCAGATGGCCGCCCAATGCGGAATAGTCGGCGCGTCCGACGGTCGCGTGTATATGGAGATAGGCTTTCCCGTTCATTGTGGAAATGTTGCCTGTGAGGTTGGTGATTTCCATTTGCTCACGAAAAGACTTGTCTTCGTACTTTTTTGTTCCCGGATTGAAAAAACGAAGCGTGAGCTCATCGACAGCGCCAATTCCCGCGATGGAGCCTGAAAGGATTTTCAATTCCTCGCAAAAGGTTGTCAGGGCTTTGACTATCTCCTCTCGATTGTTGACACTGACGACATATTTGTTTCCGATTTGTTTGTAGGTGTACATGCGTTGCTCGTTTTGTGCGTTTGCTTCGAGAAACGTCATTCCGGCAATTGCGGCGGTCAATAAAAGCGTTTTCATCATTTGTGTTATGGTTTTATGTTTGACATGACAAAATTGCGTGTAAAAAAGAAAATGGCGTTCAACTATATTTGCAGGATTGTTCGCTATCTTTGCATGAGATAAAAAATCACGAAGATGGCGATATTGGAACGCAGAATCATCCATGACGTGACAACCTTGTGCAGTCACATATCCTATCCGCGTTTTGTCCTTCCGTTGCACAAGCATGTGGAATTTGAAATCATGCTGTTCACTCGAGGAACCGGGAAGCAGTTTGTCGGCGAGGGAGTGTCTGATTTTAAGGCGGGAGACATCGCGCTTATCGGTAGCAATGTCCCGCATTTGCATTTGTGTGACGCGAAACTGCATCCTCAGCCGGTTGGTGGAGGGGAAGCGGAATGGTGTGCCGGGGAAGCCATACAATTCAGTCCGGAGTTGTTTCCCGAAAACATGGAAGCCATTCCCGATTATCGTTTTGTGTATGACTTGTTGCGAAAGAGCCAGTACGGGGTCCGTTTTTACGATGAGGGCTTATTTGACGAGATGCGGGAGATGGTGGCGGCGTTTGATGCCTCCGAATACACGCGGCGTGTCATATGCCTGCTTCAAATGCTCGAAAGGTTGCGTTGCTGCAAGCGTGTCGATTTGCTGTCCGACGTTGCGTACAGCCGGGAGAATCGTCTTCCGGGCGTAAAAGAGCCTGTGGATATGGTGTATGCGTATGTTTATAACCATTTTCAGGAGAAAGTCACGCTGGAAGAGCTTGCCGCTCACGTCAAACAAAATCCCGCGGCGCTTTGCCGCCATTTCAAGCGGCGCGCGGACAAGAGTATTTTTCAATGCCTTGCGGAAATCCGGATAGGGCACGCGTGCAAATTGCTCGCCTATTCGGAAATGAATGTTTCGCAAGTCGCATACGAGTCGGGGTACAATAGCGTCACGCACTTCATTTCCCAATTCGAGAAACTCGTGAGACGGACTCCTTCCGAGTATAGGGCGCAAATCAGGTCGTCATAGATGGCGTGAGTGGCGGGAATGCCTTCCTGTCTGTTTCGTGAACGTTCTTCAGAATGTCCACAAATTTGCCCTCTACCTTTGCCGCACTTAAACGTTAAGGTATCGACAAGCGCGTCTTCAATGTCGGCACGGACTTGATGAGCGTCTCGGGTTCTGTCAGCGACCTGATGCGCGACATCCCCTCCGTGCAGGTGGACGTGGAGGGGAACGTCAGCCTGCGGGGCAGCGGGAGCGTGGGGCGTGTTGTTGGGGCTCCGTCCCGAATGGATGCGGATAACCTCGCGTTTGTACGGCCTCGACAGCGTGGTGACGACGGATTATTGGATGGCGTACCCCACGCTCCATGTTTCGTATGCCATTGACGAGCGCCAGGAGTTGCAGCTGAATTACAGCCTTCGGGTGAACCGCCCCGAGGCGGACGACCTCAATCCGTTCCCCGAGTATCAGAATCCGTTGACTCTGCGGGTCGGCAATCCTTATCTGAAACCGGAGAAAATCCATTCCGTCGAGGCCGGATACCAGTGGAAAAAGGGCGGAACGACCATCCTCGGCACGCTCTACTACCGTTACGTGACCAACAAGCTGACCCCCGTGACCCGTTATCTGGCCAACAATGTCCTGCTTGCCACGAAAGAAAATCTGAACAACGGCTCCTCGGCAGGCGCGGAGCTTGTCTTGGATGCCGAGATTGGCAAGTGGGCGACGCTCGACTTGAGCGGGAACCTCTTCTACGACCAGATAGACGCTACCCGTCTTGGCTATGGCAATCGCAAGGACGCTGTGGCGTGGAGCGCTTCGCTGAATGCCAATTTTGTCCCGTTCAAGAACACTTTGCTGCAAATCAACAGCCGTTACCTGTCCCCCTCGTTGCTGGCGCAGGGCAGGAGCGAGGGCGCGTTTTCCACGGACATCGGCGCCAAGTATGAGATACCCCGCTCGCGCCTGTCGTTCACGGCCACGCTTTCCGACGTGTTCGACACCTTCAAGAGGGTCCACTCCATCGACACGCCCCAATTGCGCCAGCGTTTGGAGCAAAAAATGAAAACCCGTGTGTTCTGCATCGGCCTGTCCTGGAATTTCAACGCCCCGCGGCAGGAGTGAAATGGAGTGTGTGCCTCTTTGCAACCAAGTGGGTTCGAAAAACGGCCGTGCATCGAGGGGACGTGTCGGCGGCCGTCCTGCTTGCCGCCGTCTGCGTCGCATTGCTTGTCTTATTCCCGTTTCCCATACTTCTTTTCAAACAAATCCGCGTTCTTCTCTCCCCATCCAATCATGGCGTCAATGATAGGTATCAGCGTCATGCCCAACGATGTGATGGCATACTCGGAACGTGGGGGCAGTTCGGGATAGATAGTCTTGGACACCAAGCCGTCTTCTACCAGTTCCTTCAGTTGCATGTCAAGCACGCGGGGCGTGGCTTCGGGGAATGTCCTGTGCAGTTCGCTTGGGCGCAGGGCGCGGTGGCGCAGCTCGTCCAGTATGCAGGACTTCCATTTGGAGTCAATCAAGCTCATGGTCAGCCGCAGGGGGCAGTCCAAATCAACGGGTATCTTTCTTTCGTACATGGTTTCGTCGCTATCGAATGTTACATCTGCAAAGGTAAGGATAATATGCCGGAATGGGGATATGCCGAATAATTTCTCAGTATCTGAATAATTTTTCGGTACTTGTGCGGGCGGGAGGGAACGCCTACCTTTGCGGTGTCAAATCGATAACCAATTAAATATTAGTATCATGAGAGCGAATATCGAAGAGTACAAGGCAGTGGAGGAAGCTGCCATGAAGTTTGTGAAAAGCGTGGCGGAAGGCGACAGCAAGTATGCCCGCGAGTTGTTCATTGACGAGGCCGTCCTGTTCGGCTACTTGGACGGAAAACTGGAGCACGGCAGCATCGAGCAGTTCTACCGCAATGTGGACACTGTCGGCGCGGGCGGTGACTTCAAGGCACGCGTCGACGTGGTGGACGTGGAGGAGACTCTCGCCGTGGTGCGTGTGCTGGAAGAGAAATGGGGAGGCCGCATAGATTTCACCGACTATCTGCTGCTGATGAAGATGGACGGCGAATGGCGGTGCGTGGCGAAAGCGTACAATCAGAATTCGGATACCATTCAAAAGTAAGGAGGAAACGTCATGAAGATAACAGTTATTACCGGAAGTCCGCGCAGGCGTGGCAATAGTTTTGCCATGACGGACGCGTTTGTCAAAGAAGCGGAGAGACTCGGCCACACGGTGCGACGTTTTGATGCCGCCTTGATGAAGATTGGCGGCTGCCGTGCCTGCCAGACCTGTTTCAAGACAGGCAAGGCCTGTTCGTTCGACGATGATTTCAACCTTATCGCCCCTGCCATCATGGAAGCCGGTGCCGTCGTGTTCTCCATGCCGACCTATTGGTACTCCATCCCGGCACAGATAAAGGGCGTGATAGACCGCCTGTTCTCATTCGTGGTAGGCGGAAAGGACATCGCCGGAAAGAAGTGCGGACTGATAGCCTGCTGCGAGGAAGGCGACGTGACGGTAATGGACGGCATCCGCATGCCCCTTGAGCGTTCTGCCGCCCTTTTAAGGTGGGAAATGGCGGGTGAAGTACTCGTGCCCGGCGTGTTGAACGAAGGGGACATAGACAATACGGACGGCTGCAAGCAGGCGGCTGAACTGGCACATAAATTCTGAACGCGTGCACATAGATTCAGTGTGGGAATTGCGCTTCTATATTGAATCTATGTATTTAGTCATCCCTTAAAAAGCCCATTTCTGCGAGATATTGTTCAACCACAGTATCTTGCATATTTTTTGAATCATGTACCAAAGAGCTTTCATGGCTCTTCTGAA
>CALUHX010000123.1 GCA_944320555.1 uncultured Butyricimonas sp. | reverse complement strand
GCTTGTCGTCACGTTCCTCCTTTTTACTGACATAAGTTTACTCTTTTTAAAGTCAACTTATTTAGGATAAGACACCGTCCATAGTCCTGTGAGATGGTACGGCATCGCTTATATCCAAGGATTGGTCTTCTTGGATATGCCCGGTTTGGGGAGAATAGAGGAATCAGCCTCTTTTGCAGATGCCGGCATAAGGACAGGTGCGGCATTTGTCTGTCAGTTCCGTTTGTGAGAAAGAAACCTCGGGCGAGAAAAGCTCGCGCAACAATTGACCGAGCAGTTCCCGGAACTCTGCCTCCAGAGGACGGAAGCGGTGGACAGGCTCTTTGCCGCATTTGAAGGCGTAGTCGTATTGGGGCGTGAACAGCAATTTCGTGCTGTAGATGCCGGGCAGAATGGGGTCGCAGTCCGGATTTTCGTGCTCGTACATCATGCAGTAAAGCAGAGTTTGGAAGGCGGCCTTGTTGCGTTGTTTGTTCAGCGGGTCGAAGATGGAGGCCAGGTCTTTGAAGTCCACTCGGTCGGCGCCGGTTTTGTAGTCAATGACCCGGGTGCCCAGCCGCATGCGGTCGACCCGGTCGATATTGCCTTCGATGTATACGGTTCGGGAGATCCCTTCCCCGTCGGTGATTGCGACTGGCATTCGGTACGTGCGTTCCATGGCGACCAAATGGAAGGGACAGAGCGATTTGTCGAATTCAAACACTTTCTTGACATATTTCTTCACGACGGCGAGAACAAGTTCGTTGGTGCCGTTGGACAGGATGCGGAAAGTGGCGGAATCGTACACGCGCGCATAAGAGGCGCGGATGTGTTCATCGATGAAAGCGGTGTCGCGAAGGAGGGCTTCGATGCGTTCGGTGGTGACATCGCCATCGGGCAGCGTGGCATAGAGAGATTGGACGCTCTCGTGGAAAATGGTGCCGAGGAGGCGGTAGTCGAGTTCTTCGGCGATTTCTTCCTTTTCTTTGATTTTGGCGACGTATTTGAAATAAAATTTCAAGCGGCATTCCATGTAAGTGTTCAAGGCTGAGGGGGAAAGCCCTTTGCCGTCGGGGAGGGTATAATGGTCGAGTTGTTTGATTATGTCAGGTGTTTTGGGAATGGCGATGGGGGAGGCATCCAGGGTGGAGATGTTGTTTTGGAAATGGATTTCCCGTATGGGCAGGCCTGACTCGTATTTCATTTGATAGAGGAACCGGCTCATTTCTCCGCTGTTCAACCCGCGCGTGGAGTCGGTGTATAATAACTTCACATGCTCGGCTCGTTGCAATAACCGATAGAAGTAGTAGGAGAACAGGGCGTCCTGATGTTCCGGGGTGGGCAGTCCGAAGCCGACACGCAAGTTGTAGGGGATGAACGAGGCGATGTGGCCGCCTTTGGGAATGACTCCTTCGTTCACGGATAGGAGGACGAGGTTTTTGAAGTCCAGCATGCGGGTTTCCATCAGACCCATGATTTGCATCCCTTCGAGCGGTTCGCCGGAGAATGGGATGGATACGCCTTGCAGGATTTTCCCGATGATTTGCAGATACAGTTTGTTGTCGGGGGCTATGTGTTCTTCTACAAATGTGTTGTGAATGCTTTGCACGGTGGTGTAGATGGAAAACAGGAATTCCTTCTCGATGCGGAGATAGTTTTTCGATTCCGGCCGGAGGGCGGTTATCAGTTGCCGCAGGACGTTCAATAAGTAGGCTGCCAGATTTTCTTCGCCGGACGAGAAAACGGCTCGGGAGATGTCGTTAAGAGCCAGCAACTCCTTCGGGATGTAGACAATGTTTTTCGCGTTGATTTCGTTCACAAGTGCGGATATGGCTTCGGGCGCCGTGTTTTTTATCAGTTTGTGGTTGAGCAAAGCGATGACAGGTTTGTAATAGTAATAGGTGGAGCCGTCGTTTTGTTTTTCATAGCGTTTCAGTTCTGCCAGCATGGAGACGAGGGCGGCGACGGAGGTGTTTTGTGCCGGATACCCCATTGTGATGTTGATTTTGTCCACTTGAGCCGGAATAGAGTGAATCACCGGGGTCAGCAGGGTTTCGTCGCAGAGCACGATGGCCGTGTCCGAATAGCCGTTCCGTTCGGAAGGGCGCATTTGCTCCAACAGGGTCGGAATCAGTTTCGCTTGTCCGATGACAGAGGGCGTGGAAATGTATTCGAGTGATTTGCCGTTGTGGCGGAAATTGTTGAAATGCTCAATCCCCAATGCGTTGGGGAAAAGTTTCATGTTCTCCCGGATGTAGAGGCCGGCCTCGTGGTTCTCGTCGGTTGAATAGTAAAGGTCGTAGTCCCAGTAGAAGAGGGCCTGCCGATTGTCGCGGAAATAACTGAATATCTTTTTTTCGCATTGGTTCAATGCGTTGAAACCGGCGAATATCAATTGCCGGTCTGTATGGTGTTCCGTCAATTGGCTGGCAAAAAGGCGTTGCCCCATTCCTTCGTAGCAAAGTTTTTCTTCGGCGAGGTGGCGTTTGAAGGTCTCGTAGGTGGGGTAGAGTTTGTCCCACACCTTCAGGAACTCTTCTTGCTCCCGGCTGAACTTCTCGGGATGGAAACTGCTCCAAAAACGGCGGATGAAGTCGATTTGCCCGGGCGAGAGGTAGGGGAATTTGTCCTCGATTTC
>CALUHX010000122.1 GCA_944320555.1 uncultured Butyricimonas sp. | reverse complement strand
AAAGTCCAAAAGGAACGTCCCGAAATCCGGGTCGTAGTCCTTGATCGTCAGGTAGCCGCTCTGGTAAATCATCGGCAACGGCTTCTCAACCGTCGCCTTGTAGTCGATGAACTCCGCCGGGTCGTAGTACCTGCCCGTCAGCTCGTCCAATCCCTCACCCGCATGGCTCAGCAGGCGCACCAGGTAAGTCGGCGTCCCCGTGCTGAACCAATAGTCCCGCATCCATTTCGAGTCGAACACGTTCAGCAGGCTGAACGGGTTGTAAACGTCTACCAATGCGGGACTGAAATGATAGCCGTCGTAATGCTGCTTCAGCGACTCCCTCATCCCGTCTTCCGTTTGGTTGTATTTCCGCGCCAACTCGGCGATGGGCACGGCGAAATAACGCTCAAGCTCCTCCTGCGTGATACCGCAAAGCGTGTCGTAACGCTCGTCCATGCTGATGTCCTTCGGCTGGTTGAAACCGCTGAACACGCTCACCTGCGAGAACTTCGTCACCCCTGTCAGCAATACGAACTGCAAGTCCGCGTCAGCCGCCTTGAACACCGAGTAGAAGTCTTTCAAAACGTTGCGGTTCCGAACTTCAAGAGATACCTCCTTTTTATCAGAGAAGTCAAATTCCGCACTTAAAGCGTCCAGTATCGGTTTGTCGTATTCGTCGACCAATACCACACAACGACGACCGTGATGTTGATGTGCTTTCCTCAACACGTGCAAGAAACGGCCGCTTGTCGTCAAGGCGATGTCGCTACGACCATAGATTTTCTCCCATTGGGAAATATATTCTTCAATTTTTGCCTCCAAAATTCCTTCCGTCACAAAATTATTTTGGCTGAAATCCACATAGAACACCGGATACTCCAACCACTCCTTCTCCAACCCGTCTATCTTCAACCCCTTGAACAATTCCTTGCGGCCCAAGAAATAGTTCTCCAGCGTGGAGACCAACAGACTCTTCCCGAATCGCCGCGGACGGCTCAGAAAATAAATCTTTCCCTCCTTCACAAGGGAGTAAATCAAGTCCGTCTTGTCCACGTACACGTAACCGTCCGTGATTATCTGCTCGAAACTCTGGATACCTATCGGATACTTCATCATGGCCGAACGTTTTTGATGTCTTCACAATTTCTCTATCTCATCGACAGTGAGACCCGTGTATTTGGCGATTGCCTCCACTGGCATCCCGTCGGCTTTCATGCCCCGGGCTATCGCATATTTTTCCTCCGCTTTACCTTCCGCTTTGCCTTCTGCCCGTCCTTTTTTCAACCCCTTCTCCAATCCTTCCGCCCGACCTTCTTTCAGACCTTCTTCCCTTCCCTCTGCTCTGCCTTCCGCTCTGCCTTCTTCCCGTCCCTCTGCCCTACCCTCGTCCCAGCCTTCCGTCCTCGCCGTGGTCAACACATCCCACTGGACACGCACCGCGTCCACATGCCGGTCGTAGGCCCAACGTTCCTCCCGGGACAAACCGGAAACCCGCAGGCGCTCCTTCGCCACCTTCAGCCCCTCCACCTGCGTCCCCTCGTCTATCGTCCCAGACTTCAGGAAACGAATCCACTCGTCCAAAGGAGTCACCGCATGGCGGTTGAACTCGTCGACACGCAAAATATAATACTCCGGAAACAAGTCGCCAGCCTCCTCCTTCACGAAAGCGTTCCGCTGCTTCACCGACAATCGGAGCGTGTCGCCCGTGTGGACGCCCTTGAACACCGACTTTCCGTGGTAGATGTAGTCGTCCCCCTGCCCCAGGTCGAAGTACACGATGTTCACCGAGTACACCTTGCGGACCTCCGAGTACTTGTCCCCCTCGTAAATGTAGTCCGTTATCGCCTTCGACGTGCCGTACAGCATTCTTTGGAAGTAGTACAGCTCGCTCGTGTTCTGAATCTCCACCAGCAACAGCTCGTCCTTGTCGTTCACTGCGAACAGGTCGACCCGGTTGAACTTGTCGTCCTCGCTCTCCTTGTTTCCCTCGCTCTCCAAGATGTTCCTGATTTTCACACGCTCGCCGAACAGCTCGCTCAAAAAACTCTCCAGCACCACGAAATTCGCTTTCTGGCGCAAAAGGCGCTTCATCGCCCAGTCAAAACGGGCCAACTCGTCTCCCCGATATGCCATGGTTTTTATTTTTGTCTGTTTACTGAAAACAAAGATAACACTTTTTCAACGAAAATCAAAACGCCCACACAAGACATTCCGCTCCCTTGTCTTTTCCTGTCTGTCAAAGACATGTCCGTTCCGATTTTCCGCAACGGTGGTTTGCCGCCACCGAAGAAAGAGAAATCACAAGCGAGAAAGTTGTTATCATCCTCATGGCGATTGAGAAGTGTACGTTTAAGATTAAATGCGGCACTTACATGCTTTTCATCGCACGCAAGTAGGCGTAAATGTATCCTTTTCCATCTTGATTATGAATTTAGAAGTTAATAAAAATGCCGGGAAGCGAAAATTGCTCCCCGGCTGTCAATAAAAATCTGATTAATCAAACTACTACGGACAGTGCTTGTTGTCTGATTCTTCTATCCATTCAAGGAGTTCTATGAAATTAACACTGATCTCTCCATGTTCTTCTTTTCTACGTTCGGGGTTGTCATCCGAAAATTTGAATCGCTTGGCAAAAGGGAACGTTATCAGCCGCACTTTGTCCAAGATGGAGTTTATCTGCTTCACCGTCAATTGATCGCATATCTCTTCCGAACCCATGAATAAAAAATAAAGAATATTTCCTTCGCTATCAAACCTGATGACGATACTGAAACAATACTTCCATTTGTCATTGTAATTTTTCAAAAGCTGAACAACATCTTTTGGCAGAAAGTAGTGAAAAGACTCCAACAGCCAATTCTTAATGACGGGATCTTTCTTGGCAACCACCGGCATAATCGGGCTTACTTGTCGCCATAACCCTTTCTCCCGAAGGGAATCAACGACGTATTCTTCCACAAACATGGTTTCCCCCGTGCACATAACTTTTCTTGCTTGGGCAAAGGAATTTGTCATCACGATGACGACCAATACTAATAATGCGAATCAGGAGTTGAAAATAGTTTCTGATTCAGGTTTTAAAAGTTTGTAATTCAGTTAATTATCTCATT
>CALUHX010000121.1 GCA_944320555.1 uncultured Butyricimonas sp. | reverse complement strand
AGTTTAAAGGCGAGAAAACGACCGTGGTCATCGGAGACAACACGACCATCCGCGAATGCGCCACCGTGAACCGCGGAACGGCGGCGAAAGGTGTCACCCGCATAGGCAACAATTGCTTGATTATGGCTTATGCCCACATCGCCCACGACTGTGAGATTGGTAACAATTGCATCATCACAAACGCTTGCCAGTTGGCGGGGGAGGTGTATGTGGACGATTATGCTATTTTGGGCGGCATGACGGCCGTTCACCAGTTCGTGCACATCGGACGCCACGTGATGGTGCAAGGCGGTTCCCTCATCGGGAAGGACGTGCCGCCTTTCGTAAAGGCCGGACGCTTGCCATTGTCGTACGTGGGCGTGAATTCCATCGGCCTGCGCCGCCGGGATTTCACGAATGAGAAGATTAACGAGATTCAAGACATTTACCGTATCCTGTACCAGTCCGGGCTGAACAACTCGGACGCCGTGGAGCGCATCGAGGCGGAATTGCCCGCTTCCAAGGAACGCGACGAGATTATTCTTTTCGTGCGTAACAGCAAGCGGGGTATCATGAAAGGATACATGGGTTCGTAATAGTTTTCATGGCAGATAGATGGATGAAGCCGCCCGAGGGGTAACGCCCGGAAGGCGGCTTCATTTTTTCGAGTTCACTGGGGGCGCAAAAAAGGGAACAGCCTTGCGACCGCTCCCTTTGGGAACTAAATTATGATTATGGTTTGTCTTACAATTTTGGACCTGCGTCAACCAATGCCTTTCCAGCCTCGTTGCCGGTGAACTTGGCGAAGTTCTTGATGAAGCGGCTTGCCAAGTCTTTGGCTTTCTCGTTCCATTCAGCGGCCTCGGCGTAGGTGTCGCGCGGATCGAGGATATTCGGGTCAACGCCCGGTAACGCAGTCGGCACTTGGAAGTTGAAGTAAGGAATCGTTTTGGTCGGGGCTTTGTCGATGGAACCGTCGAGGATGGCGTCGATAATGCCACGCGTGTCTTTGATGGAGATACGTTTCCCGGTCCCGTTCCAACCAGTGTTCACCAAATAGGCGCGCGCACCGACTTTTTCCATTTTCTTTACCAGTTCCTCCCCATATTTTGTGGGATGCAATGACAAGAAGGCGGCTCCGAAGCAGGCGGAGAATGTGGGGGTCGGTTCCGTGATTCCGCGTTCCGTTCCAGCCAGTTTGGCCGTGAATCCGGACAGGAAATAATATTTGGTTTGTTCGGGAGTCAGGATGGACACCGGAGGCAGTACTCCGAAAGCGTCGGCCGACAAGAAGATGACTTGCTTGGCGTGCGGACCCTTGGAAATGGGCTTCACGATGTTCTTGATATGGTAAATCGGGTAGGACACGCGGGTGTTTTCCGTCACGGACTTGTCGGCGAAGTCGATTTTGCCGTTTTCGTCCACCGTCACGTTCTCCAGCAGTGCGTCCCGTTTGATGGCGTTGTAGATGTCCGGCTCAGCCTCTTTCGAGAGGTTGATTACCTTGGCGTAGCAGCCGCCCTCGTAGTTGAACACTCCCTCGTCGTCCCAGCCGTGCTCGTCATCGCCGATGAGGAGGCGTTTCGGGTCGGTGGAAAGGGTGGTCTTGCCTGTTCCTGACAATCCGAAGAAGATGGCGGTGTTCTCGCCGTTCAAATCCGTGTTGGCGGAGCAGTGCATGGACGCAATGCCGCGCAACGGATTGTAGTAGTTCATGATGGAGAAAATCCCTTTCTTCATCTCTCCGCCGTACCATGTGTTCAGAATGACTTGTTCTTTGGTCTTCAGGTTGAAGACGGTGGCCGTCTCTGAGTTCAATCCCAGTTCCTTGTAGTTGGTCACTTTTGCCTTGGCAGCGTTGAACGACACGAAGTCGGGCTCGCCATAGTTGGCCAATTCTTCTTCTGTCGGCCGGATGAACATGTTCTTCACAAAGTGAGCCTGCCAAGCCACTTCCATGATGAAGCGCACTTTCAGACGAGTTCCTGCATTGGCGCCGCAGAATGTGTCGACAACGAACAGGCGTTTGCCTGACAATTGTTCCACGGCCAATCTCTTTAATTCAGCCCACGCTTCCTCAGAGCATGGTTTATTGTCGTTTTTGTATTCGTCGGATGTCCACCAAATGGAGTCGGCGCTGGCCTCGTTCTTTACAAAAAATTTGTCCTTGGGAGAACGACCGGTATAGATTCCCGTCATGACGTTCACGGCGTTCAATTCGGTCAATTGGCCTTTCTCATAGCCTTCCAGACCCTGTTTCGTTTCTTCTTCATATAGCATTTCGTAGGAAGGGTTGTGTACGATTTCCTTCACATTTTTAATGCCATACTTGCTCAAATCTAATGTAGCCATAGTAGTAAATTTATAGTGTAATTGAAATTAATTCTTTTTTTCCGTAATTGACCGCGAATATAGGAAACATTTCCCGATAAACAAATCTTTGGGAGAGTCCGAGGGTGGGTTTGGGTTAAATTAACATATTTATTATTAGACAAGTATGCGCAAACGGTTGTAAACGATTTGGACGTATGGAGAGGTGAATAGGCCGGAATCGATGTTCCGGATGTAGCTGTCCGGGAAGGCGGTTTCGGCTTTTTTCTCGATACGGTTCCGGCTGATGCACGTGAGTGCGGCGGTTTGCAGGGCGGGGACGCCCGATCGCAGAAACTCATTTGCGATGGCAACCATTTCGGGGTGTTTGGACAAAACAAGGGTGCCGAAGTATTCCGCTATTTCCAGACTGTGGCAGAGGCCAAGCAGTCGGGCGGTTTCTTCCCGGGTTGGCCGTGCGGGAGGGAAGAGGAAGCAGGCGATGATTTGTTCTTCCCGGTTGCCGGTGCCCCAAAGGAGAAGGGCGGTTTCGTAGTCCGGGTCGTAGTTCTTGGCCAACGTCTTCAAGGAAAGGAAGCTGGCTCCCACTTGCCCGCGGGTGTCCGCTCCCACCTTTTCCATGCTGTCGAGGCTTTTCCCGCTTTGCAGCCGGAAAATGCGGCGGCGTATTTCTTGAAACAATTGTTCTTGTCGGCCGGGGATGGGTTTGAAATCTGGTGAGTCCATGGTGTTTGTTTTTGTCGTTCATGTGATTTCCGGGCAAAGATAGCGATAAAAAACGGATCCCGGCAGGTTTGCCGGATGTTTTGCGATGGGCAGAGTCAATCGGCAAGTGCAATATTATGAAATTAATTTGAAGAACTCGTTTTTTGGAGTAGAGAAATTGAGTT
>CALUHX010000120.1 GCA_944320555.1 uncultured Butyricimonas sp. | reverse complement strand
GTACATGATTCAAAAAATATGCAAGATACTGTGGTTGAACAATATCTCACAAAAGTGGGCTTTTTAAGGGACGACTACCTACCCGCCTCCTTCCCTCTGGCTGCACACCCGCCTGCCGCGACCGCCCCGTCTCGTTTCTTTTCCCCCGGACAAAAAGCAATCTACAAATGTCGCCATAAGACAAGCGCCAAAAGCGATTATCAAAAAAGATGCGTTATCTTTGCCACGCCCGGAGGGTTGCTCCCCGGACGACAAGATTGAAAAACAAACACCACAGACAGAAAAGAAACCATGCTCACAATGAACGACAAGATGAAAATACTTTACGTGCACGGCTACGGTTCCAACAAGGACAGCCACACCGGACAAATGCTAAAAAAGTATTTCGGCGGAATGCCCGCCGCCGAAGTGGTGACGGAGACATTTGACCTCGAGGACGGACAGGCCACCATCGCCCGGATAGGCCGCATCGTGACGGAAGAAGGCATCCAAATCATAGTGGCGTCGTCGCTCGGCGCGTTCCACACGCTTGCGCTCGACGCGGCGGTGCCCAAAATTCTCATCAATCCCTGCATGAGACCCTCCCTCGTCATGGACAATTTCATGGACTCTCCCAACGAGGCTCTCAAACAATTGTGCGAAAAAGTGGAGAATCACACCTACGCCCGTGTCAACGAATACGCCAAACGCCACACCTTCGCGGCCTTTTCCACAAACGACGAGCTATTCTCCTTCAAAGAACTGTTCGACTCGCTCTACGACCCCGCGAACAGCCTTTCCATCCCCGGAGGAAAGCATCATCTGGATTACCCGCAAATCGCCCTCATGCTGGACACCTTTGTCCCGCAATGTTGTAAGCAAGACACGCATGCGGACTAATCAATCCAACTCCATGCCGAAAAGAGCCTCGAACTGACGCTTCACCAACTTCTTCACCTCCGGCATGGGAACCTCGCGGCCGATTTCCCGGGCTATGGAAGTGACCCCCTTGTCCCGGAAACCGCAGGGATTGATATAATGGAAATAGTCCAGGTCCGTGTTGACATTAAGGGCAAACCCGTGCATGGTGACAAAACGGGAACAACGTATGCCGATGGCGCAAATCTTCCGCGCGCGGAGAGAGTGAGGCTCCACCCACACGCCGGTGGCTCCCGCCAGACGTTCCCCCGCGATGCCATACTGCCGCACGGTGCGGATGACGACTTCCTCCAGCCGGTCCACGTAATCTTTGACCCCCACCCCGAAGTTGGCCATGTCGATGACGGGGTAGACCACAAGCTGCCCCGGGCCGTGGTAGGTGATGTCCCCGCCGCGGTCCACCCTCACAAACTCCGCGTGTTCGGCGCGCAACTGCGCCGCGTTGACAAGCATGTTGGCCTCGTCTCCGCTTTTGCCAAGAGTGTACACATGCGGATGTTCCACGAAAAGCAGGTAATTCTCCGTGTCCTCGCCCTTCTCTTTGGCAGCCTTTATGCTTTCGAGCAGCCTTTCCTGCTTCGCCCACGCCTCTCGATAAGGCATGGTCCCCAAATCAAAAAACAACGTCCTTTTCATACTCTGACGCTATTTCACGTGGCGCTCGGCATGGTAACTGGAACGGACCAAGGGGCCGCTCTCCACGTGGCGGAATCCTTTCTCCAAGCCTATCCTGCGATACTCGTCGAACGTCTCCGGGGTGACGTACTCCTTCACTTCCAGATTCTTCTCCGACGGTTGCAAATACTGTCCGATGGTCATCACCTCGCACCCCACGGCGCACAAGTCGTCCATCGTCTCAATGATTTCCTCCCGGGTCTCTCCCAGTCCCAGCATGATTCCGGATTTCGACACGACGCCCGACTCTGCGATTTGCCGGATGACCCCCAGCGACGTGTCGTACTTCGCCCGGCTGCGCACGCTGTCCGAGAGCCGCCGCACGGTCTCCAGGTTATGGGAAATCACATTGGGCCGTGCCTCGACAATCCGTTCCACCAGTTCCGGCCTCCCTTGGAAGTCCGGAATGAGCACCTCCATCGTCGTGTCCGGATTCAACCGCCTCACCGCCTCGATGACCCGCACCCAATGCCCGGCGCCAAGGTCCTCCAGGTCGTCCCGGTCGACGGAAGTGATTACGGCATGGCGCAAACGCAGCAACTGCACGGAACGGGCGATGTTCTCCGGCTCAGCCGGGTCGAGCGGGGCCGGACGCCCCGTCTTCACATTGCAAAACTTGCACGCCCGCGTGCACACGTCCCCTCCTATCATGAACGTGGCCGTGCCCGCGCCCCAGCATTCTCCTTGATTGGGGCACATGCCGCTCGTGCATATCGTGTGCAGCCCATGCTGGCGCACGATGTTCAACACGCCCGTGGACAACTGGCCCATGGGCAACTTAATCTTCAACCATTCCGGTTTTCTTCTATTATTGCAACAAGTCATAATCCATTATTTCAATGCCGCGAATATACCTTTTTTCGGCCGCTATGCTCCCTCCGTCCCGAGAAATTTATCCAACGGAAGGTCTCCGTGGGGAATCGTGGCGCAATGACGCGCGGCCAGCCGCAGCCAGCTCCGCCATTTGCCGTCCTCGGAGACCGCCTGGTTCCAATACTCCGAAAGCGCGCTTGCCGGAGTGTCCTCCACAAGGCGGCGCACGGCGGGCAAAAGACCGCCCAGCACCACCAATATTTTCGGCACATCGCCGTAGGCCACTCCGCCGACGCGTACCACGCCCCTGCCCGCCGACGTGTAATTGTCCCGGATATTGTGGCACACGACCCCCTCGTGGGTCGCCAGCCACATCGTGAAACGCTGAAACTTGGTCTGCCTGTTGCCCAATATCTCGGGAAAGTAACCGAACCCTTTCACGCGGTAACTTTCCCGTTCCGCAGGCGAAAGCGATTGCCACACGCGTATCACGATGCTCGACGCCGGCTCCTGCTCCCCGTCCAGCCACCACACCTGCTCCCCCGGCTTCAATCGGGCCCGGTAATAATTCAAAATCGCGCGTGTCGGCCTTTCCTGCCGTCGCAAATCGTCATAAGAAATCCCCATCTTCTCGAAAATCGTGCCGCCCGGCGGCAAATCCATGTCGATGGCGTACCGGGGCGAATGGGTCACGACCACCTCGGAAAGGCAGTCCTCGTAGCGTTTGAAACGGAAATCGGCCCGCCTTCCGCCCATCTTCCCGAACAACAAGTAAATCCGCTCCACGCCCTCGACCCTCGTTCCCTCGGCCACGCTGCTTCCCGTGGACTTCCAATGGTCAGCCTGGGTCGTCTTGACCTCCACCCCGTAGTAACCGCCCACCACGATATCCGGAAAACGCTGTCCGGAAACAAGCCTCACCGCCCCCTCGAAAGGAGTGCCCTCCGCGCAACGCCCCAGCATCTCGCACACCTTGCCTTCCAGCCGGCTCCCGGAAAGCGACGCGTACAACGCGGCGCGCTCCCGCGCTTCCCGCCGCAGCGCCTCCACCGCGCGGGCCAACACCTCCTCGAAAGCCCCGTCGTCAG
>CALUHX010000119.1 GCA_944320555.1 uncultured Butyricimonas sp. | reverse complement strand
CCTAAAGATACAAAAAAGCCAGCTAACTCGCAATGAATTAGTTGGCTAATTTTATACTATTTCTTGAATATCCCTAAGTACTCACGAGGCAATATCAAAATCCTCGTCCCCATATGTGGCCTAATCTCCTGACTTAGGCTATCCACTTCAAGATAATACGTAAAACCAATATATACATTCCGCAATTTTGATTTTACATGATATCCACAAAACCGGATATTGGGAGTAGAACATGTCGGAAAGCACCCTTCATAACGGTATATGCCCTCCTCAGGATAAACGGCTGTCGATTCAAGTGGATACTCTGTTCCGTAAGACAAAGTGTCGTACACGACACTGTCTGTTGTCAGAATGACAAACACGTCATCCTGCAAATTGGGCATCGCAGTGGAATCTTTTCCGCTTGAAACATTTTGCGCATTGGCTGCCATGGCCAAAACAAGCAACAATAATAAATTAATTATCTTCATACTCATTTCACTTTCTATTTTTCTCTTACGCACGCGTCAAGAAAACACATCTCTCAAGGCAAGCCGCAAAAGAAAGTTTGCAGGTTCACTTATTCTCGCCCGGAGCCCTCGATTTCGCTTTCCGCACCGCTTCAAGCCCTATATCGCTAACATATCCCGAAAAACACTTGGTGTAGACATCGTTTTTTGTCAGGTCCAAATTCTCCCTTTCAGCCGGAGTTAGTTGTAGCTCCTTTAGCCGTTTTTCAATCTCATAAAACCGGTCGACAGGCAAATCCAACCAAAAAGAACTATCATTACCAAACGAAAAAATCACCTCTTTCATCTTAAAATCTTCATTTAGCAGACAATAAATGATCAGTCCTCCAGCTGGGGCAGCCACATCTTTGGACCGCTTCATGAACCGGGACAATTCTTTCGGGGTTAGTTGTTCGTACACGATCACGTCCATCAGACTGTCCACCCGTTCCGAAAGGAAAACTTCCTCTTCCCGTTGAACCGTATCCCGATCATTCACGTTCCTCACCAAGACAAAATAGTTGAGATATTTGTCCACAATTCTATAGGCCACATTTTTTCCCTTGACAACATCCCCCACGTTTTTCCCTCGAAACACATCATCCTGGGCATTCAGGACTTCCGTCAAAAACATCAATAACAATAACAAATTAATTATTTTCATCATCTATTCCTATTTTAACATATTAATAAAATTATCTATATCATACGGGGCAGGTTCTTCGCCCCATCCCATTCCATTATACAATGAATTTTGCCTCAACAGCGTCAACGCCATCAAATAATGTTGTTGAAATAATGCCGGATTCTTAATCCTACCCGCATTCACATCCACATGCAATGCCAACTGACCTATCGCATTTTTAAAATTTCCAGAAACACCAGACATTTCTTTACCCAATGTTTGCATAAAAATATATTGAGCCAAATAAGCTTCCACTTCATTATTCCGTATTTTTTTTATAACACTTCCATTCTGATAAATATGAAATAATTCATGAAATACCAATTGAACTATATCCTTTTCAGCCATGCCGTTTATATTCATTAACACGACACCTTTACCCACGTATTCCATTCTTCCTTTAGGAACCATATTATCTATAAATCTGATTTTCTCCTTTATGTTAATAGCGTCTATCAGTTTACGTCCCAATGGATTCTCATACATACCGGCAATAATGCCAACAATATGTGGATTACAATCCTCATGTAATTTATTATATGGAGGATCTTTAGCATTTGGGGAATCAGCCATGGAGTTTAACACAATATTTTCTTCCCCTGAAATTCCTAACTCTTCCTCCATACATCCTCCAACAATGAAGACCAAAGCCATTATGAAAAAAATTATATTCCATTTCATAACACACGCTTTTCACTATTTGGATTTGCGGTTCTTCTTCGTCAGTTCGGAGACGGCCTTGCGGAGGTCGTCGCCGAGGAGACCTTTGGCGACGATTTTGCCTTCGTCGTCGATGAGGACGGTGTAGGGAAGCGTGTTGCCCACCATATAGATTTTAGCCACAGGGGAATCCACGCCTTGCAGGTCGCTGCCGTTGGGCCAGATGGAGATGCCGTCCTGCTCGACAGCCCGGTCCCAGGCGAAGCGGTTGTCGTCCAGCGACACGCTTATTATCTCGAAACTTTTCGGACGGAATTGCTGGTAGAGGGAAATCAATTGCGGATTCGCCTGACGGCTGGCAGCGTCTTCCGAAGCCCAAAAGACCACCAACTTGTATTTGGCAGGAACGGCGGAAAGGGTCAGCGCGTCGCCATTCGGACGGCTTACCGTGAAGTCGGGGGCAGGCTGACCGACGGCCAGTTTGGCGAACTGCTCCAGACAGGCGGCGATTTGTTTGCCGGGAACGCTGGATTTTGCCGCATCGCCCAACAGGTCGTATTTCTCCCGCAGATCATCCTCCGTCTCGTTGCGCGCGCCGAGGGCGATGACGTAAGCCGTGGCGTAGGCGTCCGAATTCGCCCGTATCAGCTCGTCCGTCTGCGCCAACGAGTTCCGGTATGCCTCGTCAATCCGGACTTGCAGAGCGTCCACGTCCGCACCTGGCTGTTGAGCCTGCCCTTGCAATTGAGCCTGTGCGACGGCAAACTCTTGGGCGATTTGATTATAGCGGGCGTAGAGTTTCTGTTGTTCCCCGCCTTGAATCAAAGCCCCTCGCTCCGAGACGTTGAGCATGATGTTCGTCGGTTCAACGATTAAGGGAAGATGCAACGAGCCATCAGCCGTGGCCAGGTAACCGCCCGCTGCCGGTGTGTCCAACTCACCCGTGAGCATGAACACGCCGTTCTTCAAGGGAGCGGTCGCCAGCGTGTCAGGAACCGCCCCGTCGTTCCGCACGAACAGGAGCGTGCCGTCGGCCACGCCACTGATTTTACCGCTGATTTGATACTTGCCTTGCGCCTGGCAGGCCAACGTGGCGACAACCGCCAATACAAATAATGTAATTCTTTTCATAATAAATCTTTTAGTTATTAATGTTCAACATATTGTCATTTCATATACTTAACGGGGCCATGCCGCCCCTTGCTTCAATTTATAGTTCAATTTCCTAACAATTCCGCAATTTTCGATTCCAGTTCCTTGCCGCGGAGGTTTTTGGCGACAATCACATTGTCCGCATCGAGGAGAATCGTGTGGGGAATGGCCCGCACGAGGTAGCGTCCGGCAATCACCCCCTGCTGGTCGATGGCATTCGGCCAAGGGAGCTTTTCCTCGCCCAAGGCCTTCAGCCAATCCTCCGCCTTTTGGTCTATCGACACGCCAAGAACCGCCAATCCCGCCTCGTGGAATTTCTTGTAGACCTTCTTCACGTTCGGCATCTCCGCCCGGCAGGGGGCGCACCACGAGGCCCAAAAGTCAATGAGTTTCACCTTGCCCTCCAGCCCATGCAACGACACCGTGTCGCCTTCCGAAGTCAGCACCGTGAAATCGGGAGCCACGGAACCGACTTCCACCTGCTTGAACAACTCGACCTGTTGGGCAATCATCTGTCCGTAGAGACATTGCCGAGCCGTCTCGCCCAACCCGTCATACAACGCCTTCAGCGAGGCGTAGTCCATCTGGCCCATCCCCGAAACAATCATGAACGCCGCGACGGGCGAATCCTTGTGCGTCTCGAAAAGGGCGGACTGTTTTTTCTGTGCTTCCTCCATCACTTTCTGAAATTGTTCCTGCAACGCCTGCAATTTCATCTGGTTCCCGGAAGAATAGGCCGATCGGGCCTCCTGTTCCATTTTCATCTGCTCCCGGCGGACAAGGTTGTTGACGGCCTCGAACTCGTTCCAAATGAGTTGAGCCTCGCCGCCACCACGCACCTCAATGCCCGTTTCCCCCGCAACAATGGTGTATTCCATGTTTTCCAGCATAATTGTGGCCACCGGCTGTTGTTCCGAGGTCAACACATAGGCGGGAGTCATCCCGTCCACCTTGCCTGTAAACTCGAAACTGCCGTTCGTCATCACCGTTTTCCCCAATTGAACAGGCCCTTGCGCACTGTTGGCCACCAATATCAGTTCGCCGCCAAGCGTGCCGCCCAACTGTCCCGTGATTTTAAAACCATCCTGTGCCCGCGCCATCATCACCACACCCAACAATCCAGAACACAACATCAAAATTTTCTTCAACAAAACTGTTTTCATAACTTTTTTCTATTTATCATTATACATTTATCACTCACATCAACAATCCATATAGTCAATACCGTGACAACGGAAGACACATAACGCCTCCCGGACAAAATCAGTCACCGACCAAGATTGTCACAAAAACAAAACACCGTTCCCTCCCGTCGGCTCAGCCGACAAGGGGACGTGACTTTATCTTCTCAACATATCTCGACGAAAAAGACAAAAGGGAAAGCATCAGCCAACCAACCAGCCGTCGATGGTGCCCGTCTCCGAGGAAAAGTTCACGCCGATTTTATGCACCTTGCGCTTGTCGCTCTCGTAGGGAAGGGCGTAGCCTCGCTCCTCTATCTGACGCAAAGCGTCCGCCGCCGTGCCGTCCAGTTTGAACTCAAAAACATAGACATGCTCGGGGGTCTCCACCACGCAGTCCGAACGCCCTTGGCTCGACTTCCGCTCAACGCTCACCGT
>CALUHX010000118.1 GCA_944320555.1 uncultured Butyricimonas sp. | reverse complement strand
AGCTCGTTCTCGAAAATGGCGTCCGGCACCTCGGCTATGCGGGGAAGGTCGTAGGGCGGGTCGGCGAATATGAAGTCGAACGTCTGCCCCCGCAGTTTCTTGCAGGCCGCGAAAACGTCGTTCTTGTACACGGTGATGGCCGAGAGCCCCAGGCTGGCGGCGGTGCGCTTGATAAAGGCGTAGTGGAAATAGTTGGCCTCGATGGAAATCACTTTCCCCACCCCCCGCGAGGCGAACTCGTAGCTGATGCTGCCCGTGCCGGAGAACAGGTCGAGCGCCGAGGCGTTCTCGATGTCCAGATGGTTTGTCAGCACGTTGAACAGGTTCTCTTTCGCGAAATCGGTGGTCGGTCTCGCTTTGAAGTTTTTGTCCGGGAATATCTGCCTTCCCTTGTGTGTTCCGCTTATAATCCGCATTGGTGTACGTTTAACAGGTGAGAGAATGGTGCGCCGTTGAAATGACGGTCGTTCAGCAAGGCGTTCAGCCGGGCGTCTTTCCGGCGGTAAAGGTTGGGCAGGTACGTCCCCAGCAGGCTCTCCAGGGCGCCGTCCCCGGAGGTGTCGCCCGAGAGGGAGACTTGCGCCTTTTGCCGGTCCATGCCCAGCGTCTGGACGCAGTTCAAGATGTGGTAGGCGATGTCCGTCGCCCCCCGGTGGTTGAACGTGTTGAACAGTGCGAGCCGCCCCCCCCGCGTGGCGAGCACGTCGAGGTACGTGTCCCCGATGTCCGCGAACACTTGCTCCGCGTCGCCCAGCGTTTTTTGCAACGCCTCCTTTATGAACACGTAGGCGGGGCTGACGATTTGCACCCCGGGGAAATGCTCCTCGATGAATTGCTTGAAGAACACGGGAAACGGGATGGTCAGATAGGCGTCCAGCTCTTCCACGTGGAGCGCCAGTTGCACCTCGTCGCTCTCCGTCTCCACCACCAGCGAGCAAAATTCCGGCGCGGTGTCCGCCTGGAAATAGGCCGCCGGAATCAGGGTCTTTTCCCGGAAGCAAGGCATGAGGTACACTTTCTTGTAACGCAGGTTCAGCAGGGTGTCGTTCAGGATGTGGCTTTTCAGCCGGGTGAAGGCCGCCTCTTTGGAGTCCGCGGCGTACGCCTCGTGGACGAACGCCGTGAGGGCCTCCGTTTCGTCATGGACGCAAAACGAAAATCCATCCGTCGCGAAACGGATGGATAATATCGATTGGTTCGATGAGTCGTTGATGAGATTCGGGGCTACAAAATACGTTTCCTCCATCGCGTGTCACTCCCAGTTGCCCGCGTTGTTGTTGGCCTCTTTCACGCTCCCCACCTTCAGGCCGGGATACTTGTTCAGACGGAAACGCTCGCCGTTCTCCTCCAACACGGCGTCCCCGTACTCGTCCATGATGTCCTCGAAAATGATCATGTTGTTCACCCGGGCCTCGAACACCGGGGTCTGGATGGTCGCGTCGGAGTTCCACAGCTTGTTGGTGCCCATCAGGAACTCGTGCTTCTTGTCGGTGAACGGCACGTAGCGCAGGTCGTCTATCGGATAGTTCGGCCCGAAAAGCTGTTGCAGGGCGGCCACCCGGATGGTGTCGCGGATGATCAGGCCTTGTTTGGCGGCGTCGGCCTCGGTCAGCCCCTCGTCAACCATCTCGTCGGTCAGGTCGCCGATGGCGTTCACCATCTTCAGCGAGTCGTATTTCACGAAATTGATAAGCGAGTCGAAACTTGCCGTGTATTCCCCGTGCACGCTCCGGTAAGCCTCTTGGGCGGTGCGGATGTCCTTCAGTTTCTGCACGATTACCTCGTACCGCTGCGCCATGATTTTGTCGAATTCGATAGGATTGGCCACGCTCTTGTAGCAAGCGTAGGCTAAGTAGATAGCCACCAAGGCTAAAGCAACTTGAATGATAATCTTTTTCATGTTTATTCGTCAGTATATTTATTACATATAAAACAAGTTAGTTCTTTTCATGTCGTTCGTCCGTGCCGAAATTTCCTTACCTTTACGGCGGAAACTCTTCCGCGCGGCGCTCCGGTTTTTCATCTTCCGTAGTGTTGGCAAATATAACGAAAAAAAGAATTTCTGCCCATTTTTGCTGATTTATTTTGAAAATGATAGAAGAACATTTTGAAAACGTTGTGCGTCAGAAACTTGGTTTCGAATTCTCGTCCTCCCAGCGGCGGGCGATGGACGGTTTTGTCTCCTTTTTCTTCGGTCGGAACGCCGACAGTCTCTTTCTTTTGAAGGGATTCGCGGGCACGGGGAAGACTTCTCTCGTGGCCGCCGTCGTGGGCGCGCTCGTCCAGTTCCGGGTGCCCGTGGTGCTTCTCGCCCCCACGGGGAGGGCCGCCAAGGTGTTCGCCGGTTACTCCGGCCACGCCGCTCTCACCATCCACAAGAAAATCTACCGCCAGCGGGCCGAGCGCGAGGGGGTGGGGTATTTCGACCTCGGTTTCAATCCCGCCGCCCGCGCCCTCTTTTTCGTGGACGAGGCCTCCATGATTTCCCTCAATTCCCCCGACTCCACTTTCGGCTCCGGCTGCCTGCTCGACGACCTGTTCTCCTTCGTCTACAACGGGCGGGGCAACCGCCTCGTCCTCATCGGCGACGTGGCGCAGTTGCCTCCCGTGGGCACGGAGCTTAGCCCCGCCCTCGACGCCGATTTCCTGCGGGCCTCCTACGGCGTGGAGGTGTTCGAGGCCGCCCTCACCGATGTCATGCGCCAAAGCGAGCAGTCCGGCATCCTCCACAACGCCACCCTCGTCCGCGGGATGATTGGCGGGGGGCCTCTCGCCCGCCTGTTGCTGAGCGTCTCTCCCTTCCCGGACATCGCCCGGGTCTCCGGCGCCGACCTCCTCGAGACCCTGGACGACTGCTATTCCCGTTTCGGGGTCGACGAGACGATGGTCGTCTGCCGCTCCAACAAGCGGGCCAACCGTTTCAACGCCGGCATCCGCGCCCGCGTCCTCTACCGCGAGGAGCAGCTCACCGGCGGCGACCGGGTGATGATAGTCAAGAACAACTATTTCTGGGGGGCGGAGGCCGACAAGGACGACTTCATCGCCAACGGCGACATCGCCACCGTCCGCCGCGTGGGCCGCCACCGCGACCTCTACGGCTTCCACTTCGCCGAGGTCACGCTCGAGCTTTTCGGCCGCGAGGGAGAGCTGACCGTCCAGGTGCTCCTCGACACCCTCGCCTCCGAGCAGCCCGCCCTCGGCTACGACGACGCCCGCCGCCTCTATTTCGCCGTCGAGGAGGACTACGCCGACATCGCCTCCCGCAAGAAACGCCAGGAGAAGGTGCGCCAGAACGAGTACTTCAATGCCCTGCAAATCAAGTTCGCCTATGCCGTCACCTGCCACAAGGCCCAGGGCGGACAATGGGATGCCGTGTTCGTCGACCCCGGCTGGGTGGACGACTCCGCCCGCGACGACGAGTATTGGCGTTGGCTCTACACCGCCTTCACCCGCGCCCGCCGCCGCCTCTACCTCGTCAACTTCAAGGACGACTGGTTCGCCGAGCCTTGACTCGCCTTCCCTTCGTTCCCCTTCCCCTTTCCGCCCCTCGCCCGTCTTTCCCTCCCCGGGGCCGTTCCTTGTCCGCGCCATGCTTCCGCTTGGTTTGCGGTGCGTCTGTCGGGCTTCTGCGGTGCTTTTCTCGTGCTTCGGAACTCGGAAGGTTCTCGGCAAGTTCTCGGCAAATGCTCGGCAAACCCGGCCCATCCCCGGCGTGACCCCGGCCCGGCTGCGGCTCTCCTCCCGCCCTTCCGCAAAGAAAAATGAGCGTAACCGGGTGCGGGTTTGTCGCTGGATTTGTTTACTTTTGTTTGTGAATATAAAATGAATTTGCAGCGACCGTTCCTTACTCATTGTTGCTTCCTGGTTATCCTTGGTTGGGAGGGACGATGTTTGACACGGAATATGCCGGGTGGTCGGGCTTGGCGATGGCGGTGGGGATGGCGTTGGTGCTTTTCAGGAGTCGTTTGCCGTTGTCTTTGAAGGTGGGTATGCCTTGTTTTTATGTGGTGAGTCTTGTCCTTGGGCTGTTGTTGACTTGGGCGGTTCCCGCGCTTTCGGAGGATATGGGCGTGACGGAGTTGTCGGACGTGCATAATGTGATTTGCGGGAGCGTGGCGGCTGTTTATGTCGCCGTCCTGTATGTCCTGTTGCGAAGATGGGAGCGGGAAAGCGGTTTGTCTTATTCTTGACCTGCCCGTTCTTTGCCTTGTCGGGCCACATTCCCTTTTCCGTCAATCATTTCAGCCTCGTGTCCCGCCATTGTGGCGGAGACTGTCGTGATGGTTATGTGGGATAATATTTTTCTCTTGGTTTGTTATTCTTGATACGTCATTGGCCTTTTTCTTTTGAGCATTCTTGAATTATTTTTATTGTTCCGTGGGAGTTGCCTAACTGTAGGCCGATGGTCGCTTTTCTTTGGCAAGGGTGTGTGTTTGCTTCCACTCTAATCTTTATTAGATTTCTTTGGAGGCAAAACTGCAGCCAATCATAAGAAATGGTATCTCCTTGTCGGTAGTCGAAAACGTTGTGAAAACTTGACTCTTGAGGGGTGTCAAGGGAAAATTGGTCTATCCATACGCCTTCTTCTTTGATATGCGTGGAATCTGTTCCCCCTTGGTAGTTGAAATACATTTCCGTTTTTTCGATATGGAGCGGCTCAACTTTGCCGGGAACATCCTCGTCCGCTTGGCAACCGGCGGCGGCAAAAGTGGCAACTACTGCAATGAGGAATAGGGTTGTCTTCATCATTCTTTATGTTAGTCGTCCCTTAAAAAGCCCACTTTTGTGAGATATTGTTCAACCACAGTATCTTGCATATTTTTTGAATCATGT
>CALUHX010000117.1 GCA_944320555.1 uncultured Butyricimonas sp. | reverse complement strand
CAGGGTACGCAAAATTACAAACAATTAATTATAAGTTATATATAAAAATGATGTTTTCCGACTGACGAAGTCAGGAACTTTTTCCATATAACACATCAAATGCTCGACAATTGCTTTATCCAACCCTTGCTTCCCCAAAATAGGAGTTCTAAATCTGGATTCTTCCTCAATTCCAACGATGATAAAAGATTCCGACTCATTTGGAGTATTTTTAACCTTGCAACAGGTCAACGACAACAATAACAAATAAAACATGATCTTCTTCATAGACTCTTGCATTTTAATTTACAAACCATGTTTCTTAAGCAACATACTCTTTAAACCTTTGGGACGCATGAATGACTTCATGTCCACATGCTTGACGAAATGTTTCATGTCATACTTTATCTATATGAGCAACCTCAAACTTGAAACCGGAAAGTTGCTCCTCATCTATCATCCGCTTGAAACGGGGCGAAACCAAATAAATCGGTTCTGGACGATAAACACCTTGCCTCATTCCGATTTTTTGTTTACTAGCCATAAAATCGTATTCATGAACTTCTAGCGCATCTATCACATGAACTTCCGACACAAGCCTTAATCCTATGGTATGACCTAATGGACAACGAAAGACCTCACCGTTTTCACTTATCTCTGTGAAATCAAAAGGAGTCACACCAGCAACTGTATGTAAAGACAACGTAACTTCCCGTTCTGCTTTCAGCTGGAAATAATCTTCAGATTGCATTTCTCCATGCATCACTGGCAAAAATACACATCCTCTTATTCCCCATTTTTTTACCGCTTCTACAAACCATTTAGAGACGACAATCTCCATAGGAAGTGTTCTTGCTATATCCTTTTTCGGAATACTACGTCTTTGAAGATGCAAATCATTCTTCTGTATCCGGTTGGCGCCACAAATAGAGCAAGCCGCCGTTTCATCATATACTGTACCACAATTTTCCCCATCTGGTTCAAAAGTTTTTTTTATAAACATATGTAGCAAAGCGGCAGAATCCCATTCTTGCTGGGTATATTCCCGTTGAAATTCCCAAGAATAAAATATGTGTTTTTCCTTTTTTTCGCAATCCAACAATCTGACCCTGTCATATTCAACAGATTGCTTATTAATCTGGAGAACCCGAACATCTCCTGATAATTTACCGATATCATCTCTAAAATATCTACGAGCATCATCATTGGCCAATCTAATCTTTAAGATTTCTTTCATAATCATAGAAATTAAAATTTCGGTAATGGATATTTTGTGTAAACCTTTCTTGCTATATCTAATCGTTCTGCTTCTGTTAATATTCCTTTCCCATACAAATGATATCTTCTAAACTCATTAGTAATCAATTGATGGTATGCCGCATCCAACCGTACCGTCCTTCCGTTCCTCGCTCCGCCCATATACTGGGGAATAATATGATGCAACTCCATCTTTCCAGCTTTTTTCGGATACATGCGCTGGGCCATTTCCAACAAAGACTCATAACTGGGAATTTTCCTTATGTTAACCTGCCCGAACACATTTCTCGTTCGATAACCCGGAACCTTCCCCCCTTGCGCTCCGCCACTCAATCCAGCTGCCATGGAAACGTAGCTGTCCATCACCAACAGGCTTCCCAACGTGCTCCCGTAGGTCTTCCAATAGTTATACGAGGTCAAGGGCTCAGCCCACCCTTTCGCCTCCAGACTCAACAAATAGGTCCTCATGTGGTGGGAGGGACCGTTCAAGATTCTGAGCCTCATTCGCAAATCCGCAAGGTCATACTCATAGCCTTTGTATCCGACAAGGCCTTCGCGCATGAACGCCCCGTAGTCGACCGTCGACGCAACCACCCCGCCCTTGAATCCCGTGAAATAATACCGGCCGAGGCTTCCAGGCAACACCACTCCGTCCCCGGCGGACAGCCAGCTCCCGCTTCCCCCCGGCGCCACGGGATAAACCAGTTGGTGCTCGTCGCCGCCGAGGCCGCCATGCCAAATCATATTTCCGGTGGTGATGTCAAGCAGCCACTTGTCGTCAAGGCTCCCGTCCGGGTCTGTCCTGTTGACCGGATTGCTGGAACAATAGGCATAACCCGAAAAAGCCAAACGCTCCCCCGCCGCCGGGTCCACGCTCCACCACCTTCCCACCGCAGGGTCGTACATCCTCGCCCCGTAGTCCAGGAATCCCAGATTTCCCGTCACCTGCTCCTCCTTCCCATTGAACTTGAACCGGTTTCCCGACTCCGGCCAGCCCTCCTCCCCATACCTCGCCCCGAACGGGTAATAGTCGTTGCGCTCTAGCGCGTCGCCAGCCCCGTCAACCACCACCCGCACGCTCTCCAGGTGGTCCGTCACATGATACTCCGCCGTCTGCCTCCCGTCCTTGCCCACCCGGATCACCCCTCCGACGACGGCCGCCGTCTCCAGGCGGGTCTCCCCGTCTTCCGTCGACAGCGTCAACGAGCCCAGGTAGTCCAGACCATCCCCGCTCCCGTCCCGCGTCCAAAGCCTCGCGCCGTCAGCCGACCAGCCGTAAACCGCCAACGTGTCGCCCTCCCCCGCCACCGCTGTTTCCAGCAAGTCCAGCACGTTGTATCCGAACGTCAATTCCCGGCCCGTGTCCTCAACCATGTTCCCGTTGGCGTCGTAAGCGTAGGACGAGTTTCCGACCCTGAACACGTCGCCCTTCCTTCCCGGCTGTGCCTTGTCCTCCACCGACACCAGGCGGTTCCCCTCGTAGCCGTACTCCAGGTCGTCCACCACGGCTCCCCCCGCCGTCCTCCGCAGCGTGAGCATGTTCCCATTGCCGTCGTACGTGATGCCACGCTCCGCATCGCCCGTCGGGGACTCCGTCCAACCCGCACTCCCCCGCACGAACGCCGTGGAGCCCGTCAAACGGTCCGCACCGTCGTAGGAGAAGGCCAGCAGCCGGTCGGAAGCCGCACCGTGCCCCCACTCCCAAGCCGAAATGTTACCGTTCCACGACGGCTCGACCCCCGCCGCCACGCTGTCGGCATAATGCAGCGCCATCGCGAACGCCCCGCTCCGCTTCCCCGCGAGCCACCCACGCACGTTGTACGACAAGCTGTCCGCGAGGCTCCCCCGGGTCACCGTCACAAGGCGGCCCGCCACGTCGTAGCCATATTCCGCCCTCACGGGCGCGCCCCCGTCGAGCCTCGCCACGCTCCACAGCAGCCGTCCGCGCCCGTCGTAAGCGTTCTCCGTCAACAGCGTGTGCGTCTCTCCCCCGAAGCCGTGAGCCTCCCGGGTCTTGACTGCGTTCCCCGTGAAGTCGTATGCGGTGTGGACGGTCTGACCTGAAGTCAATGCCATCCAAAATAACATGCAGCCATATGTCAACACCCTCTTCAGTATCATCTATTCGTTTGTTTAGTTCGTAATAGCTCTTCCTTGATTTAAATGTCAATCCCGGTTTGCGAAAGCCTTCAAGTTCTTCTCCAGAATCTCTCGCAAAGGCTTGTCCAGCAATTTAATCTCAAAAGGATCATGGGTTATCAAATAAACCCGCTTCTTCAAGTCCATGCCGATAAAATCTCCGTCACCATCCGCCAGGTCCATTAAATGATAATATGTTTTCCCTTCCAATTTTATCTCATAGACATCCCCAGGATTCAATAGATCCCGTTCAAAATCTGTCAATGAACCTTCTATTTTTGAGTAATCTTCATAAAATAGCGTTTGTCGCTTAAAATGGTCTACATTGATATTTGTGACATCTATCACGTATTCCGTGGCTCCCGTTATTGAATAACCATTAATAGTTCCTCCTCCACACCCTATTGTATAATTGAGATATTTACTCGAGATTTTATCCCATATTTGGATATGTGTAAGAAAAAATTCTTTTTCACAAGGAATATCGTATTTATCTATTACTTCTTGATTAAACCCAAATGTCATCCAATTAGGAAGAAACCCCAATCCATAATAAACTTTTATCAACAAATTGTCGTCTATCTGACGAATAAATGAATGATACTCGCTTGGCAACTTCTGCAACGTATTCCTCAACAAGTCCAGCTCCCATTGTTCCACTTTTCTATGTCTCATTTGGGAACGCCACTCGAGCATCTGCTTGATTACTTTAAACACATTAAACATAACCACTTCCACTTTTTAGAATTTGTAAAACCAATTATATTTATTAAACCAGCCAACTTCAGACTTAATCCCTTTTCTCAAAAAACGGAATCGATACGAATCAATCAGCGCATGTTGGATTGTGTTCAATCTTACGACATTAAGACTGTTGTTAACCATCCAGTTGGGCAACCCGTACCGTTTCTGCATGCGCCTGGTAATAAACAAATGATGAAATTCCATGCCAATTCGTTGCTCCCCTGTTGGTGTCGATATTCTTGCAATCCCTTTTGTTCCGCCATGAGCTTTCTTGTATTGGGCAAAAGTCTTTCCTCCACTTTTTAACCAGTTAAGCCAAGAAGAGCGAGTGCCCGTTGTTTGAGCCATGGCCGTCATGACCGAAGTATTGACGGCCGACAATCCGCCAAGTCCCACACTCAAACCTCCGACCACCAATTCCGGATTAGTCCATTGGCTTAACGCCTCCGCAAAAGCCATGGACACCATGTTCCCTCCCGACGGATTCAGCATGTTACGTACCGCCTTGTTTTTTGCCCATTCCGAGTTGAAAAGTTCGAGTACCGCCAGTTGTCCTTCGGTCAATTGTCGGGGAGCCAAGCCAAATTCCTGCCGCCAATGGCTGTTCCATCCCTGGCTGTCGAACAACGAACGCATGCCTGCGGATGACGCGTACATGTCCGCATACCGCTCAAAGTCCTGTATGTATCCGCTCGGCACCATCACGATATCCTCGCTGCCGTCGTCCGTCTGGAACAGCGTGTTGTAATCTTTGTCCACATAACGGGTGA
>CALUHX010000116.1 GCA_944320555.1 uncultured Butyricimonas sp. | reverse complement strand
CAGAATTATCAAAGACTTTTATTGATTAAATAACTGAATAACAGTAAATAAAAATATTTTTAAGGGACGACTAAGTAACTGGCTTTGGCGAGGGGTAACACGGTTTTCAATCCCGCCGTCAACACCGCCTGCTCTTCTCCGTCGCTCACAATCCAAAACGTATCGACAGGTTGTATGTCGGTATAGTTTGGCGCCAACGCCCACTCGCCTTGCCTGTCAATCAGTCCGACCCGTTCTCGGCTGTCATGACGCACGACGCAATGACCGTTATGAAACACATACCCCTCCATTCCGGACTCATACGGCATTCTCTTGTCAATCACCACATTCCCCTCACAATCGATAAACCTGATCCATCCCTCATTCTCCACGGCGGCCAATCCGTCTGAGAAAATCCATGCGCGGTCGTATCTCGGTTCGATGACCACCTCCCCGGTAAACATATTGAAATATCCTCGTTTCTCTCCGTCGCTATAACAAACCAATGAATCCGTCCCCAACGGCTTGGCGATCCATGCGACACCATCCAACGTATTCCTCCCGTTCTTATCCCTCACAAATCCCATATCCCCATATTCACCATGAAAATAAGTCGCCTCCCGAGACAAATAACGCTCACTATACCGCCAAATCTCCGCCCTCTCGCCAAAAGACCGGTGCCACCAATCCACACACTCCTCCACCAAAGCCCGCGCTACCACCAACGCAAACACCGACATAATCACGGCAAAACAACTCCCCACAATTCGCCGAATCACCCTGCCATACCTTGATTCGTCCCTCATCCCCAATATAGTGGCTATCCCATCCACCACCCCAGTGATCATTCCCGTCAACCCCTGCCAAAATAATCCCAACGCTTGTCCCAGCGTCCTTCTTTTCGTTTTCGTCTCTTCCATAATGTTTTCCATTTTTATTCACATATAATATCTGTTTGTTCGTTTAGAATATAGAGCGTTGCGAATGCGAAAATCTATCACAGCCCCTACAAATTACCCAAACAAAAAGCGACCATGCGAATCGCACGATCGCCTTATCCATGCAACCAGCTCTGAACGATTCCTCCATGCCTTGCTCAATCTCCTTAAATATCCTTTCCATTCCCCCTGTCCATACCCGTCAAATATCGATAGGCACTCAAATACTTCCGCAACCGTCTCACATCCCAGTCCGTCAATTCCCGATAACGGCGCACATCCATATTATCCGTCAAGTCATTAATCTTCACCGCTGTGGCAAGCGGATTGCTTTTCACCCGTTCAATGAACTCATCATACGGTTCCTCCTCTGAAAGTTTCGTCACACAACGCAATGCGTCCACGATGTGCGGAGGAAACCCCTCGTCTGCCAATTGCTCGAAGGTCCATTCCGTATCCTCCACCACATCATGCAACACGCCCACAATCTTCTCATCCTCCGTCCGCCCCGCCGCCATTACGCGCATCACATGCCCCGCATAAGGCATCCCCGATTTATCCTCCTGCCCCCTCATGTGCGGCAAGAGCCAATCTTATCGCTTTTGCAAGTAAAACCTCCATAGCATTCGTCTTTTATCCATTATGTTTCCGCAACGCCTCTGCCGCCCAACGCATATACGTGGCGGCCTTCTCGTCCGCCTCTGCCGCATAGCGCAACTGCGTCCGATACTTGTCCATCTCCCGTTCTGCGTATCGGGTATACGTCCTTGCCCTGTCCAAATCGCCCCGCTTCGTGTAATACGCCGCATCCCGTTGATACCCCTCCGCCCTCTTCAACCGGTATTCCGCCTCCCGCCGATACCCGTCCGCCTTCTTCTGGTAATACTCCGCTTGCCGCTGATACTGCTCCGCCTTCCGCAAATAATAATCACTTTGTGCGTTTGCGGTCGTTCCAACCGCCATAAACGCCAACGCCAAAATCATCCGTTTCATCGTTCTTCCAAATTAGATTTATCCTATAGAGATCCCACGTCCCCCGAATCTATCATTCAACAAGCATAAATCTCTCCCAAAAACTCATTCCACATAATTCATGGCCACATAAAGATAATAAAGCATATCAGCGACTGTCCTATAATGAGGGATATCCCTATGATTTATCAACACATCCACAATTTCAACATTTACATACATCGAAAACAACTCCCCAAACTGGCGAATATCATCCAAACGGCAATACGTCAAACAACGTTTCCATACATTTACAATAGAGTTTGTGAACACTTTCAAATCAGAACGTGTAAGTCTTTTTATATCCAATTTATGCAATGGCCCTCCATCTCTTACATCATTCAAGGTGGTTGGAATAAACCCGAATCCCAATGCCGTATGCAAATCGTACTTTTTAATAAAATCCAATGCGCGGCAAGCAAACAATACAAGCTTCTTGCCCCGAAGCCACCCAACATTTTCCATCTCCTCATCAAACAACGGGTTTAACCGGGTTCCATACAACGTGTGACTATTTCCATGCCCTAAAAATACCACAGTCTCTGCGTTCGACAATAATCGTTCCAAATTTTCAAGATAATCGTCATCATCCGTAGTATCGACATCAAAGCCACACACATTCTCTCCTTTGCATATCTCTTCATACACAGGACGTAGAAACTCCGTTGTTTCATCTTTCGGAAATATACATACGACTTGCCCCATATCTCATGCATTTACTTTGGCCAGATAAGCAATCGTCTGCCTAATCATGGCAAGCATCCATTCATCCGAGCGAGCGTCCGAACCATTATCAATAACCTCCGCAATCTCGCCAAATTTCTTCCCTGCGAAATCGGGAAAACAAGAGTTGAACACCATATCATGATGCGCATAAAGCAATTTAAGAAATTCATCTCGTATGGAAAACTCTTTGCTTTTCTTAAAAAACGAAATTGCCTCATCCACGTAAGACGAACGATCGACATAATTGACAATCTGATAATCTATCAGCTTCTTTACAGCATCAACAATTTGCTGTTCCAACAAAAGACCGTTCTCACTACGTATAACCCTCCTCACTGCTTTAGAGAAGTCACCGGAATACATAATAATTTTCACATTCTTCTTACGAGACTTTATATAATCAACAACCTCCAGACCATCCACATTTCCCGGCTCATTCAAATCAAAATCTGTCAGAATCAAGTCGAACCATTTACATTTTTCAAAAGCCTCGTTTATTTTATCTTTCAACTTTTCAAAATCCAAATGGTTGGAATCTTCTTTCCTTAATTCCGGCCTTTTCGTTATTATCTCTTCGCAAACGAGTTCAAATTCTTTCCTCATTTTAGATTTCAAACTCCTGATGGGCGCCTCTTGCGAGACATCATCTATAATCAATATCCTTTTCTTCGATTTCATGTCAATAAAATTTTAGTACAAAAGTCGCTCCCGTGGAATATCTCAAACCATTGCCCGCAAATGCGATCTCTCCATTCAAATCCTTATCCATAAATTTCCGGATAGTGCTCAATCCTATGCCAGAACCTCCCCTACGGTCTGTCACTCCGGGGTCAAAAATCGACTCCGGAGTATAGCGTTCAAGATTCACGCCTTTGCCGTTGTCTGAGAATGCGATTTCTATCGTCCCGTTCCGTTCCTCAAAATCAAGCGTGATTTCTGTTGCGTCCGCTTTCTTTGCGTTGCTTATCAAATTGTCCAACACGATAGAAAGTTCCAATACAGGTATAAGTTTCTTTTTTATTCCCTCATACTCATGTCCGTACACGACATGGATTGAATGTTCGAAATTGAAAACATACTCTTTGATATATTCTTTCAGATCGATTTCTGTGGCCCTACTGAGCAAAACGATATCGGCCTTTGTCAACATTTTGCTGATTTTAATGATTCGGGAAGTATGAAAAGACATCTCGTCAAGATAATTCAAGACATCGCCTATGGAAAGCGATTTGTCCCTTAATCCGACACTCACACTATCGATCAATGCGTTTAAATCATTTGACGACAAAGCGACGGCATGCATCAAATCCAACACTTCCGGAGACGTGTGCTGAGTGGCCGACAAATACATATTCACCTGTTTCTGTGCCGCCAGCTCTTTTTCTTTTGTCTTTCGTTTCTCTACCTCCTCCTTTCGTCTATTCTCTGCTTCCAAAGCCCGGTATTCCGCCTGCTCTCGTTTCGTTTTCTCTTCCAACACCCTGCGTTCAGCCTCATTTTTTTTCTTTCGAAGTTTTTCCAACTCCTTTTCGAAAGCATTAATTCGTTGCAACAAGGCTGAATCATGAGTCCTATCGGCAACTTTACGCAAATCATCAAGAATCTTGGTTTGCAATTTATCCAATTCAGTAGGCTTACTCACAATATTAACCAAATCCTTATTATAGTCTATGACACGCATTGAAGGATTGTTTGTCAAACTCTTTATCAACTGAACAAAATCCACCCTGCTCCCAATACTATCATAAACATGCTCCGTACTTTCGCTCTTTTTCTCCTCTTCTTGCAACTTCTGCCGTTCAACAATAGCCGTATTTTCATCTTTAAAATAATCACTGTTCAAGAAATTAATTCCCCACAACACGCCGACGACATACCTTTCAAGAAGACGATGCACCTTCGTGACATAAGCAAAAAGCTCTCGGCTTGCTTCTGTCTCAACCAATCCGCCATCGCGACTAGACACTTCTTTAAAATCATCCACCCGTTCCGTCTCCACATCCACCCGGCCAACTAAATCACGGGTTCCAATCGTTCTATTGTAACCTTGTTGCACTCTTTTGTTAAGCCCCCAGCTATCATCTGCAGGCTCTCCGTAGGGATAAATGCGAAATCCGTTTCTAAACAAAAACACATTACCATAATTCACTACTTCGACACCCATCTTCAAAGCAAAATTATACTTGGCCTTGCGGTTTAAATAGTCGTCCCTTAAAAAGCCCACTTTTGTGAGATATTGTTCAACCACAGTATCTTGCATATTTTTTGAATCAT
>CALUHX010000115.1 GCA_944320555.1 uncultured Butyricimonas sp. | reverse complement strand
GCGTCGCCGTGAGGGGCAAGTCCGAGCCGAAGATCGAGCCCAGCAGCACAATGGCCAGCGCGGCCACGTTGATGGGCAGTTGGAGCAGGATGAACCGCTGGATGTTCTGGTAAACGGAACGTCCCCACATCACGGCGGTGGTGATGCTGCTGAACGAGTCGTCCAGCAGGGTGATGTCGCTGGCCTCTTTGGCCACGGAGGTTCCGCTTCCCATCGACAGGCCCACGTGGGCGTGGTTCAGCGCCGGGGCGTCGTTCGTCCCGTCGCCCGTCACGGCCACCACGGCTCCCTTCTGCTGAAGCAGTTGCACCAGGCGTTGTTTGTCCGTCGGACGGGCGCGCGACATGATTTTCAAATCAAGCACCCGGTCCAGCGCCTCTTTGTCCGACAAGGCGGCGAACTCGACTCCCGTGATTAGGTTGCGGTCCGTGTCCTTGTCCGTCCACAGGCCTATCTGCCGCCCGATTTCCCGCGCCGTGCCGGGGGTGTCTCCCGTCACCATCTTGACGTTGATGCCCGCCTCGAAGCAGCGTTTCATGGCTTCGGGCACGTCGCTGCGGATGGGGTCGGATATGGCTACGATGCCCAGGAACGTGAAGTCGTTGTCTACGACCCGTCCGTTCGCGAAAAGCTCGTGGTCGTCGTCAACGGTCCGGTAGGCGAAACCGAGCGTGCGCATGGCTTGGTTCTGGTAGGCCAGCAATTGCTCGTCCACCCTCTTCTGGTAGCCGGCCGCGGCCGCTTTCCCGTCCTTCTCCTGCACGTCGGCGCACAACTTGAAAATAATCTCCGGCGCGCCTTTTATATATAATGTCTTCTTTCCCGTGGTGGCGGAATTCACCAGCGTCGCCATGTATTTCCGTTCTGTCGAGAAGGTCAGCTGCTCGATGACGGGTGATTTGTCCCGAAGTGTCTCGTAGTCGCGGTGTTGCCCGTCCAGCCACAGCAGCAGGGCGGCCTCCGTCGGATTGCCCAGGGTCTTCACCTTTTGGGGATCCGTGTGGTCGAGGAACGCGGTGGTGTTCACGGCTATGCCTTCCGCAATGAGACGGGAGCAATCGTCATCCTCCAATTGTTGGTCGGGAAGGCTGAAGAAATTCGTCTTGTACACCGTCATCTGGTTCTGCGTCAGCGTTCCCGTCTTGTCCGTGCAGATGACCGTCGTGGCGCCCATCGTCTCGCAGGCGTGCATCTTTCGCACCAGATTGTTGGACTTGAGCATCTTCCGCATGCTCAAGGCCAGGCTGAGCGTCACGCTCATGGGCAACCCTTCAGGCACCGTCACCACAATCAGCGTCACGGAGGCCATGAACGCGGACAATATCTCTTTCCCCAGGCTCAAGGAAATCCAGGCGTCCGCCTCCCACGGCTTCACGCCGAAAAGGAGTCCCACTCCCAACATCGCGGCGAGCGCCAGCAGCCCGTAGCCGAACCAGCGGCCCCAGCTCCCTTGCTCCACGGCCCGGGGCATGGGCTTCGTGTTCCCGCGCAGCGACCGGATGTCGTAGATAATCGGCATCCATATCTTCGTCAGCATGATGACTGCGGCGATGATGACCGCCCCGATAAGCCCCAATTGGCCCAGTCCCGGCACCAGATGCTCGGGGTTGAAAAACAAGTCTTTGATGAACAGGATGATGAACATCAGCGCGGCTCCGCAGAAACCCACCGCCCCGATGAATTTCGCTAACACGCCCAGCTGTTTGTCGAGCGGTGTCGGCTCCTCGCTCTTCTCCGTCGATTTCTCGGCCACCTTGCCGAACTCGGTGTTGTCTCCCACGGCGATTACTTTCATGATTCCGTGGCCGTCCACCACCGTCGTCCCTCTCATCACGTGGTTGGACGGATAGGTGGCCTCCGAGTCGAATTCTTCCGGAAGGGTCGTTTTGTTGATGACCGGTTCGCCCGTCAGGCACGATTCGTTCACTTGCAAGGATATGGCCTCGAGCAACTCTCCGTCCGCGGGAATCTCTTCTCCCTGTTCAAGGATGACAATGTCGTCCACGACGATGTCTTTCTTGGCGACTTCATGGACGCTTCCGTTGCGGAACACTTTTACGAGCGTGTCGTCGTTGACCTGGTTCAGCACGTCGAATTTTTTGTTGGCGTCCCATACGAACCACGTGGCGACTCCCGTGGCCAGCAGAATGGCCACCGCGATGCCGATTGTTTCCGCTATTTCAACGACGCCTTCCGAAAAATACATGGCCACGGCGATGCCGCCGGACAGTAACACGGCCATGAGCAAAATTCGGATTACGGGGTCTTGGAAATTTTTGATGAACACTTGCCATAAGGATTCTCTCTTCGGAGGGGTCAACACGTTGGCTCCGTGTCGTTCCCGGCTTGCTTTCACTTCTTCGTCTGTCAGTCCTGTGTAATGTTTATTCGGTTCCATTTTGTTTTTAGTGATACTTTCGTAAATTTGTGTGTCCAAAAATAGTACATTTTTTGTACTTGCCATAAATTTGAGCCGTTTTCCATTAACTTTTTCCCTTTTGAGCCTGTTTTCCGCTACCTGTCAGCCACCTTTGCGTCCCCTTTTTTCTTTCACTCGGGAGATTTCCGGCAAAAAAAGCCGGTATAAAGCCGATAAATGTCGGCTTTGTCTCGACTTTATCTCGGCTTTGTCTCGGCTTTAATGGAGGAAAGGGGTTGGAAAGGGGTTGGAAAGCTTGCGGAAAAGGGATGGGTCAGTCGCCGGCGCCGAAATGTTTCCGGAGCAGGAGCACGGCTTCCCTTCGGCGGTTGTGGACGGTCTGGAGGGCGATGCTCAGCTTGGCGGCGATTTCCTCGGGCTTGAAGCCTTCGAGGTAGAGCCGGACGACAGCGGCCAGGTGGGCGGGAATCAGGCGCAGCGACTCGTATAGTTGGGTGATTTGCTCGGCCCGCTCCGTGTCCGATGAGAATTCTCGTTCGGCTTGGCATTCCAGCTCGAAACGTTGGCGGTGGCCGAGGTGCTTGAGTTGGTTTTTGTAGGCGTTCTTGAGGGCGATGAAGCAGAAGGCCTTCACGCGGGCGAGCGTGGGGAATTGCAACGAGCGGCGTTGCCAGATGTCCAGGAAGATGTCTTGGATGGCGTCCTCGGGCGACAGGTTCAGGGGGAGGAAGAGGCGGGCGGAGTACAGGTACACTTCCCTGTACAATAGGCGAAACACTTGCCCGAAGGCTTGTGCGTCCCGTCGGTTGAATTGTTTCAGAAGTTCTTCGTTTTCTGTTTCAGCCCCCATTTTGCGCGTGATTTGTTTATGCAAATATAATGGCAATTTTGAAAAATTTGCCGAATGCCGGTCTTTTTTCTTGTGATTTGTCCGCGCTTTCCTCAATACTGGCTTCATACCGCCGGAGGGGTATTTTTTTGCGAGGGCAGAGCGGGAATTTGTTCCCGACTTACCGAGTGGGGCCGGTTCGAGGCGAAACCTCACTTGGGCGCAAAGCTGCCGGAGGGATATGATTGGTCGGCGGGGAACAGTGGGAGTGAGTGGAGGAGATGATTTTTGGGGGGATGGAGGGATGTTTTCAAGTGTTTGGTTGTCAGTGTTTTGATTGGAGCGTTTTTGAGAGGGGAAAGATTTTTTGAAAAAAAGTGGGGGTTGCCAAGTAGTTTTTCCGTTCTCGGTTTATATATGGGTAAAAAGTGAGAAGACTATGAATAAGGAAAAAGACATAGAAAAGTGGTTGGACGAGGGCGCGCGGGTGCCCTCCGACGGGGAGGTGGAGGCCGCCGGACGGCGTTTTGACCGGCGGTTGCGCGCTTTCCGCCGCCGCCGGTGGATGGCGTGGGGGAGCGGCGTGGCGGCTGCCGTGCTGGGGGCCGTTGTCGCGGTTTCTTATTTGAGTCGGCGGGAACCGGCGGAGCCGTCTCCCGCTCCGTTGGCCCGGGTTGTTCCCGCGGAGCGTCCCGTGGTGGAGCCGACGTTGATTCTTGCCGACGGGGAGAGTCTGGCGTTGAACGAGGTGGAGGCGGACACCACCGTGCAAGGGGCCGCCATCCGGACAGCCGACAAGCGCGTGTCCTATATGAATAAGGAGGGAAAGGACACGACGGCCTCGGAGCGGGAAGTCCGTTACAATACGCTCGTCATTCCGGCGGGCTACACTTACGCCGTGACGCTGGCGGACGGGACGAGCGTGACGCTCAACGCGGGCAGCCGTTTGCGCTATCCGACGGCGTTCGCAGGGGAGAGCCGGGAGGTGGAGCTGGCGGGGGAGGCGTTTTTCGACGTGACGAAAGGGAAGAAGCCTTTCGTGGTGAAGGTGGCGGACGCGAGCGTGCGGGTGTACGGCACCCGTTTCAACGTGAAGCTTACGAGAAGCGATATCATAGAGACCGTCCTCGTGGAGGGCCGGATTGGGTTCCGGTCGTCCGGGGGCAAGGAGATTCCGGTCGTTCCGGGAGAGCAGGTGACTTACCGGGGGACTTCGGGCGAGGTGGCCACTCGCCGTGTGGACACCCGTTACGCCACGGCTTGGCTGGAGGGGGTGTTCCGTTACAGCGACCGGGAGCTGGATTTGATTTTGGACGACATTTCGTCGTGGTACGGGGTGGAGTTCGCTTCAGAACTTGATTTGGGTGCGATAAAGCTGACGATGAACCTGAGCAAGGAGACACCCATCGGGGAAATGGTGTCGTTCGTCGCGTTGATGACCGATTGTGAAATCACGAAAGAAAAGGAGGTTTATGTCATAAGAAAGAAATAGGCTGGAAATGGAAAAATATCCCGCAAGGCAGGATATTTCTCCCGAATCAAAAACGCTGTCGTCAGAATTGGACCTCGAAACGATGGCATTTTATCATCTTCAAATAACCCGTTGGCGGAATTAATTTAGTGCGTATTTAATTCTGCCAATAGGTTTGTTATTAATATAGTTGACGTATTGCAACACGGTCAGCGCACTAATTTTGCCAATGATTCTGGCAAACAAACCGTT
>CALUHX010000114.1 GCA_944320555.1 uncultured Butyricimonas sp. | reverse complement strand
AGAATTATCAAAGACTTTTATTGATTAAATAACTGAATAACAGTAAATAAAAATATTTTTAAGGGACGACTAAATAATAAAGATTTATCGACACGTCTTCCAAATGGGGATATGTGCTATCCTCTTCAATCTTATACATCAACGTTCCCCTATCCGACAACGTGGTCGTAATAACTCCGTCAAGAAGCTTACTCTCTATTTGCGTGGTTTTCAACGACAAAATGGATGCCATTCGATTCACGATAGGCCCGTTTACAATTTTCTGTTCTTCTTCCGCAAGAGCTGTCAACTTTTCATTCTCATTCTTGGCCGAATGCTCTATCTCGTTCATTTTGGAACGAATGGCATTATCTTTTTCCACAAAGTGAGGAGCGATAATTTCTATTTGGAACGCTGAAGTCTCGGCAAAAGGATTAATCATCTTTTCCAAGGCCTTACGAAGAGAGGAAATCCTTTCAAATGTCCACTCCGTCCGCAAATTTGCAAACCGAAGAATTGTCCCGGTCTCCTTGTTTTCCGGGAAATAGGGCATATCTTTTGTTGACTCATGAGGAAACGTTATCTCTCCAAATTCCTCCTTTTGATCTTGTTCAAACGTGTCCCAATCTATCGACAATCGCTCCGTCGTCGAAGAATCCGCACTTTTCGTGACGAGAGTTAGTTTCTTAGCCAATCGGTCACAAGACATTCGTCCAATACCCTTGGCACCCGCATAATGCCGTTTCATCTTTGCCCGATAAGAAGTGTCTTCCGTGCCGTCCCGCTTGGCGGAATAACCCACAAAAAGCCATTTGTCAAGAAGATCGTTCATCGACATCCCTTTGCCGTTATCGGCGATGGTCAACCGGTCTTCTTCAAAAGTGATTTCGACCTTCGAAGCGTGTGCGTCATAACTATTTTTCACCAATTCCAATACGGCGATATTGTCATTGGTGATAAGATCTCGGCCTAAAATATTTTTTAACCCGGAACTGATTCTGAAATTCAAAAAATCATTCATCGCACATTTCTTTTAATACTCTCCCGGCCTGATATGCGAAGAGAGGTGGTATCGCATTCCCGACCTGACTATACCTCGGAACTTCCTTTTTTCTCAGCGTCCCTCCGGTCGTGTATTTGCTCTTAAACTCATACCAATCCGGGAAAGACTGTATACGGGCACATTCTCGAACCGTCATAATCCTTGGCTCACAATAGTGCAAATAATCGTCAGGCAACCCTGTGATAGTAGGCGCCACCGACTTGGGATCCAATACCGTGACGCCTCTTTGCCTAATGCCCCACGCCTTTCGATTGTCGCCGTCTATCCGCTTCCCTCGAAAAGGATATTCTTTTAACAACGCCTCAAAACAACGTGTTTTCGCCTCCGTATGATAGGCGAAACTGTGACTGTCCGGCACCGTATCGCCTTGCGGCATGTCTTTACGAAGATACCGCTGATAAGCAGTTTCCGGTCGGCCATAAAGTCCGGACTTAAAACCCTTCCTGTCTGGAGTGTCTGTTTCGCCATTACTCCGTAACAAATCAGATATCGCATCTTCGACCGTCGGATGCTCGTTCAATCCGTTTTCTCTGACAAATGAGGGGAAATTTGCCTTCAACCGACGCATAAAATCCTTGGCCGCCCCATCTTTCCCATCAAGCACCCCAACAAGGATGAATCGTTTTCTACGCTGAGGAATGCCAAATTCCGAAAAGTCTATCACCATGGGATTTAAATCATACCCCAATCCATACAATTGCTCGATAACGATTTTGGAATACGGAACAGCCCTCGGATTTTTCACCTTATTAAAAGCGTAAGTAAAACCTTTCACATTCTCAAACAAAATCAACTTTGGGCGGACCATTTCTATAAAACGGATATACGAAAATACCAACTTATTGCGCTCGTCATCTTCCATGCGCAGGCCCGCCATGGAAAAACCTTGACACGGCGGACCTCCTGCGACCAAATCCACTCGGCCACGCAAATCCCGTAATTCGTCAACATATTTCTCATTGAGAGAAACAATATCATGGGGTTTTTTAGGCAACCACTCCGGCCAATCAAAATGCTGGCATTTATCGATAAGATTGTATTTAAGAGTTGCAAAAGCGCACGAATTCTTCTCCACGGCAAAAATACCCTGCCAGCCTGCCTGATACAAACCCAACGACAAGCCGCCACATCCTGCAAAGAGATCTATCACCGTATATTTGCCGCATTTCTTCATTATTTTTCCGCTATTTAACGGCAAAAATACGATTTTATTCGAAACGACAAAATCCACCTCACCTTCTTTTGGATATTTTCAACTCATCCCAAAACTTCCATTTTTTCCACAAACATCACGTAGCAAGTGCCCCGCCAACGGTATCGATAATCCATCTCGATACGGTACGACCTTCCTTCCTCCACCTCGAACTCAAATGGCACGCCGACAATCCCCGACGGAGCGTACGCCACCAACGTGTGCCGTCCCGGCGAAGTCCGCCGTTTCAGCGTGTACCCTTTCATGAAATTTCCCATTCCGATTTCCTTCCCGTCCAGCAGCAGCCGGTACTTCCCTTCGGCGAAAGGCAACGTGTGTCGTCGCCTTTCAAGACGCACCTCCAACGCCACCGCCCTCGCCAATGCCTTCTCCCGCGCATACACGACGAATCCCTCCCTCAACCACCGGGCGAACCGTTCCGCCGAACACCCCGCCCCTCCCGTCCGCTCCGTCGCCATCGCCTCCGCCACCGCCTGCCGTATCGTGCCGTTTCCCCTCTCCGCCTCCTCAAACGCAAACCCGCCCAACCGCTCGATCCGCTCGACAATCCCCCTCGGCAACATCTCCCGTGTCGGCTGCGAATACTTCCGGACCGCCCCCAACGCCCCATAAAAATCCTTCACCGCTATCCCCCGCTCCCGCAATATCTCTGCGCCCCATCGTGCCACCTCGTAATTATAACGGATTCCGGCGGCATGCCACAACGCCCGCCGCAGCGTCTCCTTCCCCACATACTTCGCCGTCACGTCGTCCGCCTCCCATTCCATCCTCCTCGCCAACCGGGCGTATGCCCGATTGATCCCGTCGCACACCCAAATGGCGAAATACGTGAACAACAACATCTGGCTCTTGACCTGCATCTCCCAGACACCCTGCTTCCGCTGCTCCCGAATCGCCACGAACGACCGTGAAAACTGCCCCACCGCGTACACCGACAACGAATGCCTCATCTCCCGTTGCGCGTAATGCCCGAACTCATGGAAAAGCACCGCCCGCAATTCCTCGTCGTCCAACTGCGTCAAAAACCCCAACCCCATCACAAGCTCCCGTCTCGGCTCCCGCAACAGATTCCGCAACTCGGGCCGGATAAACACCGCCGCCTTTGCCTCCGGGCACAAATAAATCCGCCGCACCGGCGACAACCCCAATGCGTCGGTCACCTCCTTGGCCAGTTTGAACAACTCCGGATACTCCGCCTCCGTCACGCTCCGAAAACTTCCGGGCAGATCCGCCTTAAAACGGAACGCCTTGCCCATCTCCCACAGCAAAAGACACCCGGCCACAGCCAGCAACACGAGCCCGACCGGCAACCCATGCTCTTGCTGATAGCGCGCCACATAATACCCGAACCAAATCGACACCACCGCCCCTGCTGTGAACAAACACGTGCCGACCACAAAAACCGTTACCGCCCGGCGGATTTCTCGTTCAATATGTCCGGCATCCTCATTCACCCTTGTCCTCCTCTCCGTTTTCTTCAGCCTCCTCGTCCCCCAAAAAACCGGCCATCGCCAACGGCTCGCCAATCCGCCTGAATGCGTTACCCGTGTCCACCTCGTCCCACGAGGGCAACACCGTCTCCCCCGCCTCAAACTCCGCCAACGCCCTCCGTGCCACCCCCAACACCTCAAGCGTGTCCACATCCATGGCGGCCTCCACCCGCTCGTTCTCTTCCGCCTGCAACGCATGCTCCAGATACGCCGCCAACTCCTCGTCCGATATTCCGCTAATCCGTCTCATTAGTCCCCGTTTTTATTGTCAAACAATCTCAACGCCTGCAGGGCGACCACAAAACACTCGCCCCACTGCGAATCCCGCCATGCGTTCCCCTGCGGCAAACCCTCTCCCTTGTCAAGCTCCCGCCCGACCAACTCATAAACATCAAACTGCGTTCCATTATCTTCCATATCCCATCGCTGTCATTAGTTTCTGCAAATTCTTCCTCGCCCGGTTATAACGAGTATACACATACCCGGCCAACTGCCTCCTGTCCTGAGCCTCCGTGCTCACCGTCTCGTCCTTCTCGATAAACGCCGCCGCCTCGTCCAGAATGTCCCCCGGCTTCTCCCCGTCTATCAGAATCCGTTGAATCAGAAACCGGTCAAGCGGCTGCATCCTTGCGATTGCCTTCTTCACGTCCTCCATGAAAAACGACATCCTCTCACCCTCTTCCCGCAACGCCCTCACCTCTCCCTCGTGCTCCTCTATCGACACGGTCTCCCCGTCCCGCTTATGCTGGAAATACCGTGTGGCGATAATCGTCACATACGAGTTCAGCGAACACGAGAACTTGAACATCCGCAGCCGCCGCCAATCGTCCGCTGCGAGGAACTCGTAAAACTCCCCGATCAAATCCTCCGGCGACTCCTTCACCCGACAAAAATACTGCCCCACATACGTCAGCATCGGCCTGCACCGCTCGAAGAAAAACTCCCTCACCATTCCCGGCTCATTCGCCGTCAACCGTTCCACTATCTCCCTGTCTTCCATAACTCTCTTTTTGCGACCAAAACTATTTCCCCTCCCTTCCACCCTCGTAAATCAAATCGGCATATTGCCGCATACATTTCAAACACCATTTCATAGTTCCAAATATTTAATGATTAAATAGTCGTCCCTTAAAAACATTTTATTTACTGTTATTCAGTTATTTAATCAATAAAAGTCTTTGATAATTCTGCAAG
>CALUHX010000113.1 GCA_944320555.1 uncultured Butyricimonas sp. | reverse complement strand
ATGGTTATGGAACGCCACAAGCGCATTGCCCCTTTATTTGAGGACGATTTTTGGGTGACGCATTGACGAAGTCAGGAGTTTTTCGTCTCCCTTCCATGTAAGAGTGGAAAGGACGGTGTTTTGCGATGCGGGTGATTTTTCCCCTTTTGTATTGGAGTACCCCTTGGGAGATGGGAAGGTGGAAATTTTTGGGGAATGTCGGTGTATGTTTTTGCATCATCATTGTATGGATCTCCTTACGGTAATATCAATAAATGATGAAATGCGAGTCATGCTTTGATGCGAACAATCTTAAATTTGCTTGCATCAAAGCATGGTGCGTATAGTTACCTTTACCGTTATAGCTTGATTTGCTTGAGCAATTCCCGCATATCGGTTTTTTTCCTCAAGATGTCGGGCAATTGGTCAATGGCGACACGTTCTTGTTGCATGGTGTCCCGGTAGCGGATGGTCACGGCGTTGTCCTCCAATGTTTGATGGTCCACCGTGATGCAGAACGGAGTGCCGATGGCATCCTGGCGGCGGTAGCGTTTGCCGATGGAGTCTTTCTCGTCGTACTGGCAACGGAAGTCCAGACGCAGGGCTTGCATGATTTCCTCCGCTTTTTCGGGAAGCCCGTCTTTCTTCACCAGTGGCATGACCGCCAGTTTGATGGGAGCGAGGGCAGCCGGCAGTTTCAACACCACCCGCAAGTCCTTGCTGCCGTCCTCTTTCTCGATTTCCTCTTCAGTGTAGGCTGCCGCCACCACTTGCAGGAACATGCGGTCCACCCCGATGGAGGTCTCGATGACGTAGGGCGTGTAGGATTCGTTCAGTTCCGGGTCGAAGTATTGGATTTTCTTGCCGGAGAACTCTTGATGGCGCTTCAAGTCGAAGTCCGTGCGGGAGTGGATTCCTTCCACCTCCTTGAATCCGAACGGGAAGCGGAACTCGATGTCCGTGGCGGCGTTGGCGTAGTGGGCCAGTTTCTCGTGGTCGTGGAACCGGTAGTTCTCGGCCCCGAAGCCCAGCGTCTGGTGCCAGCTCATGCGGGTTTCTTTCCATTTCTTGAACCACTCCAGCTCCGTGCCGGGGCGCACGAAGAATTGCATTTCCATCTGCTCGAACTCCCTCATGCGGAAAATGAACTGACGGGCGACAATCTCGTTGCGGAACGCCTTCCCGATTTGGGCGATTCCGAACGGAATCTTCATGCGGCCCGTCTTCTGCACGTTCAGGAAATTCACGAAGATTCCCTGGGCGGTTTCCGGACGCAGGTATATCTTGCTCGCCCCGTCGGCCGTGGAGCCGATTTCGGTGGAGAACATCAAGTTGAATTGGCGCACCTCCGTCCAGTTGCACGTGCCGGAGATGGGGCAGACAATCTTGTTGTCGACAATGATTTGGCGCAGTTCGGCGAGGTCGTTGTCGTTCAATGCCTTCGCCATCCGGGCGGTCAATTCCTCTTTTTTTTGCCGGTGGACCTGCACCTGGGGATTCGTTTGCCGGAACAGGGCCTCGTCGAACTTCTCCCCGAAGCGTTTCCGGGCCTTGGCCACCTCCTTCTCGATTTTCTCCTCGTATTTGGCGATGTGGTCCTCGATGAGCACGTCGGCCCGGTAGCGTTTCTTGGAGTCCTTGTTGTCAATCAACGGGTCGTTGAACGCGTCCACGTGGCCGGAGGCCTTCCAAATCGTGGGGTGCATGAAAATGGCGGAGTCCAGCCCCACCACGTTCTCGTGCAGGAGCACCATGCTGTCCCACCAGTAGCGTTTGATATTGTTCTTCAGCTCCACGCCGTACTGCCCGTAGTCGTACACGGCGGCCAGCCCGTCATATATTTCGGACGATGGGAACACGTAGCCGTATTCTTTGCAGTGTGCCACCAACTTCTTGAAAACATCTTCTTGTGCCATAATTTGTATCTGTTAATTTGAACTTATTTCCTTGATTGCCTCCGTCACGTTGATGGCATGGTCGCCGATTTTCTCGCACTCCGAGAAAATGTCGCTGTATATGATGCCCGTGGCGTAGTCGTATTTCTTTTCCTCGATTGCCGTCAAGTGCTCCTGTTGCAGGATGGTGCGGTAGTCGTTGATGGTTTGTTCCACCTCGTAGGCCTTTTTCGCCTTCACGTTCGGGTAATCTTGCGAGAGGTTGCTGCACATCACCGTCAGCGACTCGTCCACGATGGCCATCATGTGTTGCAGTTTCTCGTCGATGTTCTCGGGAAACACGATGCCTTGCTCGTTCCGGCGGGCGATGGCCTTGGCCAGGATGAGCGACGAGTCGGCGATGCTCTCGATTTCCGACACGACGCGGAACATGGCCCGTATCCGTTGCGTGTTCTCGGTGGAGAGCTTGGATTCCGACACTTTTGTCAGATAGTCGGCGATTTCCACTTCCACCACGTCGCTCTCGTCCTCCAGCTTGTCGATTTTCTCGAATTTCGTTTCAAACTCCCGCGACGGCATGTGCAGGCATTCCACCACTTGGCGGTACATGTCCTGCGTGTTTTGGGCGTACTGCACGATTTCCTGTTTTGCTTGGAAAAGGGAGGCCTCCGGAGTGGACAGCAGACCTATCTTGATATGCTTCAAGGTGAACGCGTCCTCTGCGGATTCCTTGGGCTTGACGATGCGGGTCACAATATGGGCAAGGCTTTTCGTGAACCAAATTAGGATGAGCACGTTGGCCACATTGAAGCACGTGTGGAACAGCGACAGGGCCACGGGGACAGACTGGGTGTCCGTGAAGGGGTCGCCAATGCCCAGCTCCACGCTCAACGCCCCCACGCCCTTCAGGAACAGCGGGAACAGGGCCATCACCCAGCACACGCCGAACATGTTGAAAAGGAAATGGGCGAACGCCGCCCGTTTGGCCGCCGTGTTGGCCACCGTCGCCGCCAGATTGGCCGTGATGGTGGTCCCGATGTTTTCGCCCAGCACCATGGAGGCGGCGATGTCGAAGCCGATCCATCCGTTGGCGCACATCACCAGCGTCAACGCCATCGTGGCCGACGACGACTGGATAATCACCGTCAGGAACGTGCCGATAAGCAGGAATATGAGGTACGACCCGTAGCCTAGGTCGGTGTAATTGCGCAGGAATCTCAGCAATTCGGGGTTCTCGTTGATTTTGGGCATGTGCTGCTGCAGGAACTCCAGTCCGATGAACAGCAGTCCGAACCCGATGATGAATTCTCCCCAGCTTTTGCGTATCCGTTTCCGCGAGAAAAGCAGCGGCACGCCCGCCCCGATGAGAATCAGCGACAGGTCGCCCATGCTCACCTGGAAGCCGAGGATGGAAATCAGCCACGCCGTGAACGTCGTCCCCACGTTGGCGCCCATGATGACTCCGATGGCGCTCACCAAATCCAGCAGTCCGGCGTTCACGCAACTTACCACCCTGACGGTCGTCGCTGACGAGCTTTGGATGATGGCCGTGATGAGCAGGCCCGTCACGACTCCCTTCACCCGGTTGGACGTCATGGCGGCCAATATCTTGCGCATCTTGTTGCCCGCCACTTTCTGCAACGCCTCGCTCATCAGTTTCATCCCATAGAGGAACACGCCCAACGAGCCGATGAGTTGCAGGAAATCCCAAATCGAGTAATTCATAGTTGCCTTTCTAAAAGGTTAATTTACTTGCGCGAAGTTACATAAAGAAAAGCGAAAACGCTCCTTCCCCGCCCCTCTTTTTGCGCCTCCTCCCGCCATTTGCACTTGCCAAGTGCAAATTTCCCCTCTTTTTGCACCTGCCAAGTGCAAAAATCGCTATCTTTGACGGGTAAAACAGAAAAGTATGAACAATCTCATTAAAATCTACAAGAAACTGCTTCGGGAAACGGACACGGGCTTTTTCCGTTACCTCTACGGCGAAATTGATTGGGGAAACCGGATTGTGGGAATCCGGGGGCCGAGGGGCGTGGGCAAGACGACATTGATGTTGCAGCGCATCAAAAGGGACTTGAATGCGGACGATGCGCTCTACGTCAATGCCGACGACATCTATTTTAGCGACCACCGGCTGTTGTCCCTTGCGGAGCAAGTGGTGCAGCGGGGGATTCATTATTTGTTTATCGATGAGATTCATAAATACAAGGATTGGTCCAAAGAACTGAAATTGATATATGACTACTATAGCGAGTTGCGGGTGGTCTTTTCCGGCTCTTCCGTATTGGATTTGAACAAAGGGGTCTCCGATTTGAGTCGCCGTGCGGTGATGTACCATTTGTACGGCCTTTCTTTCCGGGAGTATTTGCGGCTTTTTCAAAACATTGCGCTCCCCGCTTTTTCTTTGGACGATATTGTGGCGGGGCGGCCGGAGGCTCTCGCTCTGAAAACTCCGCTTCTTTTTTTCGAGGACTATCTTCGGCGGGGATACTATCCCTTTGCCCAAGATAATAGCTTCGACGAGAAATTGCGCCAAGTCATCAATCTGACTTTGGAGACCGACATCCCTGTTTTTGCGGACATGCCGGCTTCCATGGGCAGGAAGTTTAAGCGGTTGCTTGCCATCATCGCTCAAAGCGTGCCCTTTAAGCCGAATATGAGTAAACTGTCGGAAATGATTGGCACGGGACGCAATCAAATGCCCGATTACCTCAATTATATCGAGGATGCCGGCATGATTGCTCAATTGAAAGACGACACCGGTGGAATTCGGGGACTTGGCAAGGTGGAAAAAATCTATCTCGACAATCCGAATCTGATTTACGCTTTGGCGGACGGTGCGGTGAATGTGGGCAATCTGCGGGAGACGTTTTTCTTAAACCAAATGCGGGTGAAAAATCCCATTTCGCTCTCCTCCGTGGCCGATTTCCGGATAGGCAACCGCACTTTCGAGGTGGGAGGGAAGTCGAAAGGCACAAAACAAATCGAATCTGCCGAGGAAGGCTACGTCGTCAAGGACGGCATCGAGTTCTCCTCCGGCAACATCCTACCCCTCTGGTGGTTCGGCTTAAACTATTGACTGCGCAAATGAGACAATCCCCAACGTCAAAAGACTTTTTAGGTGGCCCCATATAATTAGTCGTCCCTTAAAAAGCCCACTTTTGTGAGATATTGTTCAACCACAGTATCTTGCATATTTTTTGAATCAT
>CALUHX010000112.1 GCA_944320555.1 uncultured Butyricimonas sp. | reverse complement strand
CACAGATATACATATACAGACTTATTAGTTTTAACTTTTTCTCCTTGGGAATCATAATTAGAAAAATGAGTGGTTTTGTTCTTCTAATATATTGATTTCCAAGGAGATTGCAAAATAAATCAATGAGATAATTAACTGAATTACAAACTTTTAAAACCTGAATCAGAAACTATTTTCAACTCCTGATTCGCATCAATAATAAAAATAGTAGACCAACAGATAGCCCTTCGTCCATTTTTATTTATCTATTGGTCTATTACTTTTCTCCGACGTTATCAACAACTCTTATGCCAATACACATCCCGTATCGAAATCTCATGGTTTAAATATGCCCAGCTAATTTCAGTGGGAAGTGTATAAGCCGGATAATCGGCAACCTTGAAATGCCAAGTATATAAGCAAACAGATAACCAAACCCCTAATTCCAGCGGAAGCGTGGGAACATGCAAAACATGCGACGTATGCCACCTACTCCAAAAGCCAAAGTCTGGCATACGTGAAGCGTTGCATGGAACTGTTTGAACGCACCAACGAAGCAAAATACTACGGCGACTTCAAAGAATTCGTCTTCGAGTCCTCGGTCGAAGACTTCTGCGACGTCTCGGGAGCGGATGTCGTCGTGTCAACCATCCACAAAGCCAAAGGCCGGGAATTCGACGACGTGTACATGCTCATATCCGACAAACATCCCAAAAACGCCAAGCAAATACGCCGGCTCTACGTGGGCATGACCCGCTCCAAAAACCGCCTGTTCATACATACGAATTGCGACTACTTCGACCACTTGAGCGCGGACCTGCACCTTGTCGACCAAAAACAGTATGCGATGCCCGAAGAAGTCGTCCTGCAACTCTCCCACAAAGATGTCAACTTAGGATTCTTCAAAGGGCTCAAAAACGAAATCCTGGCCTTACGAAGCGGCGACCCTCTAAAATACCGTGAATTCTGTCTGTATGACGCATCCACCGACAAACCGGTTGCGAAGTTATCCCAAAACATGCAAAACCAATTGTCGGAATGGGAAGCAAAAGGCTACAACGTAAAATCCGCATCCGTCCGGTTCATCGTGGCATGGAAACCGAAAGACGCACCGAAAGACGAGCCAGCGACAGCCGTCCTGTTGGCAGACTTGCACCTTTCCTTGTAGCCCTTTCCCCGCGGCCATTTCAATCCGCTCCTCCCTTGCCCCGCTTCCCGTCCCCCAACCCCATCTTCCCCAAAGGCAACAATACCCCGAGACACTTGCCCCCTCGGCTCTTTCTTCCGGAAACTCATTCCATCAAGAATGGTCAATACGTCTTCAACAAACTTTCATTGGGTATTCAATGCCGATTACGTTTTTATTACCTCATCATTACCTCAACATTACATGTGACTCTCCTATAACTCTCCTATTAATGTCCTATGACTCTCCTATGTAAAATAGGAATTTAATAGCTGATTTATAGAATACTTACAGGCATTTTAGAGGTAATGCGGATATAATGAACATGTAATACTCTCGTAATTGATATTGAATACGCAATGAATATCGGTTGAAAGGTTATGGAAAAGCGCCGGGCAATGAGAGGATGGAGCCGCAAGAAAACGACACCAAACGCACTAATTCTCAAAACAAAGTATTCTACAAGAACATGTTCGCCCGGTGTCCGGCCGGCCGTCCCGGCACAGCCGACGAGGTGGCGAACGTCGCCGAGCTGCTGATGAGCGAACGTGGAGCGTTCATTACCGGAGCGGACTTCCTTGTGGACGGAGGCGCGACGGCGGCTTATTTTTACGGCGCACTGAAACCGTGACACGCGAAGACGGAAAACCACGCTCCGCAACCAAAGGCGCGCACCAGCGGTCAGTCCTTCGGTTTTTCGAATTTCACGGAGTCGAAGAATTTCTTCTTGCACCGCTCCAGCTCGTCTTTTTGCCCGGTCAAGGCACCGATGGTAATCTGGTACATGCAGTTGTCGCGAAAGATGAAACGCTTGTAGTAGGTCATCTCCCGCTTGTCTTTCATTATCGTGTAACGAATCTCCCGAATGTCCATATGGCGGTCGGGATAGACCTTTTCCTCCCGCAGCACGGCGGTGGGCATGGAGACCGACTCCTTTTTCAAAGCCAGGTACAGTTGGTTGAGCGTGTAGGAATCCAGCACGCCCTCCTCCTTCGTGAGCTGGGTACACACCACGCCATAGACACAGACGGAATCCTTGGTCTGGAATATCCACGAACGCATCTTGTTGACATCCTTTTTCAAGCGCTCGCCCTGGTTCGGGAACAGAAACGACATGTAGGGGTCGCCGTGTATTCTGACCCAATCCTCCTGCTGGGGGAGAAGAAGCATTAAACCGACAAAAATGAATTTCAATAGTGCCATATTCCAAAATTTTGTTTCGTTGGTCAAATCTATCGGGAAGGAGCCGCGTCACTCAGGGCACGACCAAAAAGCCAAGGACTTTCCGCCGCCATGACGCTCCCTCCATTCTCGCCACCCATCCGCAGTCAGGCGCATGAAATGCTCCATGCGGGAAGCTTCCGAAAGGAGCGAGGGCGAAGCCGTGTGGTGAAAAACGAAGCCGCACTTTTCCATGACCCGCCGGGAACGCAGGTTGCCGTCATAATAACCCGCCCACACGGCGGAAAGGCCGAGAGCGGAGAATCCGCGGCAAAGCAGGCAAGACGAGGCTTCCGAAGCGAGCCCCCGTCCCCAATGGGGCACGCCTATCCAATAACCGATTTCCGCCTCGCCCGGCCCTATCGGCGCGCTGTGCATGCCGTCGGCGAACATCAACCCGATGCTGCCGACAGGCTCTCCGGTCGCTTTCAAGACGACGGCATAGGTCTCCGGAGCGGCAAACACGGTGCGGATAATTTCCAGACTGTGGGCGACGGACGGGTGCGGCTGCCACCCCGCGGCATTGCCAATCACAGGGTCTTTCGCATAAGCGTAAAGGATTTCCGCTTCCGACTCCCGCCATGGACGAAGAATCAGACGTTCCGTCTCTCCCAAAAATTCACGCTCGGCCATATCTATTCCCGTTTATTTCTGGAATCAAAGATATTAATTATTATTTTCGCGACCAACTTTATTCGCAAGATAATGATAATCGGAGGAAAAGACGTAGGGGAACACCCGCTGATTCTGGCCCCCATGGAGGAGGTGACCAACCCGCCGTTCCGGAGTTTCTGCAAACGGTACGGGGCCGACTGGATGTACACGGAGTTCGTGTCGGCGGACGCGCTGGTGCGCTCGATAGACAAGACGGTGAGGAAGTTGACCATCGCCGAGGAGGAGCGGCCCGTGACGATACAGATTTACGGCCGGTTCATCGAGTCGATGGTGGAGGCCGCGAAAATCGTGGAAGAGGCCCGTCCGGACTTTATCGACCTGAACTTCGGCTGCCCCGTGAAGCGGGTGGCCGGGAAAGGGGCGGGGGCCGGCATGTTGAGGGACATTCCGTTGATGGTGGAAATGGCGCGCCAAATCGTCCGGGCGGTGAAGATTCCCGTCACCGCCAAGACGCGGCTGGGATGGGACGCAGACCATATCGTCATCGATGAGGTGGCCGAACGCCTGCAGGACGCGGGAATAGCCGCACTCGCCATACACGGGCGCACCCGCTCGCAAATGTACACGGGCGAGGCCGACTGGGAACCCATCGCCCATGTGAAACGGAATCCCCGCGTCAAGATTCCCATCATCGGTAACGGAGACATCACCACGCCCGAACGCGCCAAAGAGGCTTTCGAGCGGTACGGGGTGGACGGAGCGATGATTGGCCGGGCGGCAATCGGCAAGCCGTGGATATTCCGCCAAATCAAGCACTATCTGAAGACGGGAGAGGCGCTTCCGGAATTGTCGGTGGCGGAGCAAATCGACGTAATCAAGGAGCAAATAACGCTCGCCATCGACTGGCTCGACGAAATGAGAGGAATTCTGCACATGCGCCGCCACATGGCGTGCATGTTCAAGGGGCTTCCCCATTTCCGGGACTTGCGCATACGGATGTTGCAGGCGCCCACGGCGGATAGCCTGTGGGGCGTTTTCGACGAAATCGCCGAACGATACAAAGATTATCAACCAAATAACGACAGACCATGACAAAGAAAAGTTTATCATTCCTGCTCGTCGCGACGACACTGACCATCGCCGCGGCACAGACAAGCTGCACGAGCCAGCCGCGACAAGACACCGAGTCGCTGAAACGGGAGGCCGTGCTCGGAAACATCCACCAGCGGAAAAGCGTGCGCGACTACACGACGCAGCCCGTCGAGGACGAGAAAACAACCGCGCTGCTCGAGGCCGCCATGGCCGCTCCTTCCGGGAAAGACACCCGCCCGTGGCATTTCGTCGTCATCAACGACCGGGCGCGGTTGGACTCCATGGCAGCGGAGTTGGGCAACGCCAAGATGCTGGCCAAGGCGCCGATGGCCATCGTGATTTGCGGAGACTCCACGGTTTCCTCTTATTGGTACCTGGACTGCTCGCTGGCCGGGGAGAATCTTTTGCTGGCGGCGGAAGCGCTGGGACTGGGAGCGGTGTGGACGGCGGCCTTTCCCTACGAGGACCGCATGGAGGTAGTGCGCCGCCACATCAATCTACCGGAGAACATTCTGCCCCTCTGCGTGATTCCTATCGGCTATCCCGCAGGCGACAACCGGCCAAAGGAAAAGTTCAACGCCGAACGCATCCATTGGAACATCTTTTGACAGACAATTGTTTTCATTTATCACTTACCAATTCAACCATGAAGTTAAAATCATTAAATTTCAGCCTGTTGCTAATGATTTTTGCCGCATTTACGGCATGCGACGACGACAATGACGACAATATCACGCCGGAAATCACCATCACACAAACATCCTTTTCCTTGAACGGAATAGACACCATCGCGATTCCTTTCACCGTGAATCCCGCAGACTACTCAGTCAACGAGAATAACCTTGAAATTGTCTTCGACAATTTTTCTGAAATGGAGTCCGGCTCTTCTCTATCCGGAATCTTTTCCATTCCCCAATTCTCCATTATCAACGTGGCAACCGGGAATACAACAGGAAGCTATGTCGCAAGCGTCAAAGTCGACCCTAACGTGGAAACGACGCAGGATTACCATGCGGAAGCAAACATGGTCATTCGCTTGGAAGAACGCTATGATTCGAATCCGTTCACGCTGACAATAGACATCGAAAACGAGACGGAGGCCGCGCCCGACGCACAATAAACAGTGGGGCTGTGTCGAAATGCGGCTCTCATACCCCTACCCCCCTTCGGGGTACTCCCCCTACCTTAGGGACATTCAGTAAATGTTCAAAAAATATAAGTCGGCATGTGTAAATGAGCTTAGTTTTTCATTTCACATGCCATCTTTATTGTTGTTCGCTTTGAAAAAGGCAAAATAT
>CALUHX010000111.1 GCA_944320555.1 uncultured Butyricimonas sp. | reverse complement strand
TTGTATATCACCTCGATCTTCTCCTCCGGCACCCCCTTCGCCATGATGTTCCGCTTGAAATCCTCCGATATCACGATAATCTTGTCGGCGTTCCGGTAAGTGAAATCCTCTATCCGCCTCCCAATTTTCCACAACAATCCCCCCTTCCTCGCCAACCCCGTTCCCACTAACGAATCTGGAAATATGTCCTGCAGATTGTACACAACCGGCACTCCCGTCACCTTCTTCACCAAGGCGGCCATCGCCCCCTGTATCGGCGGAGTGCTCGCCACGAACAGCACGTCGGCGTCTTTCGCCCTGCATCCATAATAAAAATGTTTTGCGCATGCCACCACGTAACGCAACGCCCGCAACACCGGATTTTTCCCCTCCCGCCACAAAGAAAAACGGTATACCCGCATCCTCCCGCCATACAGCACCTCCCGCCTCAACCGCTTTTTATACGTTTCCCGCTCCTCTCCACTTATCCCCCTCGTCGGACAAGGCGCATAAACCTCCATGTCAAAACCCGCCTCCGCAAAAGCCTCGTAACGGTTCTCCGTCAAATACGCACTTGCCGCCCTTTCCGGTTGAAAATAAGAAGGCAATAACAACAACTTCATCTTCCCAATTGATATTTATTCAACGTCGTTTTAAGCAATCTCCAAAAACGCAATGTCTTTTGATAAACGAACCCGACCTTTTCTATCCCTTTTTGCGAAGGCAGATTCGTATCTTCCACCGCAATATAAAATGTGTCCACACCCTTTCTTTGAAAATCTTGTATCAACCGGCAAATCATTGCGGGATAGAAGTTTCTTCCTCTCCACTCCGGATTCACATAGAACCGACACAAATAACAATCGCTCACATGAAAAAAATAATCTTTGGAACCCTTCAATTTCGCCCAACCGTATCCTACCGGCACGCCCTCCACACAGACATAGATACCATAATCCCCCAAGGTGAGCATCTTTTTAAAATCCCGGACATAAAAAGCCCCCGGCCTGACCGACTCAACCTTCCGGTAATTATTCTCGCCTATCGGCACAAACGAGACCTCTTGCCTGGGCCTCACATCACGCATCTGGGAAGACACCAGCTTGTACAACCGTTCGTTATAGACACAAAAAATTTTCTTTATGACCGTTCCCGACATGACTAAAAAATATCCCGTTCTTTAAACTCCGACAAAACCAAATTCTCTCCTTCCGGGGAAAACACTTTCAACGTCTTATTTATACAATCAATCACCTCCAACAAGCGCGCCCCGTCTTTTGCCACGATATTGAAACGGACGCAAATTTGTCCGTAATTCCCGATTCGGTCCACCGTGTCCCCCTCAAAAAGAGTCTGGACATGGGAAACAATCTCCGGCATTTCCAATATGGCCGCCAATCCCTCAATCCTTCGGATTGTCCCTCTTTTTAACAACACCGCCAAATTACAAGCCGGGCACGGCAGACACTCCGCATCTTTCCCTCCCACGAAATAACCGCCCGTATCCTTCCCCAAAGCCAAGTCAATCATCATCGCCAACAAATCCACTCCCGTCTCTTTCTGGACAATATGATAGTGCTGTTCGCCGGTCAAACGATACGCCATCTCGTAAACACACACTTTTCCGTCTTCCAATACGCCTTGAAACAACAACACTCCGTTCGTAATGCCCAATTCACGGATCATCATCTTCACCTTTTCGTTCATTGTCCCGCAATACGAGACCAGGTGTTTCGAAGGGAACACCGTCGCCGTGGGCAACGGCGGCACGCCTCCGTCCTGCCTTATCACATAACGATCCGTCATCGCCGACAAACAAGCCTCCCCGTTTATTACCGTATAATACATTTCCACCCCATAGCCTGGCACAAAATGCTCCAACACTATCTGTTTCGATCTGGAAAACGACAGGGCCTTCGTATAAGCGTCCCCTAATTCCCGGCGATTCTGGCAAACCGTTATCCCCTTGCTTCCATAACTGTCCACCGGCTTCATAATCACAGGATAAAGCGACTCGTCCAACGACTCTATGTCATTTGCGCCCGTAACCGGATATTCCTCCACGACGGGGATACCGCATTTACGGCAGAACTCCTTAAACAGTTTTTTATTTGAGGTGATCCTCAATTGCTCTTCCGTCGCATAGAAAGGCAGTCCCAACCGTTGGCACAGCCGCAAGGCGTTCCACGTGTTAAGATCCTCGAATCCGGCAAACACGGCGTCCACGGCCTCGTCCCTCGCCACTTTCTCAAGCGCATCTATGTCCGTCGTGCTTATATCGTAAGCCTTGTCCGCTATTTTTTTTGCCGGGGAGGTTTCCGAATAATCACACACGATTGTATACAAACCCATGTCATGCGCCTTGCGCACGACATCAAGCATATGGGTAATCCCTCCCAATATCAAAATCCTTTTCTTGTCTGAAATCATCTCGTCTCAAATTTCACCAAACTCAAAACAGACTCGCAAACCTCAACGGCTTTCCGGGCCGAACCTCCTTGCGCTATCACGTAGCCGGGTCTGTCGATGCTGCTAAAAATCTCACCCATGCGCTCTCCCGCTTTCTTGGTCAAAAACAATTCTTCCACTCCTTCAATCCTGCCGGCCTCTTCCACTCCGCTTATTGAGCGCATTTCCCCTTTGGGCGCATCAAAGAAACGGATCGCGCTCCCCTTGTCCCATTTCGGTTTTATGTCCGGCTTATTCCCCAACGACACGTCTATCGTCGCTCTCACCATGTCTATCCCCGTGGACAACGGGACCAGATGCGTCGTGATGCAATCGCCGCCCATTCTGGCCCCAAGCTCTATCATTTTAGGTCCCTCTTTCGTGTTCATGATCTCCACATGGGCGGGACCGCAATTGATGCCGACAGCCCGGACTGCCCGCACAGCCAAATTCTTGATCCTTTCCACGTCCGACACCGGCAATTGCGACGGCTGGCTGTGCCCCATCTCCACGAAATGGGGTGCGCCCGTGGTCAACTTGTCCGTCACCGCCAGCACGTGGGGCTCGCCGTCCACAACCATCACCTCCACGCTCACCTCGCTCCCTTGCAGAAACTCCTCCACAATGACCTCTCCGCACCGGGATTGCTTCCGGCTATAAACATAGGCGTCTTCCAAGTCCTTCGCCGAACGCAACAGGGTCACGCCCCGGCTGCCCGCATTGTCCGTCGGCTTCATGACGCAAGGATAGGTGAAATCCCGCTTCACGGCCTTCAAATCCTCCCCGTCCTTTATGACACGAAACCACGGGGACTCCACACCATGCGCCTCGAACGCCTTGATCATCTCCCCCTTGTCGGTCGCTTTTATCGCCGTGTCCATCGAAATTCCCGGCAATCCCAACAACGCCGTGGCCGCCGCCACTGACCGCATCGGCATGTCCGTCGCAAGCGTCATGATTCCGTCAGGACGGTACTCTTGCGCCACTTTGCAAATAGAGTCCACGTCTATCGTGCTGGCATTAAAATATCTGTCCGCAAAAGGAATCCCGACCGCCTTCGGGTCGTAATCCGCCACGGCCACCTCCAACCCCATCTCCTTCGCTTTCTTTATTGCCGGAAGTTGCAGGATGGAAGCTCCGATGATTAATAACTTTTTCATGATTGTTTGTTTTCAACAAAAACATTGTCCTCCCGCACCACGGACACAAACGTCCGGAACAAGATCCTCAAATCAAGCAAGAAAGACAAGTGATCGACATAATAACAATCCAATTTGAACTTCTCTTGTTGAGATATCGAATTCCGGTAATAAGCTTGCGCATATCCGGTGATGCCTGGACGCACACGGGACCGTTTTTTTAACACGTCGTCATACTCCTCAACCCGAATGCTTGTCAGTATCGGCCTCGGCCCCACGAAACTCATGTCGCCTATAAGCACGTTCAACAACTGGGGAATCTCGTCCACGCTCGTCTTCCTCAAAAAACGTCCAATAGGAGTGACCCGGGGATCGTTGTTCGAGTTGAAGGTGGAGCCGTCCGCATTGCGCAAATCAGGAGAGTTGACGTACATCGAGCGCAACTTGAACATCTTGAACGGTCTCCCGTTCCGTCCCGCCCGCTTGGCGTTGTAAAACACCGGCCCCCTGTCCGTGAGATAAATGAGCGGGGCCACGCAGACAATCACCAACAACACGAACGGCAAGGCCACCAAGGCCACGAGGAAATCAAACAGACGCTTGAAAAAATGACGGTACATTATATCAACTTCTTGAAATTCTCTATCACATATTCCACCTGCTCGTCCGTCAGGCAAGTGTGCAGCGGCAGGGTGATCTCATTGCGATACTGATTATAGGCGTTCGGATAGTCCTTGATGTCGAATCCCAGGTTCTTGTACGCCGTCATCATCGGGAGCGGCTTGTAATGCACGTTGCACGCTATCTCACGCTCCGCCATCCGCTCGATCACCCCGTTGCGGAAAGTCTCGTCACGCCCCAACAGCCGCGTCAGATACAAATGCCCGCTCGACTCGTGGTCCTCCCCGTAATGGTCCAGCACCTGCACGCCGCAGCCTCTCAACGCCCCGTCGTAACGCCCGATGATCTCCCGCCTCCTCGCCAGCATGCCCGGGTAACGCTCCAGCTGGACCAGCCCTATCGCCGCCATGATGTCCGTCATGTTGCACTTGTAAGCCGGATACACGATGTCGTACTCCCAGGCCCCCAGCCTCGTCTTCGCTAGGGCGTCCTTGTTCTGACCGTGCAGCGACATCAGCTGGAACTGCTTGTAAAGCCACTCGTCGTCCACGCCCGCCAAAGGCCGCCACGTCAACGCACCGCCCTCCGCCGTCGTCAGGTTCTTCACCGCGTGGAAAGAGAACGACGTGAAGTCCGCTATCTCCCCGCACATCCGGCCGTGCCACCTGGCTCCGAAAGCGTGCGCCGCGTCGGCGACCACCGCCACACGGCCTATCGCCGCCTGCAAGTCATTCGACGGACGGAACAACGACCTCCTCGACTCCACCGCCGCAAACACCTTGTCGTAGTCGCACACCACCCCGCCCAGGTCCACCGGAATGACCGCCTTCGTCCGTTCCGTGATGGCGTCCGCCAGCCTGGAATAGTCCATCTCGAAAGAACCCGGGGCCGTGTCAAGCAACACCAGTTTCGCCCCCACGTGGCAGACCACGCTCACGCTCGCCGTGTACGTGTAGGCGCAGGCTATCACCTCGTCGCCCGGCCCTATCCCCAAAATCCTCAATATCGACTCCAGGCATGCCGTCGCCGAGTTCAGGCACACCGCCCTCCCCGTGTGGCAATACGCCGCTATGCGCTTCTCAAACTCCTTCGTCCTCGGCCCCGTCGTGATCCAGCCGGAACAAATCGCACGGGAGACCTCCTCCGCCTCCCGCCCGCCCATGTCGGGCGGTGAAAATGGTACCTTCATATCTCTTGATTGATTTTTAAACTCTTAGAAAAAAGCACTAGAATATATCCCTCAAAATTTCCTCCACACCATCC
>CALUHX010000110.1 GCA_944320555.1 uncultured Butyricimonas sp. | reverse complement strand
CCGGCCCGAAAGCGGGTGCAAAGATAAGCCAATTTTTCATCCCGCTCCAAACTTTTCTCCAACTTTTTTGCGAAAAAATCTACCCCGAAAACACAACCGCCTGGAAAACAACGGGGAACAGGAATGTTTTTTCTCCGGCTGGACACGTTCATCCGGGCGACGTCCTTCGGATTCCGGCAACAAAGCGCCCCCCCACCGACACGCGCGTCAAGGAAGAGCTCCCCGCCGTGTTGGAAAACCGGGACACGGAACCCATGGACTCAAAATCACAGGCGAACAACCACGCGAAAGCCCCTGGTTTCCACTCCGCAACCCGCCAACAACCGGGAAGGGCGCGACGCGCCCCGCCCGCACCCGCACAAGGCGCGTCCCGTGTGTGTCCATGGCGCGCTCCGCGCATGTCTTCGTTCCACCTTCGCGTCACAGCCGCGACAAAGCCGCTGGATTGGACGGCTGTGATGCGGCTGTGACGCGAAGGCGCGGCGAACTTATACCATTACCACACCCTAAGCGCGCCATTGCCACACCCCGCACGCGCAGGGTGCGCCGACAGGCCATGCCCACAAAGGAAGTCCTCCCTATTTGTCGGTATCTCAAACTTTCTATTGGTGAAATCCCCTTCTATTAAGAAAAAAAAGAATTAAACAACTGAATATCAATATATTATATATACAAAAATGACAAGACCCTCAAGAAAGGCAAGGATATGAAAATAGTATTTCGAATTTTTGGAAGGAAAGTACGTCGAGCTCGTACCATTAGCACCCCATAAAAGCGTCATAAAAACGCACAAACGAGACACGCAAGCGCCCCGGAAATTCTCGGCACTGGACAGCACCCCAAAAGTTTTTATGTCCAACTTTTTGGGTGCTGTCGCATAGGTGTACCCCAAGAAAAAAACAAAAGTTCAGGGAAAATACACTCTGCCGGACTTGCCAAGTTGAAAAACATGCGCAAAAGAAACAAACTATAACACAAGCCCATCGGCTTCACATACATTTCAGAGCCAACTTTATCAACTCCTCTACTGTCACATCCCGATTTCCCGCAAGAATCTTGTCCAATGTTTTTACCACCAAAGCCTTCGTAAATCCCAACGCAACAAGCGCCGCTTGAGCTTCCTCTTTCACCGGCGCCACTGCCACTTTAAGATTCTCCAATACAGCCGCTTCTTTCCCTATCTTATCCTTCAACTCGATAATCACCCGTTGAGCCGTCTTTACCCCGATACCCTTCACGCTTTTTATCGCATTCACATTGTCCGTCAATATCGCATTCGTAATTTCATCCACGCTCATCGAACTTAACATCACATTGGCCGTATTAGCCCCAATGCCAGAAACCGAAATCAATGCCCGGAACAAACTTCTCTCCTCCTGCGTAAAAAAACCGTACAACAACAAAGCGTCTTCTCTTACGATTTGATGCACATACAACAAGACATCATTTTTTGTCGCTATATTGGAATACGTGTTGACAGAGATATGGACGTAATACCCCACGCCTCCACAATCCACGACAGCATAGGCCGGAGTGGTTTCCACCAAAACGCCTTTAATATACTCGTACATGATAACAGCCTATTAACGAAACCCTATCAACCGACGAACTTCCCGCATGGTAGCGTCCGCGCTCTCTCGGGCTTTTTCCGCTCCTGTCTTAGCCACCCGCTCCAAATAAGCCGCATCGGAAGAGATTTCTTTTATCCGTTCCCGTATTGGAGCCGTAAAACCAATAATATCCTCTGCCAATTGCTTTTTCAAATCCCCATAACGAATCTCACAACTATTATATTTCTCATCAAAGAATTCATAGACATCCTGAGACGAAACCACTTTCAACAATGCGAACAAATTTTGAATCACTTCCGGCTTCTCACTATTCGGCTCTGTCGGTCCGCTATCCGTCACGGCCTTCATAACCTTTTTACGAATCACCTCCGGTTCGTCGATTAAATATATGGCATTCCCTTCAGACTTCCCCATTTTGCCGGAACCATCCAGCCCAGGAATTTTTATCGGCTCGGCAGAGCCTGAGAAAGAAGCCGGCTCGGGGAAAAAGTCACACCCATAAATCGTATTAAAACGCCGGGCAAACTTACGGGCCATTTCCATATTTTGCTCTTGATCTTTACCCACGGGCACTTTATTCGCCCGATGAATCAATATGTCCGCGGCCATTAGCGTTGGATAAGTCAGCAACCCCGCATTCACATTATTGGGTTGCTTCCTTGCCTTTTCCTTAAACGTCGTCGTCCGCTCCAACTCTCCCAAATAAGCGTTCATGTTCAAAAAAAGATACAGTTCCAACGTCTCTTTCACGTCACTTTGCACATAAATCGGAGCTTTGTCTGGATCCAATCCGCAAGCTAAATACTCTGCCAATATTGTACGAACACTTTTTTGGAGATTGTCGGGATGCGGGTGAGTTGTCAAAGAATGCCAGTCGGCTATAAAAAACAAACATTTATATTCATCCTGCATCTTCAGAAAATTCTTTATCGCCCCGAAATAGTTCCCCAAATGCAAATTACCCGTAGGCCTAATACCACTTACTACTGTTTCCATTGCTCTGCTTTTTGAAATTAATATTGGCAAAGATACTGTTTTATTTTATTCTCCGCAACGAGCAATCCGTCCATTCAAAACGACAATTTAATCGCCCCAAAAAAGCCGCATCACGCCATTCAATCGTTTCCAGGTACATAACCTACTGTGTGACAACAAGAAAAAATTTAATTAAAACAGTGTGTTATTCAATACTTTTTCCTATTTTTGAACCGCGAGGTTTAATTTAATTTTTAGAAACATGGAAGGATACGAAAAGAATGGAAGTATGGATTCGGATTCTCGTGACGAGGTGTATTCCATACCTATCAGAGCTGGGAAAAGAACTTATTTCTTCGATGTCAAAAGTACGCGGAACAACGATTACTATTTGACCATCACCGAAAGCAAAAAAGTCGAAAACGAAGGGAGCCGTAATTACGAAAAACACAAGATTTTTTTGTACAAAGAAGATTTCGAGAAATTCACAGAAGGCTTGGAAAACACATTGGCCTACATTCGGAATCTACTTGAGAATGGTTCCTCGGAACCTTCGTTCAAAAGCAAATATGACGACATCGACTTTTAAAATAAAACCCCGTCAAGCGGGGTTTTATTATTTCATATAGCCATAAGGAATTTTGGCCAGCCCTTCCGCCAATTGATTAATTCCCTTTTCCAGTTTCCCTTTCAGCATCATCTTCAACATCATGTTCATATCTGCTTCCAAGGTTATGCGCATCCGCGTGTCGTAAGGACCGTTATTCAACAACTGTATCCACAGATGAATCTCAAAAGGCACTCGCCCGTCTCCTTCCATCTTAATCAACGTCGGTTCTTGACGCTCCACAATCTTCAACCCCATCTCCCCGACATTCTTCACCAAAAAGACACACGTGTCCGTCGTTGTCCGCACGTCCTCGATTTTATCGGACAAAGAAGCCGGCACTTGTTGTCCAGCCCCCATCTGCCGCGCCATCTCTATCATCTTTCCTATCTTCGAAAAATCAGAAAGGAAAGCATAGACATCCGCTATCGCGCTATCAATCTTTTGTATATCGCTGACAACCCGTACTGACATAATCTCATTTATAAGTTTCCGGGCTCACTCGCCATTCTTTCAACTTGGACACCTCTTCCGGCTTCACGTAACCCGTCTTCTGCGCCAAATCAATCAATGCGTTATAATCGCTCAATGTGTCCAGCACGCAACGGGCGTTCGCAAAATTATCCACAGCTTTTTGGAAGCCATACGTGAATATCGCGACCATACCGAGCACCTCGCATCCCGCTCCACGCAACGCCTCTACGGCCTGCAAGCTCGAACCGCCCGTCGAAATCAAATCTTCCACCACCACCACCTTCTCCCCGGATTTATACTCCCCTTCAATCAAATTCTCCAGCCCATGATTCTTTGCGGCGGAACGCACATACACAAACGGCAAACCCAACTCCTGCGCCACCAACGCTCCTTGGGCGATGGCCCCGGTCGCCACGCCGGCGATCAATTCCACCTGAGGATACTTGCTCTTAATCAATCGGACAAACTGGTCCCGGATATAAGTCCGCACTTGCGGGTACGACAATGTTTTACGATTATCGCAATATATCGGAGACTTCCAACCGGACGCCCATGTGAACGGATGACTCGGTTCCAACTTGACAGCCTTAATGTCCAACAAATAAGCCGCCACTTGTTCTGCAACTGTATTCATAAACCTACCTCTATTAAAGTTATTTTCAAATCTATTGCCGCGAAGGTACAAAGTATTTTGCTAACGCCAACTCCACGGCACGTTGAATTTCGGGATACATCTTTTCAAGACACCCCGGCTCAAAAAGTCCGGAGAGCGTTTTCAACCCGGGCAATATCGAATCCTCAAAATGCCGCTTCCCCTCATACAGCCCCCTCAAGCCAAACGCCCCCATGGCTTGGAGCAACCGCGTCAAAACAAAATGGTAATACGTTTTCCGGAACGTCTTCGCCCGGTCATGCCTGCGCATGGCCAAACGGGACACATAATAATCCAACAACTCCCGCCGCTGCGCGCCGGGCATCTCCACCACCGCATCATAAAGCAGCGAGGCCACGTCATACTGCAAAGCGCCTTGCCGCCCCCCCTGATAGTCGATAAAGTAAACCTCCTCGTCCACCACCATGATGTTTCGCGACTGGAAATCCCGAAACATAAACGTGTCGGCGCCAACTCCAGCGAGGCGTTTGGCCAGCCGATCAAAATCATCTTCCAACTTATCCTCATCCACATCCACGCCCGCCAAGCGAAGGAAACAATATTTAAAATAATTCAAATCCCAACGGATACAACGCTCGTCAAACACGGGCCGAGGCAAACAAGCCGAGTAGTCCAGCCCCGCGCCTCCCTCCAATTGGAATCGCAACAACTCGTCCAGCGACTTAACATAAAGCGACATGGCATGCGCGCTCAATCCTCCCGGCTCCCTTTCGCGTTTCACCACGTCAAGCAGCGTGTCCCGCCCCAAATCCTGTTGCAAATACGCCTTCTCGTCTTCCGACACAAACAACACCTGCGGGACATGCAAACCTTTATCGTAAAAATGTTTCGTGAACGCCACGAAAAGCCGGTTCTCTCTCACATTCTCATTGTACACGCCGACAAACGTGCTATCCCCATCCCACAAGCGGTAATAACGGCGGGCAGACCCGGAAAGCGGCAACTCCTCCACCCGGGATGCCGACCGTCCCGCATATTGCCCGAAAAGTTTCTCTACTCGTTCTCTCATGACCAATAAGCATAAAAACAAACCAATATCCCCACAAAAATAGCGAAAACTTCAACAGCCCTCCAAAGAATCCCCCGAAATCATTTAAACAAACCTATATAGTCGTCCCTTAAAAATATTTTTATTTACTGTTATTCAGTTATTTAATCAATAAAAGTCTTTGATAATTCT
>CALUHX010000109.1 GCA_944320555.1 uncultured Butyricimonas sp. | reverse complement strand
GCAGAATTATCAAAGACTTTTATTGATTAAATAACTGAATAACAGTAAATAAAAATATTTTTAAGGGACGACTATTTACACGCTGAATGCGGAAGATATCATAGAACCGGTGGGGACTTCGATTGACCAAATGTTGCAAGGCAAGGTGCCGGGCATGTCTGTCATGCAAATGACGTCCACTGTGGGTGCCGCACCGAAAATTCGTATTCGGGGCTCGTCCACGATAATCGGTAACCGGGAGCCTGTATGGGTGTTGGACGGAGTCGTTTTGCAAGACCCTGTTCCATTGGATCCGGCGGAGTTAAACAGTATGGATCGGGTTAATTTGATTGGCAACGCAATTTCCGGATTGAATCCGGAAGACATAGAACGTATCGATGTGTTGAAGGACGCATCCGCCACGGCGTTATATGGAACGAAAGCTGCCAATGGAGTGATTGTTATTACGACCAAGCGGGGAAAAGTGGGCACTCCGACTATTCGTTACAGCACTTCGATGAGTTTTGTTGAGCGTCCGAGTTATGACGGATTGTTTGTGATGAATTCGGCAGAACGCATAGAGGTTTCGGAAGAAATTTATCGGAGAGGGTTGGAGTTCGTGGGATTCTCTCCGACAAATGCCGGTTTTGAAGGGGCTGTTTATCAACTGCGTAATGGTTTGATTGATCAAAAGCAATTCTCGGATGAAGTGCATAAGATGAAAGAGATGAATACGGACTGGTTTGATTTGTTGTTTCGTAATTCATTTAGTCATCAACATACTTTTTCCGTGTCGGGAGGCTCGGAGAACGCGACATATTATTTCTCTGCCGGTTACTCAAATCAGCGAGGGGCGTCGATGAAAGAAAATAGCGAACGTTTTAGTTTCATGTCTAATTTGGATTTTAAGATTAACGAGCGTTTTCGGGTGTCGGCTCAATTGGGCGCAAGCATGAACACCACAAAACGTCCGATGGTGGATTTGTTTGAATACGCCTATACCACTTCTCGCGCCATACCGGCTTATAATGAAGACGGCTCCCTTTTCTTTTACGATTATGAAGCTGGATACGGGGATGGATTGAATAAAACGATACCGCTTACATTCAATATATTCAATGAATTGCATTATTCTGGCTCCGAGACAAAAATCAAGACAATCAATACCAATATCAATTTGGATTACAAATTGGCGTCGTGGCTGTCGTTGGGAGCGGTCTTGTCTTATAATTCAAGTTCGACGACGAGCGAGTCTTGGTATGACGAGCGTACTTATCATGTGTCTACTTATCGGATGTTGCCTTATGGCTATGACAGGAACACGTTGACGAGTTTGGATAATTATTTGAAAACGTGGTGCCGGATACCGTATGGCGGTATTTTGAACACGAGTTCGAACGGAGGCGAATCTTTTACAGGAAGGTTTTCGTTAAATATCAACAAGTCGTTTCACGACATACACAGCCTTTCTTTATTGGCGGGCCTGGACGTGCAGTCGCAAAAATCGACAGGAGTCGAGCGGGAAGAGTGGGGATATTTGCCGGAGCGTGGGAAAAACTTTGTGGAATTGGATGCTCACGACTCTTTCCCATTGGCGGAGTTCGAGATGGCGAATTTGAAACCGACGATGACGGACGCCACGAGCAACACGCTTTCGTATTACGCCTCTTTTTCTTATGCGTACAAGGGCAAGTATGTGATGAGTGCCAATGTGCGCGGCGATGGTTCCAACAAATTGGGTGAGCAAGCCCGCTTCTTGCCTGTTTATTCCGTTTCCGCCCGTTGGAATATGACGGACGAACCGTTCATGCATTCGTTGCTTGACGTGGTTCCTAATTTGGGACTTCGGATTTCTTACGGGATTCAAGCCAACGTGACTGACGCGCATAATCCGAACATGGTGATTTCCATAGGCTCGTTGGATATGAAATCGGAAGAGTATTATTCCGTGTTGTCTTCTTTGCCCAACCGGGGGCTGAAATGGGAAAAAACGAACTCGTTCAATGTCGGGGTGGATTTCGATTTGTTCAAAGGGAAACTTTCCGGAACTTTTGATTATTGGTATAAAAAGAGCAAGGACCAGTTGATGAATCTTGAAGTGACCAGTACGAATGGGGGCAAGTCGGTGACGATTAATGGCGGAGATTTGGTCAATAAGGGATGGGATCTGGCATTGTCGACGACTCCGGTGAGAACGGACAATTTCACGTGGAATGTCACCTTTAACACGAGTAAGGCTTATAATGAGGTGCTTACGACGGCCAACCAAAGCGTGACTTATTCGGAATACTTGAACGGTTCTCTCGTGCGTGACGGTTTCGCATTGAACTCTTTTTATTCCTATCGTTTTGCGGGATTGGACGAGAACGGTATCCCGATGTGGTACGGGCTGGAGGATCACGACGAGAATGGGAATGTGACCGTCACCACGCAAGAACAAGCGTTCGAATCCGCCTTGGTGTATAGCGGAAGACGGGAGCCAAAGATCTCAGGAGGGATAAGCATGGGATTCTCTTATAAGAATTTCAGCCTTAATTCCACTTTCTCGATGCAATTCGGAAGCAAGATCCGTTTGAACGATTTGTATCAGGGCGATGATTTCAAGCTTCCTTATCCGGGGCAAAACATGAATTCTGATTTTGTGAACCGTTGGCGGAAGCCGGGAGACGAGAAGCATACGAATATTCCCACCTTGACGGATGAGTACTATTCTGTGAGAGGAGAGTATGCGGATATCAACAAGACATCGATTATGGACAACGTGTCGTCGAACTATTGGCAAATGTATAATAATGCGGACATGCGGGTCGTGTCGGGTAATTTTATGCGCTGCAACTCGTTGTCGTTGTCCTATTCGTTTGGGGAATCGGTTGTGAAGAAATTGCGACTGAGATCGCTCTATATGAGTCTTGGCGTAAGCAATCCTTTCGTTATCAAGGCCAAAGGACTGCAAGGGAGGGATCCGGAACAACTGACCATGGGATCGGGTACGATTCCTCCGCAGCAGACTTATTCGTTTTCATTGAATGTAACCTTTTAATTGATAGAAGATATGAAGCAGATAATATATATATTGGTTTTTGGGGTGATACTGTCCGCATGCAATGACTTTTTGGATTATAAGGACGGAGACAAGGTGATACCCGATGAATTGGAACAATACAGCGAGTTGATTTATGGCGAGTTGGTGCGCAAGTCCATTGGCGCGACGTGTTATAATACATGGATAATGAGCGATGATTACATGTCCTCGGTACCTTCATGGATTGGGGAAACGAATACGGACGAGCGGGAAAATTATTTTAGTTGGTACACTTGGGCCGCTGAAACGCAAATTACTCCACGAGGGGACGAGTTGATAGATCCGGCATGGGAACATTTCTATCATAAGATATTGATGTGTAATATTATAGAAAAGGAGGTCGGTGGGTTTGAGGATGATTTGGAGGGAGTCAAGTTCCGTTTGTTAGGAGAAGTGCAGGTCATCCGCGCCATGTCTTATTGGTATTTGTTGAATCTGTACGGGGAACCGTTCCGTGACGCGGAACAGGCGAAAGGAGCCATGGGCGTGCCGGTCAATACCGAGACGGGAATAGAGGATCATTTATACACAAGGGAGCCTTTGGCGGAGGTTTATAAGTTGATAGAAACTGATTTGCAGAACGCATTGCAGAATCTGGACAAAGGAGAGCAAAAGAATTCGATTTTCCATCCCAATCAGGATGTGGCGCGGTTGTTTTTGTCTCGTGTTTATTTAGAACAAAAAAGATATGAGGATGTGATTGCCGTTTGCAACACGGCGATGGAAAAAACTTCCCGGTCGATTATGTCCTTGGCGGATATGGCTAATTATACGAACGAGGACACTCCGATGTTGAACAAGAACAACGGCAGTATCTTGTTCTCGTGGGCGGACAGGGACGCTTTGCCTTGTTCCTCCAATAATTATTATCAGCAAGGAATATTTGCTCCGTCCACCGAATTGTTGGCTCTGTTCGCAAGCAATGATTTGCGGAATAAAGGATATGCGCTCGTCGACCTATGGGATCCGGGAAAGGTGATAAAATACGAGGTAAACTTTTCGGGTTGTTACACGATGAATTATCGCTTGGAGGAATTTTATTTCAACCGGGCGGAAGCGTATATCGAGACAGGACAATGGGAGACAGGAATGGAAGATTTGAACGTGGTGTATTCCCAACGGATTGAAGGCGGGGAAGGCAAGTTGAGCGCGACAAGCGTGGAGGACGCAAGGGAATGCCTGAGGACGGAAAAGCGGAAAGAGTTTTGTTTCGAGGACATGCGTTGGTTCGACATTCGGCGTTGGAACTTGAGTGTCGAGCACCGTTACCATGATTTTAGCATGGACGGGACCTATCGGACCTATGTGTTGGAGGAGGGCAGTCCGAACTATGTTTTACCGATACCGTTGGACATCCAGCGTCGTAATTTTGAGATAGAACAGCCCGAACGGGTTGACATTGAACCGACTATTAATTAAAAGAGATTGATTATGAAGAAAATTGCTTGTTGTTTAGGAATAGGTTTGTTGCTTGCCGCTTGTTTTGAGGATGAAACCATTCATGCCGATTATGTGGATTACGGCAGAGGATACGACACGACATCGACAAATCCCGTTTGGAAATATGTTTCCCAATATTATTACAAATTCGGGAAAGAAATCATATTGGATCCGGACACGTCGGACTACATGTTCAATTTCCAGTCAAAGAATGAAGTGCGCATTGTTCCTCCCCGGCAAGACGAGGCGCATTTGTCCGAGGCCTTGCAGTTTCTCCGGGAGATGTTCCTTGACGGGTATAGCGATCACGTGAAAGAGAAGATTTTTCCGTATGCCGTGATCTTGGGCGATAGCATCATAAATGTGAGTTCTGAGCCTTATGTCAAAATGGATATTTGCACGGCTACTTCTTACGTGGCGTTTTTGGTGAATGATGAGATGATAGGCAAGACGGAGGAAGAAAAAGCGGAATTGTCTAAACAATGGAACATTACGTTTTTGAATTATTGCTTTTCGAAAATAGGATGGACTGTTCCGGAAAGTTTTTATCTTTATTCCAATGAAGAGTATGGCTTGAGGGAAAACTGGTGGATTCCAGTGGCAGGGGCCACGGAGGATTCGGAACCGGCTCCGTTGGATGTGGTGTGGGAAAGAGGTTATCCCCAAGGTACGTGGACATGGCAGTTCGCTGAGGATTGGACTGCTCCCAATGAGTATGGGTATTCCGTGGCGTCGAGCCGCGCAAGTTATTTGGAGCAATTCATCGATTTCCTATTCTCTACTCCTCAGGAGGTGATAGACGAGGCGATAGCAAATCATGAGAAATTGAGACATGCGCACGATGTGTTGGATAATGCGTTGAAAGAAGATTTTGGGATAGATTATCGTTTGATAGGCTACACGATAAAGGAATGAGGCTGAGTGCCAAAACCTTTTCGCCGAAAAGACACTCTTCCTCTTGATGTCATGAAAGAGTTAATGAACTTGTTTCTGTTCATTAACTCTTTCTATGTTGGGACATTCAGTAAATGTTCAAAAAATATAAGGCGGCATGTGTAAATGAGCTTAGTTTTTCATTTCACATGCCATC
>CALUHX010000108.1 GCA_944320555.1 uncultured Butyricimonas sp. | reverse complement strand
AAGAAACCATCTTTAAATATTGACATTATTGATAAAAAGAGAATTGGCATGTGACTTTCTTATACCGAACTCACGTTATATTACGGTGGATTCTGCAAAGAAAGAGTTGCATGGCATTGTCCGATATATGGAAAGTATAAATAAAGAGTGGAAGCATTTGCTTGAAAAGCCTGCGCCCGATTTTCGTTTTGAAAATGTGAAAGGGGAAATGGTGTCTTTATCAGATTTTCGAGGGTATTTTGTTCTGCTTGACGTGTGGAATATCTATTGTGGTATTTGTATACTTCAGATGCCCTATTTGCGAAAGTTGGAACCAGAGTTGGAAAAATTGGGTGTTCAAATTATTGGAATTTCTAGTGATTCTCAGAATCTCAAAGAAAAGTGGAAAACTTTTGTCGAGGAGGAAGAAATGTTGGGCGTTCAGGTTATTATGGATAAAGGGCTTAGTTCGCAGTTTATAAAAGATTATTGTGTATCGAGTTTCCCAGTGTTTTGTTTGATAAATCCCGATGGTTATGTGGTACATGCTCGATTGCCATTGCCCCAAAGTCAGAAGTTTATGCAAATTGTTCAGCAAGAAGTTGATGCTTATAACATAAAAAAACGGGATCATCCTTTGCGTGTTGTTAGCACGCAAGTTCCAGTTCCGATAGAGGGCTTTAAGATTTAGTTAGTTGCTTAAAAACAATTGGTTATGAAGAAAGCAAATGCGTACGACAGAAGCGGAAGTGACCATCACGGGGTGCTCCACAAATCCCGTGCAACTGTGTGCGTAAGGACGAGCGAGAGGAATGAAAAGGGACGAAATGCAAACCGAAACACTTGAACGATGCCGCACGCAACCTCGATGTGGCTCATTAGGGAGCGGAAGGATATCGCTCCATCCATAAAACATCAAACCAAACATGGGATGCGCTGGCACTTGTGTCAGCCGCTCCCACTTTTTTGGCGATTACAACATTAAAAGGAATAATTCCGAAAAAATAGAGCATGGGTTGTATGTGAGTTTTATTTTTGGTGGAGCGAGAAATTTGCCGCGGGAGCCGTTGCCTTCCGGGAAAGAGGGCAATGGCTCCCGGCAGGCGTGGGTTTACCATCCCAATATGTAGGCAAACATCAAGGGGGCAACGATGGTGGCGTCGGATTCGACGATGAATTTGGGCGTGTCCACGTCCAGCTTGCCCCATGTGATTTTCTCGTTGGGCACGGCTCCGGAATAAGAGCCGTAAGATGTGGTGCTGTCGGAGATTTGGCAGAAGTATTTCCACAGCGGAGTGCCCGTCCAGCCGAGGTCTTGTTCCATCATCGGCACGACACAAATGGGGAAATCTCCGGCTGTCCCTCCCGCTATTTGGAAGAAACCGACACCTTCGCCTCCGGAGTTCGAGGAGATGTTGAAGGGTTTGAAAGGGGTGTGATAGTCGGAAAACGAGTATTGACGAATGAATAAAATGGCGCATATGAAAAGGATTATGTTGTCGGGAATTGTGTTCTTTGCCTGTTTGTCGGGCGTGTGGGGACAGGCGGAGGAGAGGGGTGATGTGGTTTATCGTTGTTACCAGCGTCTCGAAAGCGAGTTGTTGGATTCGTTGAAAAAGGCCGCATTCCCGTTCAAAGGGGTGACGGCGTTGAAGCGGGAGGCTGAGGCGTTGAAGGAGAACAGTCGGGTGGCGGTGGAGTTGCGGCGGCCGGGACACCGGAAAATGGACGGGGAGCGGTTGGCGGAAGAGAGGCGGGGGAGCGTGTTGTTGTTGTCGAAGTACTTGCGGGCGACGACCCGTCCGGAGCAAGTGCTTGCGTGGGCTTCGGCGGTGGTGTTGTCGGAGAATGGGGTGTGCGTGACGAATTACCATGTGTTGAGGGAGTTGATAGACACGACGGTGCGGCTGGATGTGCGGGACAGTTTGCTGTTCGTCTCCACGTGGGAGGGGAAGGTTTATCTGATAAAGCGGGTGTTGAGTTACAGCAAGGCGGCGGACGTGGCGTTGTTCGAGGTGGACACTCGTGGGGAGCGGTTGCGGCCCATGCCTGTGGGCGAGGATTTGGCGGTGGGGACCAAGGTGCTCACCCTGACGAATCCCATCGGTTATCCTTGGACGCTGACGGACGGGGTGGTGTCCCGGACGGTGGAGGAGGTGGAGGGGAATCCCTTTTCGAGGCGGCTGGAAATCACGGCGGACTTTGCGAAAGGCTCCAGCGGCGGGGCGATATTGGACGAGAGGGGCAACCTCGTGGCGATGGTTTCCCGCATCAGTCCGATTTATTATGTGGATTATCCGCCCCGGGACTTGCAGATGAACGTGAAATATGTGGTGCCGGTGAGCGTCCTCCGCCTTTTGCTGGAGGAGTGAGGCGTGCGCCCCGGCGGGAGAGGGCGCTTTCGTTATTCCTCCACAATCCAGCGGTCGATGTTGCGGGTCTCCTTGCTGAATTGGATACCGATTTTGTAGATTTTGCGGTTGTCCATAGCGAACGGCAGGGCGTAGTCCTTGCGGTTGATTTGGGCGATGGCTTCTTCGGCGGTGCCGTTCAGTTTGAACTCGATGATGTAGTAGTACTTGTCGGTTTGGATGACCATGTCGATGCGGCCGGTGCCGGTGCGGTATTCCGTTTTCACGTACAGGCCCGCCAGGCTGGTGAGGATGAAAATGACGTTCTCGTAATGCAATTCGTAATTGACGATTTGCTCGTTGGGGATGGTGGCGAGGAAGCTTTTCAAGCGGTTGACGAAAGAGTCGACGCGGCCGTTGCGTGCGTCCTTCACGAAGCTGGCCACGGCGAACGTGGGGCTTTCGTTTTTGATGCCGCTGTAATGGGGCAGCAGGAAGTTGAGCAGGCCCCGCTTGACCTCCTTGTTCGGGAGGCCGAGGGTGTAGATGCCGAATTCCGGGTCGTAGCCCTTGATGGTGAGGTAGCCGCTTTGGTAGAGCACGGGCACGGGATTGTCGGACATGGATTCGACGTTCATGATTTCGTCCGCTGCCGCTTCCGTTCCTTCGAGTTCCCGGATGTCAAAGTCATGTTGCTTCATGAGTTGGACAAGGTAGGTCGGGGTGCCGGTGGCGAACCAATAGCTGCCGAGTTCTTTCGCCGAGAAGGCGTTCAGCAGGCTGAACGGGTTGTAGATTCCGGGCGAGTTCTTGGAAAAGTGGTAGCCGTCGTACATTTCCTGCAGTTTGGCGGCCATTTCCTCGGGGGAGGTGTCGTTGCGCCGGGCCATTTCCTCGATGTCGTCTTGGAAATTGTCCCGCAGCTCCTGTTCGGTGATGCCGCAGATGTCGGCGTAGTCGTCGAGCATGGAGATGTCCTGCAGGTTGTTGAGGTCGCTGAAAATGCTGACGTGGCTGAATTTGGACACGCCGGTCAACAGGGCGAAGCGGATGTGGTTGTCCATGGTTTTCAGCACACCGTAGAAGGCTTTCAGGATGTTGCGGTATTGTTGTTGCAGTTCCTCGTCGTCGATGGTGGCGAGCAGGGGCTTGTCGTACTCGTCGATGAGAATGACAACGGGGAGGCCTGTTTGTTTGTGGGCAGCCTCGATGATATAAACGAAACGCTCTTCGATGGACTCGTTTTGTTTTTCATTTCCATAAACGCTCTCGTATTTTTCGAGATATCGTTTGATGATATTGTATAATGAGTCGGTGTCTTGATAGTTTTTTGCGTTGAAGTCTATGTGCAGGACGGGAAACTCCCTCCATTCTTTTTCCAGTCCTTCTATCGCCAGACCGGCGAACAGTTCCCGCTTGCCTTGGAAATAGGCTTCCAGTGTGGACATCAGCAGGGACTTCCCGAACCGCCGGGGGCGGCTGAGGAAATAGACTTTGCTGGTAGTGGCTAATTGATATATGTATTGCGTTTTGTCGACGTAATAGAACCCCGCATTGCGGAGGCTTTCGAATCCTTGTATCCCTATCGGGTATCGTTTTAGTGCCATGCTGCTGTCGGTTAATTGGTTTTCGTTTGGTAAACTGTGGAGGAATCCGTCCTTCCATTCACAAAGTTACATCAATTTTCCCGTATTTGGCCGCATGGCGGGAAAATTATTCCTTTCTGCGGGCGGCGAGTTCTATCGCTTCCTTGCCTGTTATATGTTCCGCGGTAATCTCCACCACCACCAGGCGATTGAATCCTTTCTCGATTTCGGCTTGCAGTCCGGGCTCGCCGGGGGAGTATTTCGCCGCCAGCAGGAGCAGGGCGGCACGCTTTTCCTCTCCGTCGGTCAGCAAGCGGGCCTTGCCGAAGACAATCACGCTTCGGAAATAGGTGGTGAACTCTGCGGGCACGATTTCATCCTGTTCCACCACGCAGAAGGACACTTTTCCGTCCCGGGCGATGGCGTCTGTCTTGTGGCCTTGCGGGGCACTGTGGAAGTAGATTTTCCCGTCGGCGTACACGTAACTTACGGGGACGGCATACGGATAGCCGTCGTCGCCGTGGAGGGCCAGCACGCCGTTGGTCATTTTCTTCAGAATCGCCACGCTTTCCTCGTGTGGCAGCAATTGCCGCTTGCGGCGCATTTCTCTGAACATGTCGGTTTGTGATGAGGGGTGAGCCATTTTCAATGTCATGCTAAAAATCCCCTGTGGCGGCGCAAGAGGTCTCCGCTTCGGAAGGCCATTGCCGCGGTGGCAGGGGAAAAGCGGCACACCGGGAAGCCGCCTGTCGCAGTCGACGGCAAAACGGCTTTCCGGTGATGGAGTCTTACCAGCCTAAAATATAGGCGAACATCAAGGGGGCCACGATGGTGGCGTCCGACTCGACAATGAATTTGGGCGTGTCTACGTCCAGTTTGCCCCACGTGATTTTCTCGTTGGGCACCGCCCCGGAGTAGGAGCCGTAGGAGGTGGTGCTGTCGGATATCTGGCAGAAGTATTTCCAAAGCGGGGTGCCCGTCCAGCCCAGGTCTTGTTCCATCATCGGCACGACGCAGATGGGGAAGTCGCCGGCTGTTCCCCCTCCTATTTGGAAAAAGCCCACGCCTTCGCCGTCGGAGTTGTTCTTGTACCAATCGGTGAGGAACATCATGGTTTCAATGCCGTTCTTGATGATGTGCGGGTCGAGTTCTCCCTTGATGCAGTGGGCGGCGAAAATGTTGGCCGTGGTGCAATCTTCCCATGCGGGCACCACGATGGGGATGTTCTTCTCGCAGGCGGCGAGCACCCAGCTGTCTTTCGGGTCGATTTCGTAATACTGCTCCAATACGCCGCTGCGCAGCAGGCGGTACATCACCTCGTAGGGGAGCAATCGCTCGCCTTTCGCCTGCATCTCTTTCCACACTTCGAGCAGATGGTGTTCGAGGCGGCGGAACGCCTCCTCCTCCGGGATGCATGTGTCCGTGACGCGGTTCATGTGGTTGTCGAGCAGTTCTTTCTCTTGGGCGGGAGTGAGGTCGCGGTAGTGGGGCACCCGGTAGTAGTGGGTGTGGGCGACCAGGTTCATGATGTCCTCCTCGAGGTTGTTCGCGGAGCAGGAGACAATCTGTATTTTGTCCTGACGAATCATTTCAGCCAGGGATAACCCCAACTCGGCGGTGCTCATGGCGCCGGCCATGGCCAGCATCATTTTCCCTCCTTTTCGCATGTGCTCGTCGTACGCCTTGGCCGCGTCCACGAGGGTCGCGGAGTTGAAGTGGCGGTAGTGGTGCGTGATGAATTGAGAAATAGGTCCTTTTGTCATAGTTTTT
>CALUHX010000107.1 GCA_944320555.1 uncultured Butyricimonas sp. | reverse complement strand
CTTGCAGAATTATCAAAGACTTTTATTGATTAAATAACTGAATAACAGTAAATAAAATATTTTTAAGGGACGACTATTTAATCCATTCGGGGAGGCTGAGGCTTCCCCCTTATTATTTTTTCTGTATTGCCGAATGACCCTTGACGAGCCGCTTTCCCCCCTTCGACCTTTCCGCTACGCTCCAAGGACGAAGGGGGAAATTGCACTTCTATATTGAATCTATAAAGAAATCCACATTTCCCCTTGCTCCTTGGAATTTCCGACGGCAGATGAGAAATGTGGATTTATGGAAACTCAAATCGAATTCAATGTCTGGCTCTGGCTTTGATAATTTCAAAGAAATCGGCGGCTTTCAGAGAAGCTCCGCCAATCAGGCCTCCGTCCACGTCTGGTTGGGAGAATATCTCGTCGGCATTCTTGGCGTTGCAGCTTCCACCGTAAAGAATCGAAGTTTCGTCGGCGACTGCCTGCCCGTATTGTGTCGAAACGACGGAGCGGATAAAGGCGTGCATTTCTTGCGCTTGTTCAGGAGTGGCCGTTTTGCCGGTGCCGATGGCCCAAACGGGTTCGTATGCGATAACCACATGGGCGAATTGCTCGGCGGAAAGATTGAACAGCCCCTCCGTGAGTTGTGCTTTCACCACCTCGAAGTGTTTTCCGCTTTCCCGCTCTTCAAGGACTTCTCCCACGCAGAAAATGATACCGAGATTGTTTTCAAGTGCCCGGGCCACTTTTTTGACTAAAATCTCGCTGGTCTCTCCATAATAATTCCGGCGTTCGGAGTGGCCGAGAATGACGTGTTTGGCTCCCGTGGAGGCGACCATCTCGGCGGAGATTTCGCCGGTGTACGCTCCCGACTTTTCTGTTGCGCAATTCTGTGCGGCGACGGCGATGGCCGGTTCCGTGACGTTGTGGGCTACTTTGGCGAGGTGGATGAATGGGGTGCCAAGGATGACGGACACGCCCTCTCCGCCTTCTTTGTATCGCAGATATTCGTTCACCTCTCTGGCTAGCTCAACGCCTTCGGCAAAAGTCTTGTTCATTTTCCAATTGCCTGCTACAATTTTCTTTCTCATGTCGTTATAGTTTGAGTGAATAATTTCAATATCTCTTTTTCGCCTTGGGAAGGGCGAAATACAATGCAAAGAAAAGAAGGATAAAGGAGTAAACCAAATATTCCCGCTGTAAATCTTGCTGTTCTTGGATGCAAAAAGCGGCGAGATTCACCCCCTTTTTCTCGTATAATTCGGGCAAAGCCTTGCCCGGCCATTTGCCGATGATGGTTCCCTCGTGGAGGAGCACCAGCCCCGGGTTGGAGCGTATCATCGTTTTAAGTTGCGTGTCGTCGGCCATGCAAAACTCGTAGGGGACGTTTTCTTGCCTCTGGTAGCGGGATATGGTTTCCGGCGGAGAGGCCGTGAGTCCCCAAAATGCATGTCCGTTCTCTTTGGCCCATCGGGCAATGGCGTTCAATGAGGCTTGATTCTCCGTGTCGCATTCGTCGAGCGAGCGGGCCACGGCTAAAAATGTGTAGCCTTCGTTGGCGAGTATTTCTTCTGAAATGTCCCCCATGAGGGGATGCTCGATGTAAAAATTGTGTATTGGTGGTTGGAATCCTTTTTTTACGAGATGTTCCGTGCTGCTCACATATTCCCAATTAAGTGTGTCTTGCCACGGGTAATTTTCCTCCGTGAACGTGTGGACCTCTCCGGTTTGTTTATTGCGGTAGTCGAGCGTCATTGCGTATTGGTCTGGCTCCTCGCCTTCGGGAATCCGCATGCTTGCCGGAATGTCGGTCCCTATGGCGTAGGGGCGGAAATCGATGATAGGAAGCCGGGTGTGGCCGTGGAAGGCTACGCCGAGGATGAACGCTCCAGACAGCAGAATGAATACCCATTGAAATAAAGCGTTCATCGCCGGGACGAAGCGTTTTCTGTAAAGGAACACAAAAATAGCGCAGGCGAGTAGGACGATATTCTTCCAAAATGTTTGCCAGTTGGTTAGCGTGACGGCGTCCCCGAAACAACCGCAATCGCTGACCGGATTCGTCAACGCCAACACCAGTGTCAATGGCGTGAACACGCTTATGAAAAGCAATGCCCCCCAAGCGGCCAGTCGGGTGCGGGCGTTGAAAACCAACGCCATGCCAATTAAAAACTCAAGCGAGGGCAGAGTGAAAGCGAAAAACACGGCGGAAAAGTCCATCCAGCTCATCCTGAACGCATGGAAATACTCCGTGAATTTGTATACCGACCCCGTCGGGTCGATTCCTTTCACTAAGCCGGAGAAAACGAACACCGCCCCGACGAGCAACCGGCATGCGTTGACGATGATTTTCATGCCTGCCCCTCTTTTTCCACGACGAGCCGGATTAGTCCGAACACGGCGTAATTGATCATGTCGAAATAATTGGCGTCAATGCCTTCGGAAACGAGCGTTTGCCCCTTGTGGTCCTCGATTTGCTTGGTGCGGTTGATTTTCATCAGGATGAGGTCGGTGTACGAGCTAATGCGCATTTCCCTCCACGCCTCATCGTAGTCGTGATTCTTGGCCAGCATTAACTCCTTGGCTTCTTGGAAACAGGAGGCGTACATCTGTTTGATTCTTTCGTCCGGAACCGTCTCGTTCGTCCCGAGTCGCAACTGAATGATGCCCATGATGGCGTAGTTCACGATGCCGATAAATTCTGGCACCACGCCCTCGTTCACTTTCGTCACCCCCTTCTCCTCGATACTCCGTATGCGGTTGGCCTTGATATATATCTGGTCGGTGATGGACGTGGGGCGCAGGATGCGCCATGCCGTCCCGTAATCCTCCATTTTTTTCAGAAAAATGTCTTGGCATACGTTAATCACCTCGTCGTATTCTTTCGCTGTGTCCTGCATAATTTTTCCTTTTTAATCGTCAAATCGGGAAATAAGTCTTTATTTTGTCGCTCAAAATTACGGAATTATTCGGGAATTGAAAATTCCGCATAGGTAAAATCAAAAAAATGGGTTTATGGTCAAGCAAATAGAAGTAGGAACAGAGCGGATTTCGTTGGAGCGGCCGGTGGTGATGGGCATTTTGAACGTCACGCCGGACTCCTTTTACGATGGCGGGCGTTACACCAGCGAGTCGCAAATCATCAACCGCATCCACGAGATTGTGGAGCAGGGAGCGGGAATCATCGACGTGGGGGCTTATTCCACCCGTTCGGGTGCGGCTTTCGTCGACGAGCAGGAGGAACTTTCCCGCTTGAGCTTCGCCGTCGAACTCGTCCGCAAATATTACCCGCGCGTGCCTGTTTCCATCGACACCTTCCGGGCAAACGTGGCACGGGAGATTTGCCGTTGTCTCGGCGATGTCATTGTCAACGACATATCGGGTGGAACCATGGACGACAAAATGTTCGAGACGGTGGCCGGGTTGAACGTGCCCTACATCCTCATGCACATCCAAGGAACGCCCCAGACCATGCAAATCGCCCCCCATTATGACGATGTGGTGTGTGAGGTGCGGCAGTTTTTGAAAGATCGTGTCGAGCGTTTGAATGCCCTCGGCTTCGACAAAATCATTCTCGACCAAGGCTTCGGATTTGGAAAAACGCTGGAACACAACTATCGTCTCTTGGCGCACATGGAGGAATTTCTTGATTTGGGCTATCCCTTGCTAGTGGGAATCTCCCGAAAGACGATGATATGGAAACTGCTGGAAGTGACCCCACAGGAAGCCTTGAACGGAACCACCGTGCTCAACACGATATCCCTGCTAAAAGGTGCCCACATTCTCCGTGTGCACGACGTGCGGGAAGCCGTGGAAGCCGTGCGGATTGTCGAAGCCATGCGCTCCGTTGGCAAGGATTAGCCTGCTGTCAGTTTTCGACAGGGGTGAGTGTATGGGATGTTTAAAAGGAACGCAGGAAATGGTTGTTCGTCCTTGGCGTTCCTTTTTGTGCATATAGGCTTACCGTTCAGTTTTCAGCAGCTCTATCATGGTGGACAACTCCTCGGCGAGGGCGGAGGGGCTGCCCATGTAGCCCGACACGCTCCAGCGCAGCTTCCCGTTCCGGTCGATAATCAGCTTGTGGGGAATGCCGGAGAAGTGGAATTGCTTGGCGTAGGCGTCATAGACGGCGGAACCCTTGCCCGTGGAGGGGTCGGCGTTGTCCAAAAGCACGTGGAGGGAGAAATTGTTCTCCTCGAGGAACGTCCGGATGCGGTCCTTGAAGTCCTTGGCGGTCTCCATCGTGGAGACGAAGTAGAAGGCGACGTCGGGATCGTCCCTGTACTTGTTGACGGCCATCTGCATCCCCGGGAAGGAGGCCTTGCAGGGGGCGCACCACGTGGCCCAGAAGTCGAGGACGATGATTTTGCCCTTCATGCCGGAGAGGCGCACAAGGTTGCCGTCGAGGTCTCGCATGTCGTAGAGGGTGATGTCCTCGTCGAGCATGGTCTCTTGGAGATGCTCGCGCAACTGCTGTTGCTGCTCGGGCGACTTGAGGGACTCCACGTAGGCGTCGAAGCCCTCGTCGCCGCCGCGTCTGGCCACGTAATCCTTGCGCAGGAGGTCGAGCATGGCGGGAGTGGCGGCGTCCTCCCGAAGGGCGGCAATGACGGTGGGCACCACCATTGCCTCATAGCCGTTCTTGGCGAGGAGGGAGACGTAGAAGGCGTTGAACTCGGCGGACTTGAAGGCAAAGCAGCCCTTAACCTCCTCCATGAGCTCCAGCGCCTCGGCGGAGGAGCCGGTGCCGTCGAGCATCATGGCCTGCGTGAGGACCATGCTCTTGCCCTGCTCAAGAAGTCGCCTGTGCCACTCTTTCGGGGACCACATCCGCTCGGAGCCGCAACGGGGACGGACGAAATACTCGCCGTAGATGGCGTTGGCGATGTCCTTCACGTCGGCGGCCGACACCTGCTTGTTGTGCGAGAAGGGTATCTGCACGAGGTGCCAGTAACACGTCAACAGTTGTTCCCGGGGCATGACATGGAGGTATTTATAAAGATTTTCTTTGCGTTTATCTACTGGTTCATAAATGGCGATACTGAACAAATTTTTTAAATGTAGTGACGTGGTGTTTGTTTCAACATGTTTAAATTTCTCTACGGGAAAACGAGTCAGAAAAGATTCCATGTCAATTTTTCCTCCCATGCCCCTTTCTTGTAACAATCGTGTTATTTCTTTATCTCTGGCAAGAATACCATTCGGATAATCGTTCAAGACTCGCTGTTCCACAATAATGGTTTTCAACGAGTCTTTGAGGATGTCACGAGTAATCTCCAAGGCTTTCAAGAGAGTTGGTTCATCGACATCTTGTAAAGATAGGATGTAGTCCACATCTGAACGTATTTGGTCGTTCCATTTGCCTGGATGTGTCGAGTTTAATAGTTTTCCTGCATAATAGAACACATAACGGCGAGCATTCGGATCGTTCATTAACTGCTGATTAATCCAAAAACCCATGATATTATCTGGTATGTATGCGGTCGTGTCGCAATAGCCAGGAAGACTCATCAATGTCTTGTTCCGAAACATACCCCAACCTAACTGTGCGCCAGGTAGGTTGCGCCTTTCTTGGTTGAATGTCATGGTAGCGTAGGTTGAGCGCCCGCCCGTGTCAACAGAATCTCCCGCATAAAACTTGCAGGTAATTAAACCACATTCTTCGGGAACTTGGAAAGAAGCCTCCCACGCTGTATCATTCTTCACGAGTTCTAAATCCTCGGCTTCCCAATGCAAGTTCTTCCAAAAATAAAGCACGCATTCAACAGTATCACTATTGGCCAACAATGTTCGGCGGCAATCGTAAATGATTTTCACTTCTTGTCCGACTACTGGGACTTCCGGAATGAAGCGACAGGGCAAAATGCCCTGTGCGTTTACAATGTTCGTAAGCAACAACATCAACATGCTTACCATAAAGTGACTCTTTTATAACGTATTCTCTGATAGTTCATTCTATTATGCCAATTTCGGGGTTCATATCTAAATAGTCATCCCTTAAAAAGCCCATTTCTGCGAGATATTGTTCTGATACAGTATCTCGCAGATTTTATAAAGCATGC
>CALUHX010000106.1 GCA_944320555.1 uncultured Butyricimonas sp. | reverse complement strand
GAGACGAGCCAAGGGAGGGTGGACTGCGTGGTGGAGACGGACAAGCATGTCTATGTTTTCGAGTTCAAGCTGGACGGTAGGGCGGAGGACGCTTTGCGTCAGATAGAAGAGCGAGGCTACGCCCTTCCCTATGCCTCTGATTCTCGCAAGGTGTACAAAATCGGGGTGAACTTTTCCTCGGAGACGGGCACCATAGACGGGTGGCAAGTCGGCTGACTTCTTTCCCTTATTCTTTTTACTATGAAATAAATTGACGGGCGTGTTGAATCTGCGTCGTTCCTTGTCGAGGACGGTGTGGCAAGGTTTGACATGCGGGATTGAAATATGGGACGTCATGCCCCCTATAACGTGGTGCTGAAATGTTATGTGTTGATAGACTTTCCGCCGAGGAAATTGAGAAATTGTGAATAACGCCAAACGTTTCTCCTGCTCTTTTCTTTGGAAGGGAAGAGAGCGGGAGAAACGTTTGGTCGCAGTGGAGGATAGTGGACGTATTCCCCTTGTGGTAGACGCCTATGTTGTATTGTTTACTGGCGTAACAACCTGCGGGATAGAACTTCCGGGTCGTGGATGGCTTCCGGAAGGTATTCCACCCGGTTGGCTCGCGAGGGACAGATGTCAATGCCGCCGCGGCGGGTGTATAGGCATGAAACGGACAGGATTTCCGGCTGAAAAAGGTCGTGCAGCCGCTTGTAAATCATTTCACAGATTTCTTCATGGAAGTGGTTTTCCGCACGCAGAGAAACGATGTAGCGCAGCAGGGACATGGGAGCGGGCAAGCGTTCGGCTTTTAAGCGGATGAACACGCTGCCCCAGTCGGGTTGTTTGGTGATTTTACAATTGCTGCGCAGGAGGTGGCTGCCCACTTTTATTTCACCGCCTTGGCACATGTTCTCGGCCAACAGTTCGGGAGTTTCCGTGTATTCCGAGAATGTGGTTTGTGCGGCTTCGGGCAGTTTTTCAAGAATCGCATAGTTGTCAAAATCATATTCGGGAACGGTTTCTTGGGTGTGGAACACGATGTCAATGCGGGTTTCCAGAATTTGTTCCAAGTCGGATTTGACGATTTTCACAAAGGACTCGATACCCGACGGCACGTCGTCTCCCAAGCGGGTCATATTGAGTGAGTTCAAGTATAATTTCAAGGATTTGCTTTCCACGAGGTTCGGGCTATTCGCAGGATATACGATTTTGAGCACGCCGCACACGGGGAGGCCTTTCCGGGTGAGGAATCCGGCCTCGTAGGCGTGCCATGTGTCGTATCCCCGGAACAGGGCCTCGGGGTCGTTGATGTCGTATTTTTCCCGGTTCAGGCGGCGGGGCACGGGGACCAGTATCAATGGACAGTAGTCCGTGGGATAGTTTACGTTTTGTCCTAAAACTTTCGCTTCGAGTGGCATGGTTAGAAATTTTGCATGTTATACAATTTGGCATAGATGCCGTTCTGTTTCAATAGTTCCTCGTGATTTCCCCTCTCGACGATTTCACCGTCGTGGAAAACGCATATCATGTCCGCATTGCGGATGGTGGAGAGACGGTGGGCGACGACGATGGAAGTCCGGTTTTTCATCAGGTTGTCGAGGGCTTCCTGCACGAGTTTCTCGGATTCGGTGTCGAGGGCGGAGGTGGCCTCGTCGAGAATCATGATGGGCGGATTTTTTAGGACGGCCCGGGCAATGCTGAGCCTTTGGCGTTGTCCACCGCTCAATTTCCCTCCCCGGTCGCCGATCACGGTCTGGTAACCTTTCTCGGTCTGCATGATGAATTCATGGGCGTTGGCGATACGGGCGGCTTGTTCCACTTGTTCTTGCGTGGCGTGCTCCACTCCGAATGTGATGTTGTTGTATATCGTGTCGTTGAAGAGGATGGGGTCTTGGTTCACGTTGCCCATCAGTTCTCGAAGGTCGTGGAAGGTCACGTCTTTGATGTTGGTTCCGTCGATGAGGATTTCTCCGCCGGACACGTCATAGAAACGGGGCAAGAGGTCGACAAAGGTGCTTTTCCCGGAGCCGGATTGTCCCACGAGGGCGACCGTCTTGCCTTTCGGGATGGATAACGTGATGTTTTTCAGCACGAGTTTGTCCGAGCGATAGGCGAACCGGACGTTTTTGTATTCGATTTTGTCGTTGAATTCTTTCAAGGGCTTGGGACGCGAGGGTTCTTGGATGGAGGAACGCGCATTTAATATGTCGTCGATGCGGTCCATGGCGGCCGCTCCTTTTTGTATGCTGTACAAGGCCGTGGAGAATTGTTTGGCCGGATTGATGATAGAGTAGAAGAGGGCGATGTAGGAAATGAATTGGGACGGTTCCATGACGGGGTGGTTGCTCAGGATGAGGATTCCTCCGAACCACACGACGATGACAACGACAATCGTGCCCAGAAATTCGCTCATGGGATGGGCGAGAGAACGTCTCCGCATGAGGCGGTTCATGATGCGGCGGTAGTCCTCGTTGTAGTTGGAAAAGACTCTCTCCACTTTTTTTTCGGCGTTGAACGCTTTGATGACCCGGAGGCCGGAGAGGGTTTCCTCGATGTTGGAGAGGATCTCGCCCATTTTGTCCTGTCCTTCCTTGGAACTTTTCTTCAAGGATTTTCCGACTTTCCCGATGAGGGTGCCCATGACGGGAAGAAGGACGAGCACGAAGAGGGTGAGTTGCCAGCTCATGAAAATCATGGCGGCGAGGTAGATGAGTATGAGTATGGGGTTTTGGAAAAACATTTCCAGCGAGTTCATGATGGAGTTTTCCACTTCTTGCACGTCCCCGGTGGTGCGGGCGATGATGTCGCCCTTGCGTTCTTCGGAAAAGAAGGGAAGGGGAAGGGTCAGGATTTTGTGGTAAATCAATTTGCGGATATCCCGGACGACTCCGTTCCGGATGTAAATAATTTCGTAAGAGGCCATGTAGGCGCAACCTGTTTTAAAGAGCGCGGCCAAGGCGAAGAATCCACCGGCGATGAGCAGGGTGGTCTGAGGGGAAAATTGCGATTTGCAGAGGGTGATGTAGTAATTGAAGTTGTGCATCAGGCTTTCTTGCGTCAGGGCGAAAGGCACGGGCTCCCAGACTTCCTTGTCGAGGCCGAACAGGATGTTCAGCACGGGAACCAGAATCACAAAGGATACGGAACCGAAAATCGCCGAGAAAATGTTGTACAAGATGTTTTTCACGAGCCGCATTTTATACGGCGGGATGAATCTTTTTAGAATTTGAATGAAATCGCGCATGCTTGTCGTTTGTGGTTGAATCTCATTTGTTGTGGTCTGCTTGGAAAGGACAAGGAACGGAAGTCGGGAATTTCCCGACGGGTCCGTTGCCTATGACGATGTTTTTCCACGCATGGGGATTATCTGCCCGTGTAGTTGAACGGAGTGATTTGTTTCAGTTGTTCTTTCAATTCGGCGGGCACGTTTAAGGTGTCGATAAACTCTGCGATGGAGGTTTGCGTGATTTTGTTGTTGGTGCGGGTCAGCGCTTTCAACGTCTCGTAGGGATTCGGATATCCTTCCCGCCGCAAGATGGTTTGAATGGCTTCGGCTACAACGGCCCAATTCTCCTCGAGGTCGGATTCTATGGCGGCGCGGTTGATGATCAGTTTGTTCAATCCCTTGAGAGTGGATTTAAAAGCGATCACCGTATGGGCCAAAGGGACTCCGATGTTCCGCAAGACAGTGGAGTCGGTCAAATCCCGTTGCAAACGAGAGATGGGTAGTTTGTTGCTCAAATGGTCAAGGAAGGCGTTGGCGATGCCTAAGTTGCCCTCGGAGTTTTCAAAGTCGATAGGGTTTACTTTGTGGGGCATGGCGGAGGAACCGACCTCTCCGGCTTTGATTTTTTGTTTGAAGTAGGTCATCGAGATGTAAGTCCAAAAATCGCGGTCAAGGTCGATGATGATGGTGTTGATGCGACGCAGGTTGTCAAACACGGCGGCGAAATTGTCGTAGTTGGAGATTTGGGTCGTGAATTGTTCCCGTTCGATGTTGAGTTTTTTGGTCAGGAAATTGTTGGCGAAAGATGTCCAGTCAATTTCGGGGTATGCGACGTGGTGGGCGTTGAAATTCCCTGTGGCACCTCCGAATTTGCCGGAGCAAGCCACTTTCTTTAACAGTTCCACTTGGCGGGTCAGTCGGTATACGAATACTTGGATTTCTTTTCCGAGCCGAGTCGGGGATGCGGGTTGCCCGTGTGTTTTGGCCAACATGGGCACGTCTTTCCATTCTTCGGCCAATTCTTCCAATTTGGCAATCAATTCGTCAATCAACGGATAGTATACGTCATGCACGGCATCGCGCAGGGAACATGGCACAGCCGTGTTGTTGATATCTTGTGATGTCAGTCCGAAGTGGATGAATTCTTTGTATTCATGCAGGTTAAGGGTGTCGAATTTTTCTTTGATGAAGTATTCGACTGCTTTCACGTCGTGGTTGGTGATTTTTTCGATGTCTTTGACGCGTTGCGCATCGTCGATAGTGAAATTGAGGTAGATTTCCTTAAGATTGTCAAATAATTTGTGGTCGAATTGTTTGAGTTGGGGTAGGGGAATCTCGCACAAAGAGATGAAATATTCTATTTCTACCATGACCCGATAGCGGATTAACGCGCTTTCGGAAAAGTAGTTGGCCAAAGATTCTACTTTGTCCCGGTATCTCCCGTCGATGGGAGAAATGGCTGTCAGTGCTTGCATGTCTCTATTTTTTAAGTTCTTGTTAATTGTATTTTCCTTGGAAAAGGAAATGTACACGCGAATATAATATTTCTATCCAAGAAAAAGGTTACCTTTGCGGAAAAGGAAAAACAATATGGAGGAAGATTCAGTTATTTGTGCGATTGCGACTTCTCCGGGAATGGGGGCTATCGCCGTGATTAGGGTGTCGGGTGAGGAGAGTGTCGAGTTGTGTGATTCGATATTCTTTTCTCCGTCCGGGAAACGGTTGGTGGATGCGTTGCCTAATACCGTGCTTTTTGGACAGATTCGGGAGGGAGAGGAGTTGATTGACGAGGTGTTGGCGACTGTGTTTCGTTCTCCCCGTTCCTTTACGGGAGAGGATTCTGTGGAAATCTCGTGTCACGGTTCCGTTTATATTCAACAACGGATTTTGCAGGCGTTAATTCATGCCGGAGCCAGGATGGCCCGTCCCGGGGAGTATACGCGGAGGGCGTTCTTGAACGGGAAGATGGATTTGACGCAAGCCGAAGCCGTGGCTGATTTGGTCGCATCTTCTTCAGCGGCGGCGCACCGGATGGCGATGAATCAAATGAGGGGCGGTTTTTCCTCGGAATTGACAAAATTGCGGGAGGAGTTGTTGAGGCTGGTTGCTTTGCTGGAATTGGAGTTGGATTTCTCGGAGGAGGATGTGGAGTTTGCGGACCGGGGAGAATTGAAGGAAATTGCCTTAAGGATAGATGGCTGGCTTACTCGGTTGTGTGATTCGTTTTCGCTTGGCAATGTGATAAAAAATGGCGTGCCGGTGGCGATAGTGGGAAACACGAACGTGGGGAAGAGCACATTGTTGAACGCTTTGCTGCGAGAAGAACGGGCGATAGTTTCGGATGTGGCGGGAACGACGCGGGACACAATAGAGGAAACGCTTAATTTGCAAGGGGTGATTTTCCGTTTTGTGGATACGGCTGGAATCCGGAATACGAGTGATCAAGTGGAGACGATTGGAATAGAGCGGACTTTCTCGAAAATAGGACAAGCCAAGATCGTTTTGTTGCTTGTGGACGCGACGAAGTGTGTTGAAGATATTATTCCTTATTATGGACAGGTTCGGGAAAGTTTGGCTGCCGGAGCCCGATTGGTTGTTTTGTTGAACAAAGTGGATGGAGTGGCTGACGAGGGGGCGCTGTTAAAACAGGTGGCGGCAGTTTTACCGGGAGAAACGGTAATGCCGCTTTCGGCAAAATACGGGAAGAATGTTTCGGAATTGGAACGGTTTTTGGTAGACATCGTGCAAGCCGACCTACAAGAGGCGGACGATGTGGTCGTGAGCAATGTTCGTCATTATGAGGCGTTGTTTGCTGCACGTGAGGCGATTCGAAGGAGCTTAGAGGGATTAGTTTCCGGATTGAGCGGGGAGTTCGTGGCGCAAGATATCCGAGAGTGTATCCACTATCTCGGCGAAATAACGGGAGCCATTACCAATGACGCCATCCTCGGTTTCGTGTTTGAGCATTTTTGCATCGGCAAATGACGGCTTCTAAACAACCGTAACCAATCATAACCATTTAGAATAAAGTCGCTGTATATCAGCGACTTTTGTTTTTAT
>CALUHX010000105.1 GCA_944320555.1 uncultured Butyricimonas sp. | reverse complement strand
GCCCGGACCTTCTCGCGGTCGAGGTTCTGCAGGTCGTAGTCGGCCTTTTTCATCAGCTTGACGAGGAAGGAGGGGGTACCTGTGGCGAACCAGTAGCTGCCGAGTCTGTTATCGTCGAAAGCGTTCATCAGGCTGAAGGGGTTGTACATGCCGGGCGAGTTTTCCGCAAAGTGGTAGCCGTCGTACATTTCTTTCAGCCGGGTGGCCATTTCCTCAGGCGAGACACCGTTTTCGGTGGCCATGGCCTCGATGTCCTCTTGGAAATTGTCGAAAAGTTCTTGCTCGGAGATGCCGCATATTCCGGCATATCTGGCATTCATGGAGATGTCCTTCAGGTTGTTGAGGTCGCTGAAGATGCTGACGTGGCTGAACTTGGTGACGCCGGTGAGCAGGACGAAGCGGATATGGTTGTCCATGGTTTTCAGCACTCCGTAGAAGGCTTTCAGGATGTCCCGGTATTGCTGCTGCAGGCCGGGGTTGTCGATGGCGCTGAGCAGGGGCTTGTCGTACTCGTCCACGAGAACCACCGTCTGGCGGCCCGTCTTTTTATGGGCCGTCTCTATCAGATGGACGAAACGTTCCTCCACGGCCTCGTTCTTTTTCTCGTCCCCGTACAGGGCCTCGTATTTTTCGAGATGCCTGTTTATGATGTCGTACAACGACTCGGCGTTTTGATAGTTTTTGGCGTTGAAGTCGATGTGCAACACGGGATATTCAACCCACTCTGATTCCATCTGTTCGATGGCCAGCCCCGCAAACAATTCCCGCTTGCCTTGGAAGTAGGCCTCCAGCGTGGAGATGAGCAGCGATTTCCCGAACCGTCGGGGACGGCTGAGGAAATACACGCCGTGGGATTGAGCCAGCTGGTAAACGTAGCGGGTCTTGTCGACATAAAAGAAACCGCTTTCGCGTAGTTTTTCGAATCCTTGAATTCCTATCGGGTAAAGTTTGCGTGCCATGTCTTATTGATTTTGGTTTAACAATGCCGTTGCATGCCTGAACGCTTTTTCATGGAACAAATTTAGTAAAAAACGCCGATTCTTTTTCATTCCTCGACAATCCATCGGTCGATGTTGCGTTTCTTGTGGGAGAACTCGACGCCGATTTTGAAGAGGCGGCGGTTGTCGGCGGCGAAGGGCAGGAGGTAGTCCTTGGCGTTGATTTGCGCCAGGGCGGCCTCGGCCGAGTCGTTGAGCTTGAACTCCATGAGGTATGTGAAGTCGTCGGTTTGGATTACCATGTCTATGCGTCCGGTGGCGGTCCGGTACTCGCTGCGGACGTAGAGCCCGGCGAACTTGCTGACGAGGAACATGAGGTTCCTGAAGTTCAGCTCCATGAGGGCGATTCCCCTCTCGCTTGTCTCTTGGAAGTTGTCTCCGGGGAGGTCCGCCAGGAGGGCCTGGAAGCAGCGCATCATCTCGTCGGGTTCGCCCTCCTCCGCCTTTCTGACGAGTCGTTCGACCACGTCGGAGGTGCTTTTGGTGCCGTTGTTGGCGTAGCAGGGCAGGAGGTAGTCGACGAGCCCCTCCTCGACCTCCCTGTTGGGGATGCCGAGGACGTACTTGTTGAAGCGTGGGTCGTATCCCTTGATGGTGAGGTAGCCGCTTTGGTAGAGCACGGGCACGGGGTCGTATGCCACGGGGTCTATCATGTTGATGACGCTCGCCCGGACCTTCTCGCGGTCGAGGTTCTGCAGGTCGTAGTCGGCCTTTTTCATCAGCTTGACGAGGAAGGAGGGGGTGCCTGTGGAGAACCAGTAGCTGCCGATGTCCTTTTTGGAGAAGGCGTTCAGCAGGCTGAAGGGGTTGTATATCCCCGGAGAGTTTTTGGAGAAGTGATAGCCGTCGTACATTTCCTTTAGGCGGGCGGCCATTTCTTCGGTGGGAACGCCCTCCTGTCGGGCCATCATTTCGATGTCGTCCTGGAAATTGTCGGGCAGTTCTTGTTCTGTGACGCCGCATATTCCGGCATATCTGTTGTCCATGGAGATGTCGTTCAAGTTGTTGAGGTCGCTGAAGATGCTGACGTGGCTGAACTTGGTGACGCCGGTGAGCAGGACGAAGCGGATGTGGTTGTCCATGGTTTTGAGGACACCGTAGAAGGCCTTCAGGATGTCCCGGTATTGCTGCTGCAGGTCGGGGTTGTCGATGGTGTTGAGCAGGGGCTTGTCGTACTCGTCCACGAGGACCACCGCCTGCCGCCCCGTCTTTTTGTGTGCGGTCTCTATCAGATAGACAAAACGTTCCTCCACGGCCTCGTTCTTTTTCTCGTCCCCGTACAGGGCCTCGTATTTTTCGAGGTGTCTGTTTATGATGTCGTACAGCGACTCGGCGTTTTGATAGTTTTTGGCGTTGAAGTCAATGTGTAACACAGGATATTCCGCCCATTCCGATTCCAACTGTTCGATGGCGAGGCCTGCAAACAATTCCCGCTTGCCTTGGAAATAGGCCTCCAGGGTGGAGATGAGCAGCGATTTCCCGAACCGCCGTGGTCGGCTGAGGAAGTAATATTTCCCAGAGGTCGCTAAAAGATGGATATATGCAGTCTTGTCCACATAGTAGAAATTGGACTGACGTAATGTTTCGAATCCTTGAATTCCTATCGGGTAAAGTTTGCGTGCCATGTCTCGTTAATTAGTATGTTTGACGTTGTCGTTGTGCGCATATTTTTTCACGAAACAAATTTAATAAAAATCCGATAGAAAATGCGGCGGGAAAAGGAACAAAGCGGCTGACATTTTTTATATTTGCCGGAGAATTTTAAAACTAAACGTTATGCCGCAAATATCAGAAAAAGGACTGGCCATGCCGTCCTCGCCGATCCGCAAATTGGTTCCGTTTGCAGACAAGGCCAAAGAAAGAGGAATTAAAGTATATCATTTGAATATCGGGCAACCGGACATCCCGACCCCCCAGGTCGCTTTGGACGCATTGAAGAATTGCCACGAGAAGGTAATCGCCTACACCCATTCCGCCGGGAACATTTCTTACCGGAAAAAGTTGGCGAAATATTATCAGAACATCGGAATCGACATTGACGAGACCAACATCATGGTCACTACCGGAGGTTCCGAGGCAATCACAATCGCTTTCATGTCCACGTTGAACCCGGGGGACGAGGTTATCATCCCGGAGCCGTTCTACGCCAATTACAACGCCTTCGCTTTGATGTGCGGCGTGACGGTGAAAACCGTGACTTCCGTCATCGAAAACAATTTCGCCCTTCCCCCGATTGGCGAAATCGAGAAGGTGATCACTCCCCGCACGAAAGGTATCGTCATCGTGAACCCGAACAACCCGACCGGCTATCTGTATTCGAAAGAGGAGTTGGAGCAATTGGCCACCATCGTGAAGAAGCATGACCTTTATTTGTTCGCCGACGAAGTGTACAGGGAGTTTTGTTACGACGGGTTGAAACATTTCTCCACGATGCAGTTGAAAGGTATCGAGCAGAACGTGATTCTTTTTGATTCCGTGTCGAAAAGATACAGCGAATGCGGCTTGCGCGTGGGCGCGATTGTCACCCGCAACAAGGAGGTGATGACGGCGGCCCTGAAGTTCGGCATGGCGCGTTTGTGCGCTCCCGCTATCGGCCAAATCTTGGCGGAGGCGTCGTTGGACACTCCGGCCGACTATTTCAAGGATGTCTACAACGAGTATATCGAGCGGCGCAATTTCATGGTCGAGGCGTTGAACAAAATGCCGGGCGTTGTTTGCCCCATGCCCAAAGGCGCGTTCTATGCCGTGGTGAAATTGCCGGTGGACGACGCCGACAAATTCGCCCAATGGCTGTTGGAGGAGTTCGAGTACAACAAGCAGACGGTCATGGTGGCCCCCGCCAGCGGCTTCTATTCCACGCCCGGGCTGGGGAAAGACGAGGTGAGAATCGCTTACGTGCTCAAAATAGAGGAACTGAGGGGGGCGATGGAGACCTTGGCAAAGGCTTTGGAGATTTATCCGGGCAGAAAATGACCGTTTTTTTCAACTCAATCATAGCGGGGCTGCCTCTTCCGGAAGGGAGAACGGCCTCTTTCTTGTTAATATAAGGGCCTCGAGGAGTCAACTCTAAAACATTTTCGCTATCTTTGTCACGTGATTGAAAATCTTTAAGGCGAAAATATGACATCAGATACACAATTCAAAAGTATCAGACCTTATATAGGAGAGGAGGTTCCGGCCGCCGTGGAGCGTCTGCGTCAGGCTGAAGAGTTCCTTGATTTGTTCTCTCAAATGACGGGGGCCCGGAAGGACATTGTTTCCGAAAGGTTGAAAGGAATCGCGACGCGGGACGAGTTCCAGGCGCGTTTCTTCGGCCCTTTTGTCGAGAAATTGTTGGCGGACACGACGGACTCGATAGAGGTCACCGGATTGGAGCATGTGGACAAGGACACCTCTTATCTTTTCATCACCAACCACCGCGACATCATTTTGGACTCCGCGATTCTGAATATCATGTTGCGCCGCCAAGGGTGTCATTATTGCGAGGCCGCGATTGGCAGCAACTTGCTGATTAACGACTGGGTGACGGATCTTGTGAAGCTGGACGCCTGTTTCATCATCGAGCGGGGATTGCCCGTGCGTGACATGATCAGCAGCGCCAATCTCCGTTCCCATTACTTGAGGGATGTCATATCGGAGAACAAGGATTCCGTGTGGATCGCACAAAAAGAGGGGCGCACGAAGAACGGGGACGACCGCACGCAGCCCAGTCTCCTGAAGATGTTCCGGATGAGCGGCCCTTCCAATTTCGTGAAGAACTTTAAAGAGTTGCGGGTCACTCCGGTTTCCATCTCTTACGAGTGGGAGCCGTGCGACGCTCTGAAGACGAACGAGTTGTATCAGAAGTCGTTCGGAGAATACGTGAAAACGCCGGCGGCGGACATGCAAAGCATGCTGGAGGGATTGACCGCTTACAAAGGGCGGGTGAATTTCGCGATAACGCCCCCTCTCGATGAGGAACTGGACGATTTGGAAGACAAGGACAACCATGGGGACCGCATAAACGAGGTGGCCGCCATCATCGACGAGCGGGTCCACAAGAATTTCAAGTTGTGGCCCAACAATTACATCGCCTACGATTTGGTCCACGGGTCGAACAAGTTCGCCGACAAGTATGGCGACGAGGAAAAGGCGAGGTTTATTCAGATGATGACCCAAAAGTTGGACAAATTGCCGGGGAATCGCTCCGTGTTGAACGGGATATTCTTGGACATTTACGCCAATCCGGTGAGAAATAGCTTGTTGCAATAAAATATGTTTGTATGAAAATAGTCAGATATTTGTTGATATTGGCGGCTTTCTTGATTATGGTTTCAAGCGTGTTGTCGTTGCTGAACGGGGGCGACAGGACGGCGGTGTATATCAACGTCGCAGCAATGGCGGCTCTTGCCGTCGCGGTGACGGTGCTGAATTTCAAAATGCCACGTAAAAACACGAAGTGATGTATAAATTTAGTCGGAAAATATATGTCGGCAATCACGTGTACGAAATGTGGTTCGGCTTGACAAGCAAAAGTCAGGACCGGCATTCGAATTTTACCCTTTACCTGCTGACGGAGGGGCCGAACAATCAGTTCAGCTATGCCGAAAAAATAGAAAGCGGCTTCTTTGCCAAAGCGGATGCGGAGCGATATGCGATTCGCTATGCGAAAGAGTTAATCCGCAACAAGATAGCGCAAGAAAACACGGCCGCCCCGTCGGAACCGGTTGACGACAGTGTTTTTGACGAGTAGTATAAATTGAGAATAACGATGGATCGAAAAGTTAGAGTGAGATTTGCTCCCAGTCCCACGGGGGCTCTCCATCTTGGAGGAGTGCGCACGGCGCTTTTTAATTATTTGTTTGCCCGCCGCCACGGGGGGGATTTCTTGTTAAGAATAGAGGACACGGACCAGACACGCTATGTGCCGGGGGCCGAGGAATATATTGTCGAGTCGTTGAAATGGTGCGGGCTCACGGTCGACGAGGGGGTTGGAGTCGGAGGCGAGTGCGGCCCTTACCGCCAAAGCGAGCGCAAGCCGTTGTATAAGCAGTATGCCTTGCGATTGGTGGAGTCCGGCCATGCCTATTATTCTTTCGACTCGGCGGAAGTGTTGGGCCAGAAGCGTAAGGAATGCGAGAGCCAGGGAAAGACGTTCATGTACAACGCCGAGACCCGCAAGGAATTGAAAAATTCCCTGACCATGAGCGGGGAGGAGGTGGAAGCCTTGCTGGAGAGCGGCGCCAATTATGTGATTCGTTTTAAAATGCCGGAGAACGAGGAGGTGGTGTTGCACGACATCATCCGGGGCGAGGTGCGTTTCAATACCTCTTTGCTCGACGACAAGGTGCTTTTCAAGTCGGACGGCATGCCCACTTACCATCTGGCGAATATCGTGGACGACCATCTGATGAAAATCTCCCACGTGATTCGGGGCGAGGAATGGTTGCCTTCATTGCCTTTGCACGTGTTGCTGTACCGGGCGTTCGGTTGGGAGGGCACCATGCCGGAGTTCGCCCATCTGCCTTTGATATTGAAGCCTGTGGGGAACGGGAAACTCAGCAAGCGCGACGGGAACAAGATGGGGTTCCCCGTGTTCCCGATGGAGTTCACCGACCCGGACACCGGAGAGAAGTGGCACGGCTATCGGGAAGACGGCTATTTCCCCGAGGCGTTTATCAATATGTTGGCCCTGTTGGGGTGGAATCCGGGGACGGACCAGGAAATTTTCACTTTGGAGGAGTTGTGCGAGCTGTTCACGCTGGACAGGGTGAACAAATCCGGAGCCCGTTTCAATCCGGACAAGGCGAAATGGTTCAACCACAAATATCTGGTGCAAAAGCCGGATAGCGAGTTGGCGGAGTTGTTGAACGGGTTCCTTGTGAAGGACGGCATCGCCTGCGAAAAAGGCAAGTTGGAGAAGATTTGCCGTCTGTTGAAAGAGCGCGCCAATTTCGTGAAGGATATTTACGACTCCTCCCAATATTTCTACAAGGCCCCTCAGGCTTACGAGGAAAAGGGCGTGAAGAAGTTTTGGAAAGAAGGGACTCCCGACTTGATGAGAGAGCTGACCGGAGTGCTCGAGGGACTGCGAGAATTTACGTCGCCCGCCACGGAAGAGGCCGTGAAAGCGTGGGCCGCCACGAAAGAGATTGGTTTCGGCAAAGTGATGAGCCCTTTCCGTTTGGCGATTATCGGCTCCGCCGACGGTCCGCATTTGTTCGACATCATCGAGATTCTCGGCAAAGAGGAAACGCTTGCCCGCATGCGCCGCATCCTTGAGAAGTTGCAATAAGCGAAGAATAAAAGAGGGGGTGTTAAAATAGCTATTCATATTCCTTCGTCCGCTTCGCGGGCGGGGCTGTGTCGAAACAATACCCCTCCGGGGGCTCCGCCGCCACCACCCCTATCTTAGGGGAGGAGTTGCGGAGCAATGAGATTCAGCGGAATAACTTTGCTCCGCAAACTCTCCCCCTAAGGTAGGGATATTCAAGAAATAGTATAAAATTAGCCAACTAATTCATTGCGAGTTAGCTGGCTTTTTTGTATCTTTA
>CALUHX010000104.1 GCA_944320555.1 uncultured Butyricimonas sp. | reverse complement strand
CTTGCAGATTTAACAAATACTTTTATCAATTAATTTACTGAATAACAATAAATAAAGATATTCTTAAGGGATGACTAAATAGTAATCTCCGATTTGAAATGTGTAATTCACATCTTCTGGAGCAAGCGTATAGGAGTCTTCTCCCAAAATGCGAGTAACGGTTTGGGTCGGGAAGTTTTCATCGTTTTCCAAACGCCGTTGATCGAACCAGCGCAAGCCATGGCACATCAATTCCCTTCGGCGTTCTTCCAGAACAATCCTTAAAGCCTCCACCGCATTCGATGCGGACAATTCATAGGAAGAGCCAGAGAGAAAACGATGACTGCGTAATTGATTAATGATTTCTATTGCTTCTGTGTAATCACCGCTTCGCGCAAGGCATTCCGCTTGGATAAGCATCATTTCCGGAACGCAAGGTCCCATATTGCGTCCTTCTCCCCTCGATGAATCATAAAAATCCTCACGTCGGAAAACCCGTCCTTCCACGTAACGGGAGGAGTAGTCAGAGATTGGAGCTGTGAAAAACAAATAGCGCAAATCGTTCTCTTGGTCAAAAAGACTCAGTAAATCTTCGTTCAATACAAGATATCCGGCTGCGCTCGAAGATGAAGATGAGCTTGCGGAAGACGGTCTAAAACGGTTCGATACCATTTTGGCCATGATTACCTCCCGGTCCTCCAATGCGTCGGGGTAAGTGTCGCCGCCATAATAGTCATTCAAATTCTCCAGGCCATCTTGCAATCCCAAAGCGGATTCGGCATTTGCTTGGGCATTGTCATAATCTCCCATATAAAGATAAGCCCGTGCCAAAAAAGCATAAGCGGCGCATTTGCTTGGGTAAAAGGTGTGTTCCGGTAAATCCGGCAAATAAGGGATGGCCTCCGTCAAGTCGTCGATTATTTGGTCATAAACTTCGGACACCGTGGCTTGCGGCAAAGAGCCTTCCACTCTTGGCTCGGTCATCAAGGGCACGCCTTGATCCGTGCTTGCACTTTCTGCACGATAAGGCTTTCCGTACATATTCACCAAGGCCAAGTGGGCTTCTGCCCGGTAAACGAGAGCTTCCGCCCGCACTTCTTGTTTCTCCTCCTCGTCTCCCTCGCTGTCCATGACTTCGTTGATGACCACGTTACTATAATATATTGCTCGATAAGCCTGCTCAAAATCTGTGTCAGATTCTGTCAAATCATAAATTTCTTGCGACCATGTGTAATAGGCCGTGTATTTTGTGTTGTCTCCCAAAGCGACGAGGTCTGTCTGCTGTGTCTCGTCATAAACATAAGCATCGTCCGATGCGATATCTTGCCACGAGAAAGTCCGGCGGAAAATGTTCGTGTTATGAACTATATATCGATAATTCTCTACTTCTCCTGGCACCAAAGAACCTTTCGTCCGAATTTCCGTCCAATCCGAACATGCCGTAAACATGCAGGAAATTCCCAATAATATTAGTACTGCTCTTTTCATAACTTTACAGATTAAGATTTAACGAGAAATTATATGATGGAGTAGGTGCCATTTTCAAGCTGGTGGAGTTTGGAACAAAGTCCGGGTCAATGCCTTGATTGTTCTTTTTCCATATCAAGCCTAAATTGGTGACAGTGAGGTCAAACGAGCCGCTGTTTATTCGCAATTTGTTTAACCATTTGGCTGGTAACTCGTAGCTTAACGACACTTCCCTCAGGCGGATATGGTCGCCATCCAAAATGTGGATGTCTGCGCCCAAGTAACGGTAGAAACTATCGGAAGTTGCCACGCTTCCCAATCTTGGCACATTGGTGATTTCCTCGTCGCCAGGCTCCCTCCAACGATAAGCTACGTCTTCACTAATGTCATAATTGATAGCTCCCCAATTTCCTATGACCAACTGCGATAAACTCGGTTTGCGGAAAATGTAATCGAATTTGTAGGTGATACCCACATAGAGCGAAAGTTTTTTATACGTAAACGTGTTGAAGAATCCGCCATAGTATCGTGGAGTTGTCGTGCCCACATAAACCAAGTCATCGTTCGTGATGTCCTCGTCATACGAAATAATATCTCCTGCGGCATTATAAATTTGAGAATATCCCTCCTCGTCCAATCCTGCCCAGCGGTAGGCCCAATAGTTTCCCACGCTATAGCCTTCTATCGAGGTCCCAGAACCGGCGCCATAGGCCCAAAACGTATCCGACAACCCGTAAGGCGAGGATATCACTTTATCCGTATTGTAAGAAAAATTCAGACGGGTATTCCATGTAAAACTATTGCTTTTTACAGGATAACCTCCCAACGACAAGTCCAATCCCTTGCCGTTCATCTTCGCCCCGTTGCGGGATAAAGCATAGCCTTGGGAATCGTTCGCTCCGAATATGGGGTTGATGTAATAAGTGGCGAACAAGTCTCGGCAATATTTGTTGTACCATTCGATGCTACCGGACAAACGGCCGTTCAGTAATGAAAAATCCAAACCGTAATTCAATTGTCCTGTTTTCTCCCAACGGATGGCGGGATTTGCTGCGCTTGATATATTGGCTGTCGTTTCTTCCGTGAATGCGTCCGAGCCTTGCAAAGTGATGGTCGTGAACGGATTGCCACCCGAGCTGATGTTGCCATTATATCCAAACGTTAAGCGGAATGTCAATCGGTTTATCCACTCTATATTGCGGATGAACTCCTCCTCTCCGAGATGCCACGCCAAGCCGGTAGACCATAACGGAGTTGCGCGATATTTCCGATCAAGCCCGAAATTGTTATAATCGTCATAACGCACGCTACCACTCAACACATACTTGTGCATCAATGTGTAAGACATGTTTCCGTAATACGACAAATAATGACGGCGGTAATCAGTTTCGGCGCTTCCGTTCTGCAGGGTGCTACTCGTTCCGCCGAAAACATTCTGATAAGGATTCTCCACGCTGCTGTCACCCAGCAAAGTGTTCTCATCGTAACCATAATAATTGACGCTATTGGACCATGACCGGGTTTCCCGCAATTCGATACCCGCCAAAACGACTATCTGATGAATGTCTGCGATGGTGTTATCATAGTTTGCCTGCCAACGGATATTAAAATTTCTTTCCCTTCCTGTCCGTAACCGCAAAATACCTCCGTCTGCGATGTTATGCTCTAGCGTGCCATCCGATGAATCGTAATAAGTTCCATAGTTATATGTGTTGCGGGCATAATATGACTCCTCGTTATAATGTTCTCTCACTCTCACGTTCGACAACTCGTACATGAACGACCCGTCAAATGACAATCCTTTGACTCCGGGGATCGGGATGTTTAAGCCTACATTGAGGCTAATGTCTTGTTCTTGACGACTTTTGTCCATATTTTCCAACTCGTCAAGATAGTCGTAATGCCAGTCTAAATACCCCATTTCTTCTCTTTGTGCAAGGAAGTCCTCGTAATAATCTTTGGCATACTTAACATGGTTTCCCTCATCGTCCACAAGACGGTCATAAGGCATTAAAGGCAACCCGCCAACCGAAGGCTGAATGACGCTGAGTCCTAAGTCACTATAATTAAGATTAAATAATGTCGCTTTTATGCTAGATCTTAAAGTCGCCCAGTTCAATAGTTTGAAATTCAAATTATTTGTAAACGTAAAGCGTTCTCCGTTATTCCCTACGGTATTCGATTTTTCTCTAGCGTACGATGCGGAGAGGAAATAAGTCATATAATCTGTTCCTCCGCTAAACGACAAATTGTATGATTGGCTGCTCGAAGCTTGTAACAAGTACTTTTTCACATCCGCATAAGCTTCTCGGGAAGCCAGTTCCGCTAACATCGCCTCGCCATCCTCTTCCGAAACGGTACCGTCTTTCATATCGAAGAGCAACTCGGCTACTTGAGTGACAGGATCTCCTCCGGAATAACTTGACACAGTGGGACGATAGAGATAATTCCCTTCTACCAATTCTCTCTCGAAATCAATCATCTGTGCGGAATTCATGATGGGCAGCGTGTTGAATCGCGGTTGTCCGGACACCAATATGTTCATGCCGAAGCTGACCGAGGCTTTTCCCTTGTTGCCTTTCTTCGTTTCGACAACCATCACTCCATTAGCCGCGCGAGCTCCCCAGATAGAAGCTGCTGCCGCATCTTTCAAGAAGGTAATGGATTCAATGTCATTCGGGTTTAAATCTCTCAATTCAAACTCTGTCACAAACCCATCTACGACGATCAACGGACGGCTATTGATTGACAATCCACTGTTTCCTCGAACTCCTATGGATAACTCATTCATCTCGTCTTGATTGCCGGTCGCATATTCCGTGTCGTACAAAAATGTCATGTCTGAATTTGCAAGCGACACATACACGCCGGGCACTATCCCTTCCAATCGATTCACAATGTTTGGGCTGGGACGCTTCTCCAGCTCCTTGGCCGTCACCACGCCGAACGAGCCGGTGGCCCGCTCCTTGGGCAGCCGCATGTAACCGGTGGAGACTACCACCACCTCGTCGATATTCGTCGCTTCTTCTTCCAGCGTGATGCGCAGCGAGTCCGTTGTCGCCGAGAACTCCACTTCCTGACTTCTGTAGCCCACGAACGAGAAGCGCAGTTTCCCCTTCGTCATGGGCAACGTGATGGAAAACCGCCCTTTCTCTTTGGTGGCCGTGCCTGCGGAAGTGCCCATCACCTGCACCGTCACCCCCGGTAGCGGCAGGTTGGCCTTGTCGGTCACGAGTCCTGATACCGTTACCGATTGTTTTACTTCTTGAGTATTCCTCTTCACAATCACGATTCCCTCCTCAAAGCGGTATTCAAAGGCCGTGCCCTTGAACATTTGCGCCAACACGGCGTCCACCGTCGCATTCTCCATGCGAAGCGTCATCCGCGGCAGGATCCGCAATTGGTCGGCGTTGTAGACGAAGTTCAATCCTGTCTGTTCCTTGATTTGCGTGAACACGGTTTGCGCGTCGGCTTCCGTTACGTCCACCGTCACCCGCTGCGTTTGTGCGGAGGTAATCCAAGGCATTCCGCATAGGATTGCCACAAGCAGGGCCTTTCCGACCCGTGGGATTTTCATTTTTTTAAGGCACGAAAATCCCGGAAAATCTAACAATTTCCTAATTCTTTTCATACTTTTGATGATTACTATTAAACATTGAATGCGCAATGCATCCGTTATCTGCCGTAAGTTGTTGGCGCAACTTACGGTTTTATTTTAAAACTCACTCACGGTGATGGTTTTGCCTTTCGTGTGGAATCGGGCGGTGCCCGTTTCCTCGATGAAGTAAAGCACCTTCCCAACCTCCTCGAAGCGGGGAATGATTCCTGTGAAGCGGGCGTTTTTGGCCGTTTCGCTCGTGTAGAACACCTCCGTGTCGTACCACTGCGACAATTCTTCCATGATGTCCTCCAGTCGTTCGTCGTAGAAAACAAATTCGTTGAACCGCCAGGCGATGTGGGGATACACGTCCGTTTCCTGCACGCTCGCCTCGCCCGTCGCCCGGTCGTAGGTCAGCAGTTGGTTGGGCCGCAACATCCGTTCTTCACCCGTCGCCTCGATGGTCACGCCCACGCTTCCCTTCACTAAAACCGTCCGGAGCTGTCCGTCGTCCCGGCTTTTCACGTTGAACTCTGTCCCGTACACCCGCACGCTGGCCTCCTCCGTCCGCACGATAAAGGGGCGTGCGGAGTCCATCGCCACCTCGAAATAGGCTTCGCCTTCCAGATACACGATGCGCTCCTCCCTGTGGAAAGCCACCGGATAGCGCAGGCGGGAGAACGTGCTCAGCCACACCCGGCTGCCGTCGGCAAGCGTCACCCGGTAGTCGCATCCTTTCGGGGTCAGCAGTTCGTTGTAGCGAAGGGTGGTGTCCCGGTCGGCGTTGTCCGCATAGATGAGGTTGCCCGCCTGGTTGGTGGTCGTCACGCCCTCGCCTTGGAAGATTTTTTGGGCCGCCTCCTCTTTTGTCAGGCTGATTTCTTCGCCGGATGCCAATCTCAGCCGGACCTGTGCCCTTTCCAACAGTTCGGTTGTCTGCGTCGGCGTTTCGGGGATTGGCGTTTCCTGCCATAGTCACAGTCCCGCGCCGATTGCCACGACGGCGATGGCTGCGCACGCCCGCAGCCATATCACGAGTCGTATTCCGGGACGGTAGCCGATGCGGCGGTCGTAACGTTTTAGGGCTTCTGCTTCCCGGATGTGGGCGAACAGTTCCTCCCGCTCCCGCAGGCCTTCGCCCCGGCGTGTGCGCTCGAAAAATGCCCGCCTCGCTTCGTCTTCCTTGAGCCAGGCGTCCAACTTTGCCTTCCCCTCCGGCGTCTCATCATCCAACAGGCGGCGTCTCATCAGTTCCAATATCTCTTGATACTCCTCGTTCATGATCGTGCTTTTACTTATAGAACGACAAGACCCTCGAAACGGGGGATTGGAAAATCGAAAAAATCACCAACCGGCGAAAAATTTTCCTCCGTCCAACAGACAGAGCAGTGCGAACAGTTTCCCCATGCGTTGGCGGATATAACGCACGGACTCTTTCTTGGCGGTCTTCACGGTCTCGGCGGACACGCCCAGCAGTTCCCCGATTTCCCGTTCCGTTTTACCCTCCAGATAAAGTTTGAAAATCTCTTTCCGCCGTTGCGGCAATTCCTCCACGTGTTGCCACAGCGTGCGGTATAATTCTTCCTCCAGCACTTTCATGTCCGGATCCTCGTCCGCCTCGTCCTGCCGCATGGCGTGGTCGGCGTACCGCTTTTCCACCTCCTTGTGCTTCAAGAAATCCAACGATGCGTTGCGGGCCGACGTGTAGAGGTAGGTTTGCAGGCTGTTCAACGACTCGTATTTGGCGTCGTTTTCCCACAGGCGCACGAACAGGTCCTGCACGATATCCTCTGCGTCCTCCAACACTTTCACGTATTGCATGGAGTAATGGACCAAGGTTTTGTAGTAATCTTGAAACAAATCGTGGAATGCTTTTGGCGATTTCCCGTTAATCTGCTCGATGAAATTGTCCTGTTCCATGGTCCCTTTGTTGAGTGTTGAACGAATCGGTCCGCCTGTCCGAATGATTTTGTCCCACAAATATAGAAACGGATTAAAGAAAATCAAACATTCACTCCTCTTTTTTGTATGCCGGGTGGCTTGTGCGCCAAAGTGCGTTTTTTACTGCCTCTGAGTCCGACTTGCATGCGTCTGCTCCCGGTCTCTCCCACGGCTCTTTCATTTAACTTTGGCATTGTTTAGCAACAACTTGAATAATTTGCATTTACACAAGATTAGCCTTTGGGATATATACGAAATGCCTTGTTGGATGAAGTAGAGGCTTGCTTTTAACCGCTTACTGCTCACGAACATTGAAAATTCAGAGCATTTTTAAATGAAAGAGCCGTGGGTCTCTCCCCGTCGTCCTCGGATTTGTTGCCGGTGCGGTTTGTGCGAGTTGAAAAGTTTGCGTATATTTGCGGGAGGAAACTAAAAACGAGACGGTTATGAGATACTTGGACCCCAAAGCGGACTTGACTTTCAAAAAGGTGTTCGGCGAGCACAAGGACTTGCTCATCAGTTTGCTAAACGCCCTGCTTCCGTTTGAAAGCGCGGACGAGGCGGTGACGGAAGTGGAATACCTCCCGGCGGAGATGGTTCCGGACAACCCCCTGCGGAAGAACAGCATCGTGGACGTGCGCTGCAAGGACAACCGGGGGCGGCAGTTCATCGTGGAGATGCAGATGGTTTGGTCGAAGGAGTTCAAGCGTCGGGTGTTCTTCGACGCCTCGAAAGCCTACGTGCGCCAGTTGGGTGAGGGGAGGGACTACAAGCTGCTGGAGCCGGTGTACTCGCTGAATCTGGTGAACGAGATTTTTGAGCCGGACATGGGGGAGTATTATCATTATTACCACATGGTCCACAGCGAGCGTCCCGACAAGGTGATTGACGGTTTGCACTTGGTGTTCGTGGAGTTGCCCAAGTTCACGCCTCACTCTTACAGCGAGCGGAAGATGCAGGTGCTTTGGCTTCGTTATCTGACGGAAATCAACGACCAGACGCGCAATGTGCCGGAGGACCTGCTCGCAAACCCCGACATCCGCAAGGCGGTGACGGAAATCGAGGAGTCCGCTTTCACCGACGCGGAGCTGTTGGGGTATGACAAGTTCTGGGACACCATCCGCATGGAGTGCACTTTGGTGAACAGCGTGGAGCGACGCTACAAGGAAGGTCGGACGGAAGGTCGAGCAGAAGGTTTGGCAGAAGGCTTGGAGAAAGGAAAGGCGGAGGGCTTGAAAAGAGGAAAGGCGGAAGGTCTGGCCGAAGGAGAACGAATCAATCGGTTGGCGACCGCCCGAAAGATGAAGGTCGACGGCTTTCCTCCGGAGACAATCGCCAAATACACCGGGCTTTCCACCGATGAGATAGGGACATTCAGTAAATGTTCAAAAAATATAAGTCGGCATGTGTAAATGAGCTTAGTTTTTCATTTCACATGCCA
>CALUHX010000103.1 GCA_944320555.1 uncultured Butyricimonas sp. | reverse complement strand
GTCTTTGACAGATTTGAGCTTTCGTTGAAGTCAAGAAACCGTAAACGACTGTATAAAGTTTTACAACAAGAGCGTGAGAAAAATTATCTCCCACAACTATCCGTCAAAGTTAGTGATGACGTAAACCATGTGGAGGCTACGCGTCTTTATAAAAAGTCCAATCAATTTAGGTTTGCTGAGAAGAAAGGAAATTACGAGGGCTGCAAGTCTTTGTTCTTTGAATTGTATAAAGATAATGGGGAAAATTTGGATATATGTTCCACTATAACTTACACGGATAACGAACAAGGGGTACACGTTTTGAACTGGGCCATCAGCTGCAGATACTTCGAAATAGGACTTGAGGAATATATCTTGAGATACCTCCTCGCTTTGTCGAATGGACGACCAATAACATTTGCCTTCAATGATACAGGTGATAATAAAAAAGTGGTTGAATTGATAGAAAAGTATAAAAGCGGATTTGTGAAGATTGACGGTAATGGAAGTCTGCGCTTCATCCCTGACATCCAATTGTTGAATGATATGTCATCTAACACCAATTTGAAAGAATATTGCGATGAATAAGAAATACATATACACAGTGGGGTATACCTTGTTTCAACAAGGCAATACCATTGACATCGAGAAGTTGTTTGACACTTTAAAAAGGTATGGTATAAGCTTCCTGGTGGATGTGCGTTCTGTGCCATTTTCCAAGCAATATCCACAATGCAATGCCGACAATATGAGGATTGCTGGAAAGCACCTTGGCGTGCCATACATGAATATGCCCGAGATTGGAGCCAAGGCCGACAGCCGACAGGAGGTTTTTTCTAAGGCATCGGACATATTCTTCGAACAAAAGTGCTTTCCCATTCCCAAAAGCTACCGTCCGGAGAAAACGGAATTGCTCGGTTCGGACGAAATAGTGGATTTTAACAAATTTAGGCATGATGAGTATTTTACAAGTGGATTAAAACGTATTGAAGAGGCCTACGACAAAGATTTCACGTTGTGCCTGATGTGTAGCGAGAAGAATCCGATGGACTGCCACAGATATTTCTTGGTGAGTAAAGCACTTGAAGAAAGATTCGGTGATTGGCTTGAAGTGAGACACATCATCGAGAAAGCGGATGGCTGTATTGGCTATATGTCAAATTACGACTTGAACAGACAGCTTGAGGAGTATGTGTGCGTGAAGAAACATTTGCTGAACCAGATGTTCAAAAATGACATCCTTGACAATTATTTCGGAGCAACCGAACAAGAGAAGCTCGATGATTTCTGCGATAGGTATTGGAATCTCTTGCATGGATGGAAAAGGTTTAACTATAAGAATAATAAAAACGAGGACTATGATTAAGCTATTCAACATTGGCTTCACACAAAAAACAGCGAAAGAGTTTTTTGGAATCATCAAGGCAAATAAGATTGATTGCCTTGTGGATGTGCGTCTCAACCCTAACGGCCAGTTGTCGCGTTTTGCGTTTGAGAAAGATTTGCCGTTTTTTCTTTCGGAGTTGGCAAATGGGTGCGAATACAAACATCGTGTAGACTTGGCGCCAACCAAGGAGCTGCTGAAAGAGGTCAGAGACAAGTCTTGTCCTATGAGCAAGGATTACAAGTTGTTTGAGGAAGCGTACAGAAAACAACTTGAAACCAAATCACACATTTCCAATTTCGTGGAAGAGTTTGGAAAGTATGAGAACGTTGTGTTGCTTTGTTCTGAGCCCACAAACGAAAAGTGTCATAGGAGAGTGCTTAGCGAGCTGCTTCTTGAGAAATATGGGAATCACATTAAGTTTGGAGGAAATTTGTAATGAGAAAACGAGTGCTGCTTCTTGCTGTTAGTTGCAAAAATGGAGGACTATGCCCGGGAGGCATAGACTTGGACAACCCTAAAGAATGGATACGCATAGTTAAAGACGACGGTAATTCTGGTGCGGTGCAAGGACATGAGATTGATTTTGCCAGACCTCTTGACGTGATAGAGTTTGACGGTCGCCCAATGCCGCAGGGCGTGCAAAAGGAAAATTGGGTGATTGACAATCATTCTTGCAAAAAAGTTGGCACTGGGTCCATGGAAAGACTTTTACAAGCTTATGATGAGTATGGTTATCATGGTTTTTGGAACAATGGTTACTCGTACTTGAAGGAAGATGAATTGAAAGCTGTGACGCAACCATCTGAGTCTATTTTGGTTGTCTCTGATGTGAGGATTTACAAGAATGATTATGGGAAGGCTAAGATTGATTTCAAATGGACAGGACTACCTTATATCATGAATGGAGTGTCTTTGACAGACCAAGATTTTTACGATAAAATAGATGGTGAAGACATTTGTTACAAGTGCGCCATTATCGTCATATCCATTCCCAAGAATGCCGATTGGACGCACCCGATAACAGGAGAAAAAAGAGCATACAAATTTGTCAGTAAAGTGTTTGATATTAATAATTAGCGAATTGCCGATAGTTTACAATATGTTCAACAATATGGAATGCGTTCGTTTTGCCATGTTACAATCAACAGGCATAAAACTCAATCAGTTTTATGCCTGTTGAAGGAAAATGAAAGTTAATGACTGTTTAAATCATATACATAATGAATACAATATCTGATTTGTTACGAGAGAGCCAAGAGATGAAGAGTGGGCTCAATGTAAGGACAATGGGAGGATTAGTGGAGGATATGGAGATTGTCGGTTTTGTTCCTTTGCCAAGTGACGAGGTTTTGGGGAATGATTTTTTACATGTGTTCGATCAACCCGTTGTGGGTGTTTCCCAAATAAGAGTGACACGTTGGAACGGGAAGGGTGAGCGTTTATGGGAATATTTGCCTGTGGCGGACTGTATCGGAACTTTGGGGGAATGTTATATTGATCCTTTCGTCAAAATACTGAATATTCCAAATGATATCAAAAAAGACTTTTTTAAATATCTGCAAGCAGTAAGACCGTCGGTTAGTGTCGAACAGTTGAGAAAAAAGATGCTGGACTCTGGACTTTTCTTGGAAGCCGGCAGTTCCCTCCATTACGTCCTTCGACCAAACGAATTTGCTTTTTATAGGAAAAAGCGGGTGGTTGGAATTTCTGATTCGTTCGTATGTCTGTGTTCGTTTATTAGTCCGAAGAGTGGAAAGCTGGAGTATATGATTAAAGGACCGGATGATTTGATGCCATTATTTCCTAAAGATAAGTAATATATGGGATTGCGGTATTATTTTGGGACGATTGCCGACACATTTTCCTTCGGACGGTATAAGTCGTATACTTTGGAAGAAGTGTTGGCAAACAATCCCAGTTATTTTTATTGGTGCCTAAGTCATATTCCCTCGTTTGTGATTGCTCCGAGGGTGATAGAAGAGATACGGGAGTTTTTTCCTCACTTGCCGATTCCCCTTGATATTAAGAGGAATGTGGATTATGAATGTGACTCGGCTTTTGATGAGGACGAGAAGTATGAGTACGAAGATGATGTGGCGAGTGATTACGAGGAGGAAACTTATGACCGCTATAATGGAAGCTGGGCGCAAGACGTTGAAGGATATAGTGATGACGAGATTGACACGCTTTTCGATGGAGATCCATCTGCATATTGGAATATTGACTGATTTCGTGCGGTGTGGTTTTAGAGCAAGATGGGAGGATGCTAATTCAAGAAGGGATGTCGTTTTGTATGGGGAAGGCCATTATTCTTGACGGAAAAAAGGAGAATAGTTATTTGAAAGAGAATGTGAACCAAACCCGAAAAAAGGATTTATGACTGAACACACGAAGGAGCATTTACAGGATATTTTGGACACGAGGAAACGCGGTTCCGCAGAGAGCAATAGAGGAGGAGGGGGGCGAGGTTTGGCGGGGGCGACGTCGGGGGGGGCGGTGTCGGTGTGCGGTGATTTTTCGGGGGCGGTGTGATTGTTTTTTAAATCTTCTTTATACATTTGCGTGACATATGACGGTCCTGGTCCAGCTGGATACGGGAGAATGCCGTTGAAGGAAATGTTGACAGATAAAGTTTTGTAAAGAATATGGAAAAGTATTTGATACCGATGGTGCCGGGACCGGTGAGCGTGCCCCGGGAGATTTTGAACGCGGGGGCGTTGGATTTCGGCTCGGCCGATTTGGAGCCGGAGTATGTGTCGCTGTATTTGGAGACGGAGCGCCTGCTGCAGGAGATTATGCGGACGAGGAGCCGCGTGGTGATTCAGACGGGCGAGGGGATGCTGGGGCTGTGGACGGCGATGAAGAGCACGCTGAGGGCGGGCGACCGGGTGCTGGCGTTGTCGACGGGGCTGTTCGGCGAGGGGTTCGCCGACATGGCGAGGTCCATCGGCTGCGAGACGCGGCTGGAGGCGTTCGGCGACGACGAGACGCTCCGGGATTTCGAGCGGGTGGAGCGGGCCGTGCGGGAGTTCCGCCCGAAGATGATCACGATGGTGCAGAACGAGACGCCGAGCGGGACGATGAATCCCGTGCGGGAGGTGGGGGAGATCAAGGAGCGGCTCGGGGTGCCGTTGCTGTGCGTGGACGTGGTGTCGGGCGTGGGGGGGACGGACGTGCGGGTCGACGAGTGGAAGGTGGACTTGGCGCTGGGCGGGTCGCAGAAGTGCCTGTCGGCGCCGGCGGCGATGTCGTTCCTGTCGGTGAGCGAGGCGGCCTGGGAGGCCGTGCGGGAGGTGGGGTACGAGGGGTACGAGGCGCTGGCTCCTTTCCGGACGGCGGCGGAGACGGGTTATTTCCCGTACACGCCTTATTGGCAGGGCACGGCGCAGTTGAAGCGGGCGTGCGAGCTGGTCGTGGAGGAGGGGGTGGAGAATTGCGTGGCGCGCCACGAGCGGATGGCCCGTTATTGCCGGGAGCGGGTGCGGGAGATGGATTTGGAGCTGTTCCCGGCGGAGGGGGCGACGCCGTCGCCGACGGTGACGGCGGTGAAGGTGCCGGCTTACACGACGTGGGAGCGGCTTGACCGGGATTTGCGGACGCAGGGGATGGCGGTCGGCGGGAACTACGGCCGGCTGGCGGGACGGGTGTTCCGCCTGGGCCACATGGGCTCGCAGGCGAACATGAATTTGTTGAAGGAGGCGATGGACATTTTGGAGACGGTGGTGCACGATATTTGATAAAGTGTATTATATTTGGGCGTATTAATAATGTTTGACAAGTATGGACTACAGGTTTGAAATTAGTTTGCCGAACAGTTCGGATTTTCGGTGCGAGATCGCCATCGGCGGCGAGCAGACGTTCCAGCAGTTCCACGACACGATTGTGGAGACGCTGCATTATGACAGGTCGCAGATGGCGTCGTTCTTCACGCTCGACAAGATGGGCAACCGGGAGAGGGAAATCGCGCTGATGGACATGTCGATGGACGAGGAGGGGGCTCCGATGATGGTGATGGACAGCACGAAAATCAGCGACGTGGTGAAGCCGGGTTGCATGGAGCTGGAGTATGTGTATGATTTTTTCAACAACAAGTATTTCCGGGTGGAGTTTGCGGGGAGGTACGACGGGGATTCCTCGACGGTGCTACCGCTGTGCCTTTATTGCGAGGGGGACATTCCGGAGCAGTGCTCGTATGACGAGTCGGGCGACGACTGGAGCGCGGAGCCGCTGGACGATTACGACGACTACGACGACAGTTTCATGGAGGAGTTCGACAACGGCGGTTACGAGGACGAGGAGGACGACGGGCGCGGCGGGTATGACGAGGACGGGTATTCGCGCGGCGGAATCCGTTACGAGAGTCTGGACGACTATATCGACAAGATTTAGGCGATGGGGAAGGCGCTGGTGGTGTTGTTGGGGCCGACGGGCGTGGGGAAGACGGATTTGAGCGTGGAGGTGGCCCGGCGGCTGGGGACGGCGGTGGTGTCGTGCGACTCGCGCCAGGTGTACCGGGAGATGAGGATAGGCACGGCGGCGCCCACGGAGGCGCAGCTGGCGGCCGTTCCTCATTATTTGGTGAGGGAGGTGTCGGTGCGGGAGTATTTCAATTGCTGGCAGTTCGAGCGGCGGGCGCTGGAGGTGATACGGGGCCTGCTGGAGGAGCGGGACTCGGTGGTGATGGCGGGCGGGTCGATGATGTACGTCGACGCCGTGTGCGAGGGCATCGACGAGGTGCCCGACGTGCGTCCCGAGGTGCGGGAGCGGGTGGGGGAGGCGATGCGGGAGCGGGGCCCGGAGTTCGTGCGGGAGTGGCTGCGGCGGCTCGACCCGGCGCATTACGGGCGCGTGGATTTGCGTAACTGGAAGCGGGTGGCGCACGCGGTGGAGGTGTGCCTGTCGAGCGGGCGGCCTTATTCTTCTTTTTTGACGGGGAGGAAGCGGGAGCGGGAGTTCGCCATCGTGAAGGCGGGGCTGTGGCGGGAGCGGGAGGAGCTTTACGGGCGCATCGACAGGCGGGTGGACGAGATGGTGGCCGAGGGGCTGGAGGAGGAGGCGCGGGGGTTGTACGCGTGGCGGGAGTTGAACGCGCTGAACACGGTGGGGTACAAGGAGTGGTTTGATTTTTTCGACGGGAAGGTGACGCGGGAGGAGGCCGTGCGGCTTATCAAGCGGAACACGCGGCACTACGCGAAGAAGCAGATGTCGTGGTTCCGGCGCGACGGGTCGATCCGTTGGTTCCATGCGGACGACCGCGAGGGGGTGTGGGCTTTTTTGCGGGAGCGGCTGGGGTTGGAGGGATGACGGCGCGTGAAAATTAAGCGTTTTAAGATTTTCATAAGGAAAAGTTTTGGAATATTGAAATATTGTTATATCTTTACGGTGAGGATGCGGAAAGGCGAGGCGATTGGGTAACCTTTAAAAACGTAGGGATATGAAAGAGAGACTAAATCAGACGTTGGTGGTGATTCTGCTCTTGGCGGTCATCACGGGTATCGTGGCCTACACGTGGATGGGGTTGCTGGAGCTGGTCCGGCATTTCAATGGCGCGTTGCTGGAGAGGTTGCTCGATTTTAACGTGTTCTGAGGGAGCGCGGGACGCGGGCGTCACGGGAGGCGTGCGGACGCCCAGCCCGCAATTTTCCCGGAGTCTTTTCGGGAATCCGGAGAATATTGCCTACTTTCGCGGGAATGTAAATGGGAAGGAAGAGCACATGAAAGCAGAAGTTACGAAAGGACAAATGGACATGGAAGGCGGGGAGCGGCGGGAAAAACGGGTGTTGTCGTTGTTTTCCGGGTGCGGGGGCATGGACTTGGGGATGGAGGGGGGATTCCTCGCGCACCGGGGCTCGGTGAACGAGGCGATGTGTCCCGATTTCATAGAGGAAGAGGGGGAAGGCGGGTTCGTGCGGTTGCGGCCCTCGGGGTTCCGGCTGGTGTTCGCCAATGACATTTTGAAGGAGGCGCGCGTGGCGTGGACGCGTTATTTCGCCAAGCGCGGCTATTCGCCCGGCATGTACCGCGAGGAGAGCATTGTGGACTTGGTGAAGCGGCACAAGGCGGGGGAGAGGGTTTTCCCGGAGGAGGTGGACGTGGTGACGGGGGGATTCCCTTGCCAGGATTTCAGCGTGGCCGGAAAGCGCAACGGTTTTAATTCTCACAAGGACCACAGGGGCCGGGTGATCAGGGAAGAGGTCGCGTCGGAGGAGACGCGGGGGAAGTTGTACATGTGGATGAAGGAGGTGATAGAAATCACGAAGCCGAAGGTGTTCGTCGCCGAGAATGTGAAGGGACTGGTGAATCTTTCCAACGTGAAGGAGGTGATTCAGCGGGATTTTTCCCACGCGGACGGAGACGGGTATATCGTGTTGGAGCCCCGGGTGCTGCACGCGGCGGATTACGGGGTGCCCCAGTCGCGGGAGCGCGTGATTTTCATCGGCATCCGCAGGTCGGCCTTGAACGGGGCGGCGAGGGAGGCCCTTTCCCGCGAGACCGTGCCGGACGAGTACAATCCTTATCCGGCCCCCACCCACGCGTTTCACGAAAAGGGGAAGGGGCTGGCCGCCGTCCAGACGGTGGGACGGGTGTTCGCGGGGCTGGAGGAGCCGGAGCGGAGCGCCGACCCGTCGCAGATGTATTATTCCCGGGCGAGGTACATGGGGCCCCATTGCCAGGGGCAGACGGAGGTGGACATGGACGGGATAGGGCCCACCATCCGGGCCGAGCACCACGGGAACATCGAGTATCGCCGCCTGTCAGAGGAGCACGGGGGGACGCTGCGCGGGGAGCTGGAGAGGGGGTTGAGGGAGCGGAGGCTGACGCCGCGCGAGTGCGCCCTGATTCAGACGTTCCCTCCGGATTACGAGTTCGTGATTCCGAAGGAGGGGAGCGGGCGGCAGTTCGTGCTGAGTCCGTCGGCGGCGTACAAGATTATCGGGAACGCCGTGCCGCCCCTTCTGGCCTATCATCTGGGGCGGCGCATAGAGAGTTTGTGGGATTTGTATTTCGGGGGAAATGAGAGGATTGCTGGACGTGGAGCCTGACGACGGGGCGTACGAGGGGGTGTTGGCCCGGGCGGGGGAGGCGCTGCGGCGGGA
>CALUHX010000102.1 GCA_944320555.1 uncultured Butyricimonas sp. | reverse complement strand
ATTCAAAAAATATGCAAGATACTGTGGTTGAACAATATCTCACAAAAGTGGGCTTTTTAAGGGACGACTATATAAAAGGGAAAGATTTGCCACGTGGGCGGACTGTCCGTAAAGGGGACGTTTCTGTTTGACTATCGTCTGCTCTTTGTCAATCCACACTGTCTTCTCCGTTTTTATAGCAGAATGTGTATATGTGTAATTGGCCTTGAAACCTATGAAGCGAAAATATTTTACGGCATCGACCTCTACTCCGAAATTATTCGCCGTGCCGAAATTCCCCGGCATGTAGAACAAATCCTGAGTCGTGGCACCCGCCGGACGCTGCAATGCATACTCAATCGGATTTTGAATGCGTTTGTAGAAAGCCCCCATAGTGAATTGGTCGATTGTATTCGGATAGAACTCGTAGCGGATATCGGCATTGTCTATCGTCGCCCTTTTCAAATCAGGATTTCCCTTTTCCGTGTAATCTTCATTGACCACCGTGTAAGGCACCATCTCGAAAAAGCCCGGACGGTTGAGTGAGCGGAAATAAGAGAGCCGAAGATTTTGCTCGTCGGTTATCAAATACTTGACATTAACGCTTGGCAAAACATCCGTATAGGTGGAATTCCCGTCCGGAATCCTCAACGATTCTATCGGACTTTGGTATTTCACGCTGTATCCTTGGTTCGTATGTTCCACACGCACACCTCCAATGACGCGCAAGTTGCGAAGACCGAGCTGGAATTCGACATAACCGGCCCCGATTCTCTCGAAAGCGGCATAGGTCAATGGATTGGCCGCCGCTCCTTGTGGATTGTAGACCTCCAAGTCCATGTCAGCGAAATCTGAGAAATCCCTTCCGTACACCAATACGCTCGGCGTATTCGGTGCATTATTGAATGTATATTCATTAAAAAAATTGTCTCTCTTTTTATCACGATACAAACCTCCCCAAATGAGGTCGAGCGTTTTTTTCTTATATTTCAGCAAACGGTAATCGAAATTCAGATAACCACTCCAATCCCGATCCGTATTATGTTCCCACCGACGCGTAATGGAGGGCGAGTTGCCAAACGTAATTTGCTGTTCTTGCAATTCCCCATCCTTCGTGATACGACTCATGGAAATCTGAGCATTATCTGGAGTTTCCCCTTTCGCACGAGAATAAGCCACAGTCCAATCAGCCTTTAACCGTTTATTGAACTCGTGATTTCCTTGCAGAAACGAGCTGAAAATCTTTTGGTTTGTATAACGCATACGAAACGTTTCAGAGCCATCCAGATTATCTGGGTCATACCCTTTGCTAAAGCCCGCTGTTTTCTCGTTTCGGAACTGTATATTCTTCAAATTCACAAACACATTGCTAAAATTAAAATGATGATGGCGATTGAAACTATAATCAATCTTTCCCAAAACACCCGTTCTCAATTGGCGTTCCGTATAATACCTATCCCTCATGTCAGAAATCATTCCCACGGGCGTATTCCGAGGAGGCGCGGTTTCAAAAAAGATACCATCGGTCCCTCTATAATTCTGTTGAAAACTACCGGCCACAATCACTCCTAATTTTCTTTTGAAAAAACGGTCTCCAAGCGTAAACCCCGCATTCAAATTCGGCACGAAATGTTGCTTTTCCAATGACAGATTTTTTCTCGTAAAATCAGCAATCGAGGCTTGATACGACGAATTTTCGCCATGTTTCTCGAAAGGTGTCTTTTTGTCGATGTCCCACCAGTCAAATCCTGTAAAAGATTGCTCCCAAAACCTTTGACTGTATCCAACCCCAAGATTCAGACTCAGCAGCGCATGCCCAGGCGCATCCTTCATCACCATGTTGACCACCCCGCCCACGGCATCGCCTTCCATTGAAGGTGTCAATGTTTTTGCCACATCCAACCGATCCAACATATCAGCCGGAAATATGTCTAATGGAATATACCTGTTTTTATTATCGGGACTAGGAATTTTAATCCCGTTGACAAGCGTGTAGTTATATCTTTTGTCCATTCCTCTCAAAATAGCATATTGACCGTCTCCGCTGTTGTTACGTTCCACGGTCACGCCCGGCACCCGTTGGATGACATTCGCCACGGTAATGTCAGGAGAAACCTCTATCGTCTTAGCACTCACGATATTCACCACGTATGGAGATAACCTCGTCAATATTCTTGCCCCAACATCTGATGTTCCATTCGCCTTCCCCACGACCTTGATTTCTTCCAAAAGCTTTTTCGATGGATGCAATTTAAAATTTACAATCAACTCCCCATCTCTTTCGGGAATCACCACGGATTTCACCTTCTTCTCGTATCCCACAAAACTACAAATGATTTCATGTTCTCCCGCAGCCAAATCAGTCAACGAAAAACTTCCGTCCAATCCCGCCGCAGTACCTTTGTTGAACTCTTTGATATAAACAGTCGCACCAATCAACACTTCTCCGGTCTTGGCATCCGTCACAGTACCTTTAATATCGTAGGCATAGACCGTCGAGACCATAAACAGCGCAAGCAAATAAAGTGAAAGTTTTTTCATGTTTATTCGATTATAATATTTTCGTTTTTTCGTTGCGCAAAAGAATCCCTATTTTGTTACGTTAAAATTGCAAGGCTGCTAAGTATATATTACACAAAGACGGGGAGAAGTGATGGAATATCGGCTATTCTTCCCCTATTTCTATAGGCTAAAAATGGAATTGCAAATACAGATTTGTTTTTCTATTTTTGTCATCAATTTAATCAAATTCAATTAAACACTTCTACTACAATAAGCAATATGCGAGAAACGAAACAAAAAGTTTTTACGAGAATACTGGCGACGCTGTTCTGCGCGTTCTGCCTTGCCGGTTGCAACGATGACGAGTCCGGTTTCTCAGCGTCTCAAGTCCGCCAAGCCCTTTTCGACTTGAAGGGGACCTACCATGGCAATGTGCAAGTGGCATACTATCACGGCAGCAACATCACCGAACTGACGGACGCAGTTGCCGTTTCCAAGGATTCCCTGACGTTCACGATGTCTCTGCTTCCCATGGCAAATCTCATCGCAGAGGAAAGCGTTGCCGATGTCCTACGCCAAATCGGAGAAATCAACGTGACGGCCGAATATGATTTTCAACAAATGGACGGACACACGCTCAACTTTGTCTTGCATCCCGAAGAGGTCACTATTCTCGGCGGATATGGAGCACCGCCGAGTGTCAGAGTCGTTTTCGCACAAACGTTCGGCGGAGACGCAGAAACTGACAAGAATTTTATCATGTTCAACATCTCTCCACAAGAATTGTGGATAAACGGCACGAAACACGAAGATTTCAAACAACTTGTGTATCATTTCAGGGGTACTTACGAATAATTGAAAAACGCCATGGAACAGGAAAAAACACCCGCACTCCATACTCGCCCCCTCTTACTTCCGGACATAGAAAAATGTGTCACTCTATTCATGGACACATTTTCACGTCCGCCTTGGAACGAGAGATACGAGTCGCGGGAAGAAGTCAGAAAATATTTCTCCAACTTTTTGGGATTAGACAATTTCTTGGGTTTTGTGGGAACTATCGGTGAAAATCTTGTGGCTCTTTGTGTCGGCATGCGCAAGCCTTGGCTGAAAGGAACGGAATATTACGTTGACCAATTCTGTGTCGCCCACGCTTGTCAACGAAAAGGCATTGGTAGTTTGTTCCTTCACGAAATCGAAAAACAATTGACCGACAGAGAGATTAAAGGCATATTGCTGAACACTGAAAGAAATTATCCCGCTCACGACTTCTATCGCAAGAACGGATTCACGACCCTAAAAGGGCTCGTCGTCATGGGAAAAGAATAAATTTTGAGTCAAAAAATCATCGGAATATTTGCAAAAGTGAGCGAATCGCCGTACTTTTGCATCCACAAAAGATGGACTCGTAGCTTAATGGATAGAGCATCTGGTTACGGCCCAGAAGGTTGAAGGTTCGACTCCTTTCGAGTTCACAGAAGAAACCGGCCAATTTAGGCCGGTTTCTTTTTTGCAAGATTCTTTTTAAAATTCAACACACACATATAATTCTCACTGCTATCCCTCCGCACTATAAACAAACAAGGAAGCCCGTCACAATGCCATCGGACTCACCCAACCGCTTCTTCATCTCCCGCACGATATCATCCCGGAAGCGACACCCCCGCGTGCTTGACATGCGACTAAAATCGCAAAACAATCATGCCGCAAAGGCATAATCCGACAAAGAAATTGCCGCGAATGGCTCGGAAACAAAAATATTTCGTATTTTTACCGCCACGATAAGAGTAGACAAACATGGGAAGACGAATTTTTACGAGCATTGTATTGGTTTGCCTGGCTTTAAGCTTGTGTCAGGCGCAAACGGACAAGCGCAAGGCTTTCATCCGCAAGTATAGAAACATCGCCATCGAGGAAATGGACCGAACAGGAATCCCGGCAAGCATCACGTTGGCACAAGGGATTCTGGAGTCGGCGGACGGGACTTCGGAACTGGCCCGCATGGCCAAAAATTTCTTCGGAATCAAATGCCACGACTGGCAAGGAGCGACCTACGTCATGGACGACGACAAAAAAAACGAGTGTTTCCGCAAATACCGCTATGCGGAGGAATCATGGGTCGACCACAGCGACTTCCTCGTTTCCAGGTCCCACTACGCCCCACTATTCAAACTGTCCAAGACAGACTATAAAGGCTGGGCAAAGGGCTTGAAGAAAGCAGGATACGCCACAGATCCCAACTATGCGCAACGGTTGATTCAAATCATCGAAGACGAGCAACTCTACATTTATGACAAGCCGGGGAAACGCTATAGCCGCATCGTCGGGGAAGTCACATCCTCCATTCAAGATTATGGCGACAACGCCTACTCGGAACAAGTCATTTACGTGAACAAGATTCCCTGCGTCAAAACCAAATCGGGCGACACGTTCGAGGCCATCGCCGCGGCTTGCGGCATCCCGCTGAAAAGATTGTTGCGCTACAACGACAAAAACGAAACATCCATACGCCCGGGCATGCACGTGTTTCTTTCGAACAAAAAGAACAAGGCCGCCAGAGGCTACCGCTTCCACAAAGTGAAAGCCGGCGAAACGATGTACTGGATCGCCCAAATGTACGGCATCAAATTCAACAAACTATTGCAATATAACTACATGACCGTGGAAGACATTCCGCAACCGGGGGAATTGATTTCTTTACGAGGGGCCGCAAAGTTATTCTAAAATGAACACCACACACAAATCATACTGGAAAGAAAACACGTTATTCGGACTGCTTATCGGGGGAAGTTTTAGCATGGCCTCCCTCCTCTTTATATGGGGAGGGAAAAGCGTGGCCATGAACCCGCAATTAAACAATGTCATCATGCTGTTGACCATCTTCGGCGTTTTCGTGGGAGCCAAAAAATACCGGGACGAAGCGCTGGGGGGTGTCATCTCCTACGGCAAGGCGCTGGGCGCCGGTCTCTATCTGTTGCTGATAGCCTCCGCCGTGTACGCCATATACACCTACGCCTTGTATGCGTCATCGGATGAACTGTTCTCCACCTACAAGACCAACATGCTGGAGACCCTGAAATTAGTATACGAAGGAACACCCATTTACAACACATTGCTTGAGACGTTCAACATGTTTCTCATGCCGGTGAGCATCGCAATGGGAGAATTTTTTAACCACATTGTCACGGGAGGCATTTTCACTGTTCTTTTGGCATGGTTCGTGAAAAGGAAGCCCCAAGACTTTCAACAACAAGTTTAGTTATGGACATATCTGTAGTCATTCCGCTATACAATGAAGACGAGTCGTTACCCGAACTGGCCGCATGGATTCAGAGGGTGATGGAGGCCAACGGCTTCTCATACGAGATTATCATGGTAGACGACGGCAGCAACGACACTTCGTGGCAAGTCATCGAGCGGCTCCAAAAAAAGAATCCTTGCGTCCGGGGCATTAAGTTCAGACGCAACTACGGGAAATCCGCCGCCCTGTATTGCGGTTTCGAAGACGCGGAGGGGGATGTGGTCATCACAATGGACGCCGACATGCAGGACAGTCCGGACGAGATTCCCGCTCTCTACCGCATGATCACGGAAGAGGACTACGACATGGTAAGCGGCTGGAAGAAAAAACGGTACGACCCCTTATCGAAAACCTTGCCGACCAAATTGTTCAACGCCACGGCACGGAAATTCTCGGGCATAAAACTGCACGATTTCAACTGCGGGCTAAAAGCCTACAAACAAGTCGTGGTGAAAAATATCGAGGTGTACGGTGAGATGCACCGCTACATTCCCATCTTGGCCAAGCAGGCAGGCTTCACCCGCATCGGGGAGAAAGTGGTGCAACACCGCGCCCGGAAATACGGGGTCTCCAAATTCGGACTGAACCGTTTTATCAACGGCATGCTGGACTTGCTATCCGTGACATTCATCACCCGTTTCGCCAAAAAACCGATGCACTTGTTCGGCACAATCGGCACCGTCCTGTTCATTCTCGGTTTCTTTGCGGCCGCATGGATTGGCGTCGAAAAACTAATCGCCTTGAACCACGGCGTGAAAGCTCCCTTGGTGACAGACAATCCCTATTTCTATATCGCCCTCACATGCATGATGTTGGGGACGCAATTGTTTCTGGCGGGTTTCGTGGCCGACCTGGTGTCGCGAAGCGCAAGCGACCGGAACGTTTACCGGATAGAGAAAAAGATTTAAATTTTCAACTAAAAAATAACTGTTATGGTAGAAAAAATCCAACAAACCCTACGAGACTCAAAGGCTGCCCGGTGGACAGCGCTCATTCTCATCGCCTTGATGATGTTCTTCGCTTACATGTTCGTCGACGTCATGTCGCCGTTGCAAACACTCATCGAATCCAAACGGAGCTGGACTCCCGACGTGTTCGGAACTTACGCCGCCTCCGAGTATTTCTTGAACGTCTGCGGATTCCTCATCCTGGCCGGTATCATCTTGGACAAATACGGCGTGCGTTTCACGGGAACCTTGTCGGCTTCCTTGATGGTGGGCGGGGCCTTGATCAAGTATTACGCCGTCAGCGAAGGATTCCAATCCTCTGCCTTGTGCGGATGGCTGGACTCCTGGTGGGTAGATCTCCCCGGCACCGCAAAATTGGCCTGCCTTGGGTTCATGATTTTCGGTTGCGGCTGCGAGATGGCCGGAATCACAGTTTCCCGCGCCATCGCCAAATGGTTCGAGGGCAAAGAAATGGCGCTTGCCATGGGTCTTGAAATGGCCATCGCCCGCCTCGGCGTGTTCGCCGTCCTCTCCCTTTCCCCGCTGCTTGCGGCCAAGTTCGACCAATCTGTCGTGGCACCCATCGCCTTCTGCACCGTGCTTTTATTGATTGGCTTGATTAATTTCATCGTGTTCACGTTCATGGACCGCAAGCTCGACCGTCAACTCGGAGTATCGGAGGCAAGCAAGTCCGACGAGGACCAATTCAAATTCAGCGACATCAAATATATTTTCGGCAGCAAAATGTTCTGGCTCATCGCCTTGCTTTGCGTGCTGTATTATTCGGCCATCTTCCCCTTCCAGCGTTATGCGACCAACTTCCTGGAATCGACACTGAGCATTAGCGCCGGAGAAGCCGCCAACATCTTCCGTTGGTTCCCGATTTTGGCCATGATTCTGACACCGGTACTCGGTTCTTTCATCGATTACAAGGGAAAAGGCGCGTCCATGTTGATGTACGGAGCCTTAATCATGATAGTATGCCATTTGTCGTATGCGTTCCTCCTCCCGGCCTATCCCGAGAAATGGTTCGCGTTCCTGATTACGGTGGTACTCGGCGTGTCGTTCTCCCTCGTGCCGGCGGCATTGTGGCCCAGCGTGCCCAAGGTAATTGACGGCAAAATCCTGGGAAGCGCCTACGCCCTCATCTTCTGGATTCAGAACATCGGCCTGTGCTTCGTGCCCAAAATCATCGGCAACGTGCTCAACGCCACCAATCCAGGCATAGCCGAAGCCCGAGAGGCCGCTGTTGCCCAAGGCTTGCAGGCACCCGCTTACGACTACACCGTCCCGATGATTATCTTCTCGTCCTTCGGCGTGTTGGCCTTCATCTTGGGTATTTGGCTCAAACGCGAGGACGTGTCCAAAGGCTACGGACTTGAGTTACCGAACATTAAAAAATAAACTTCACATACGGACCGTTGTCCGATAAGAATTGTTGTCCCCACACAACATTTTCCCCAAAGAATTGTTGCCTCCGGACAACAATTCTTTTTTTTGCGAACAAGATGGGACGCAGGGAAATCATTATTCGAACGCCTCTACCCAAAAGTACACGGACACTCGATTCACCAGCAACCTCATGAACGAGAAACACATGCCTTGATTCCAACATCGCACTTGGAAAGAATAGTTGTTTCCAAGCCGCCACCCGTCAAACAGCCAACCTTCGCAAGCATTTATTTCATGAGACCCTAGGCCTTATATGATTGTACTACACCGTTCCGTCCATTTTCATAGGGTTATCATACCAGATTTCGTGAGAATTTTGTCAACATTATATCAACATTACCTGTAAAACCAGTATAATTAGTCGTCCCTTAAAAACATTTTATTTACTGTTATTCAGTTATTTAATCAATAAAAGTCTTTGATAATTCTGCAAG
>CALUHX010000101.1 GCA_944320555.1 uncultured Butyricimonas sp. | reverse complement strand
GGCGTTCACGATGGACGACACCCGTTCCCGGAGCGTCATCAGGGTCTTCGTGGACCTTTACCGCAAGGGGCTGATATACCGGGGCGTGAGGATGGTGAACTGGGATCCGAAGGCACTGACCGCATTGTCGGACGAGGAGGTCATTTATAAAGAGGAACACAACAAGCTGTTCTACCTGCGCTACAAGATTGTCGGCGAGGACGGATACGCCATCGTGGCCACGACGCGGCCCGAGACCATCATGGGCGACACGGCCATGTGCGTCAACCCGAACGACCCGAAGAACCAACACCTGCGGGGGAAGCGGGTCATCGTGCCGTTGGTGGGACGGGAAATCCCCGTCATCGAGGACGAATACGTGGACATGGAATTCGGGACGGGGTGCCTGAAGGTGACGCCGGCGCACGACGTGAACGACTACATGCTGGGCGAGAAGCACAACCTGCCGTCCATCGACATCTTCAACGAGGACGGCACGCTGAGCGAGGCGGCGGGATTGTACGTGGGCATGGACCGTTTCGCCGTGCGGGAGCAAATCGAGAAGGATCTGGCCGCCGCGGGCCTTTTGGAGAAAGTGGAGTCCTACACGAACAAAGTGGGGTACTCGGAACGCACGCACGTGGTCATCGAGCCCAAATTGTCCATGCAATGGTTTTTGAAGATGAAAGACTTGGCGAAACCGGCATTGGAGGCCGTGATGAACGACGAAATCAAGTTCCACCCTGCCAAATTCAAAAACACCTACCGGCACTGGATGGAGAACGTGAAGGACTGGTGCATCAGCCGCCAATTGTGGTGGGGCCACCGGATTCCGGCGTGGTATCTGCCGACGGGCGGGCACGTGGTGGCGGAGACGGAGGAGGAGGCCCTGCGCCTCGCCCGGGAGAAGAGCGGCGACCCTTGCCTGCGGGCGAGCGACCTGCGGCAGGACGAGGACTGCCTGGACACGTGGTTCTCGTCGTGGCTGTGGCCGATCTCGCTGTTCGACGGCATCCTTCATCCCGACAACGAGGAAATCGACTATTATTATCCCACGAGCGACCTGGTGACCGCGCCTGACATCATTTTCTTCTGGGTGGCGCGGATGATCATGGCGGGATACGAGTACCGGGGGGAAATACCGTTCCGCAACGTGTATTTCACAGGCATCGTGCGCGACAAGCTGGGGCGGAAGATGTCCAAATCGTTGGGCAACTCTCCCGACCCGTTGGACTTGATCCAACAATACGGGGCCGACGGCGTGCGCGTGGGCATGTTGCTCTGCGCCCCGGCGGGAGGCGACCTGTTGTTCGACGAGAGCCTGCCGGAGCAAGGACGCAATTTCACGACGAAGATGTGGAACGCGTTCCGACTGGTAAGCAATTGGCAAGCGGCCGACATCGAGCAACCGGAACATTCCCGCCTAGCCCTGGAATGGTTTGAGCAATACCTCCACAAATGCGTGGAAACGCTGGACGAGCAATTCGGCCAGTACCGCTTCTCGGAAGCGTTGATGACAGTGTACACGGGCTTCCGCGACGAGTTCTCCTCCTGGTTGCTGGAAATCATCAAACCGAACTACGGCCAACCTATCGACCGCCGGACATACGAGCGGACCATCGGCCTGTTCGAGGAAATGCTCCAACTGCTGCACCCCTTCATGCCGTTCATCACAGAAGAAATCTGGCAACGCCTGCGCCCGCGCCGGGAGGGCGAGAGCATCATGGTGTCGCTCCTTCCCCAAAACGAAGGATACGACACGGCATTCCTCGCCGAGTTCGAGAACGTGAAAGAGGTAATCGCCGCCATCCGCACCATCCGCAAGCGGAACAACATCGCCTTCAAGGACCCCATTTCCCTGAAGGTGAAGGCGAATGAACGCTATCCCCGGCGATTCGAAAGCATTATCCGCAAAATGGGCAACACAAGCGAGGTGGAAATCGTGAAAGAAAGCGCGCAAGGCGCGTGGAGCTTTATCCACGACACGGTGGAATACTTCATTCCCGCCACCGGACAGGTGAACATCGAGGAGACACGCGCCAAACTGGAGGCCGACCTCGAATACGCCCGCGGATTCCTCGCTTCCGTGATGAAGAAGCTGAACAATGAAAAGTTCGTGAAAGGCGCGCCGGAGAAGGTGGTGGAGAACGAGCGGAAGAAGCAGGCCGACGCCGAGAGCAAAATCAAGGCGCTGGAAGAACAACTGCGAGGGTTATAAGGCTCAGCCGGGGGAAGAACGCCGGGGGAAAAATCCCGTTTTGTCTCGCACAAGGAAAGACGCGAAATAAAACGGGATTTTTTATGCCCTTCTTACGCATTTTCCCTATTTTCGCGGATGGACAAGCGGAGGCTTGCCTATTGATTTTGAAACAATGAGAGCGATATGTTGATCTTGTAAATTGAAAACCTGAGAGATTGACAACAACTATTGGAAATCAACAACTTACAAGGCTTGTTCTTCTTATTCGCAGCTAAACAACTGAAGCTCAGTGGACTAAAAAGAAAAAAGGGAGTAGCATTCCAAAATTTCTTCCTGCCGGAGGCCGAGGTAGCGCCGGGTTATGGCGGTGGAGGAGTGATTGAAAAGTTCGCTTAGTTTGATTAACGCCATTTCGGAGTTCGACCCCGCCAACCGCACAAGCTCGCGCCCAAAGGTTTTGCGGCACGTGTGCGTCGAAAAATGCTCGATATCAAGTTTGTAGCGTTCTTTGGACTCCTTGAGGAGGACGTTAATTCGCTGAATCGTGTACACGCCGCCCTTCCTGCTCCGGAACACAGGTTCGACCTTGGAGGGAGCGCCGAGGCGTTCGTAACAGTCCAAGACGTGCCGCCGGAGCTGCCGATTTATGGCGATTACCCGCCGTTTCCCCGTCTTTTTCTCTATTAACGTGAACGTGTCGGAGTCGAGGAGGTCGCTCCACTTGAGTCGGAGAACGTCGCTCGCCCGCAGGCCAAAGAAAGAGGCGCAGGCGACAAACAAACTAAGACGATAATTACCGTCCTTGTACAGGTTCCGGACCAAGCGGAGCATTGAGTCCCACGGTAGGGCGTCGGCGGTTGTGATTGAATTTTTAGTGCTCATTTTATGTTCAATTTTGTGGTTTATACTCAATAACTGAAACAAATAGATTGGTTGTTTCTGAACGGTGCTTGATTTTCAAGCGATATTCACAAATCATATTAGTGAATTTTTTCGTTACGGTCTGTTTTGTCGTTTTTTTTGTGTGTGTCCATTTTGCTATATTTTTGATTTTACAGAACAAATGTATTGCAAATATTCAATATGACAAAATTTTGAACATAAAAATATTTTTAATTCCTGCAACTTTACATGTTGCATGTATTGAATTTCGTTGGGAGGGTGTTTTTATTTCCTGCAATATTCCAAAATTTTCACCTACCTTTGCCCAAAAACGAAAAGGTTATGGGAGAACGCACCGTTATACACCTGCAATTAATCGCAACTAACGAACATTATTATTTCGGGTCCTTGCGGGCATTGTGCGATAAATTCGACACTAATGCCATTGGAATTAGTTACAACGCCCTCCGGAACAAACCGCCGAAGCCGGGGGAGCCATACAGGAACAAAATGTGCATCATCCGCAAGGGGACGTTGGAGGCAAAGTCAACGAAACGCGGGCCAAAGCCGAAACCGAAAAGCGATGAGGACGGGAACGCATGACGTTTCAATTAGTTACAAAGAAACGTACCTTTTTTTATATGAGTGACGAGTGTGTTTTGTCTCTTTTTGAGATGTTTTAGGGACGTTTGGACGTGTTTTTTTCTCCTTTTGGAGTGTGTTTGGATTCCTTTTTTAAGAGGTTCAAAAGGCGAAAAACGCCTCAATTAAGAGCGCCTTATCTTTGCATGTTTATTTTGTGATTCAACAAATTGAAAATGAGATGGAAAACAAAGAGGACGGCCCTAAAAAAGGCCGCCCCCAGGTATATTTATTATATACCCGGCGCTGCTTCAAAATAGCGTCAACACCTCGTCTCCACGCCGCCAATACACAACTTTTTTGCACGCCCGCCAAAGCATTCGGAGCTGAAAATCCCGGTTCAGAAGGCGGGTCAACACCTCGTCCCCGTGTTCCTCGCCGAGGTCGGAAAGGAGTTCTCGGAAAGACACGTTTTTGACCTCTGCCTCAAGCCTTTGGAGGGTTCGGAACGATTTTCCGTACCAATTCCGGAGTTCCGCTTCTTTATGGGGTGAGGCCTCCTTCAGCTCTCGTAACTTGTTGTATATCCGTATTTTAATGTCCCCGTTTTTCGGCCCCAGGTACACCGTCGGCTGCTTGTCTTGTGCGACACGGGAGAATCCGTGCCGAAAACATGCGTCCTTCAATTTTTCCTTGGGACCGAGTAGCTTATGGTTATATACCATGTCGAGGGAGAGGTCTCGCCTCAAGGCGTTGAAACGCCCGATGAAGTCCGCCTCGCCCGTCAAGGCGAAAGTGGCTTTGGTCACGTTATTGAAGTGATTGAGGCCCAAATACTCCGCAAGGAGAGGTAGCCAAATCACTTCTCCGTTGTAGAATGTTGAGTTTGCGAGTGTTAGGAACATGTGGCCGTGGAGGAGAGCCCCCGTTTCCGGGTCGGTCTTGGTTTGGCACACTGTCAGCGTGCCAAAAACAACAAACTTTGGCTCCTCGGTTTGAGACTCGTGCAAAACATTGATTTTCACACTCACCCGGTCAGTGGAGGCCGCCGGGGCGAGTGTCCCGAGTTCTTCTTCCGATAGAGACCCGGAAAGCGACTCATCGGCCTTCGCCTCCTCCTTCGTGACCCTGTAAGTGAACACGTCCTCGCCCCACTTTTTTTCCCGCTCTCCCGTGGCGAGGGCGTTAAATAGCCTGTTTGGGGTCCACCACTTCTCTTGGCCGGGCTTGGGTTTGTCAAGGAAGCACAACTTAAGTCCGTCGAGGCCAACTCTGCACTTTGGGTGTTTCTTTTTTGTTTTCCACCGCCCGAGTTCGAAAATTTTTTCGGTGTTCGTTTTCCCTGCCAAACTATTTAGAGTTAGAGGGGGCTTGGTTTGAGTTTGTGTCGTCATTTTCCTTCGAATTTTTTTCCAAACTTATACGCGTTTTCTGCATCTTGGGGGTCGGTGGGAATCGTCCCCCAATACTCTTTTAGACCTTCCCCAATGGCGGCTTTGTGCGCCTTGGTCATCGGGTGGGCAGCATAGTGTCGCTTGAGCGCAGCACTAATTTTTTCCCTCACGGATTGAGGGGTCGTTCTCGAAGTCCTCTTCATCTTGAAAAAATTTTTAGACTCAATTATAAATAGAGTGTAAGTTTACTCTATACAATCATTCTAATGCATCTACTCGGCATTTTCAAGAGTTTCCAAAATTTTCTAGAAAATTTCACGGACAAGACCGTGTGCTTATATAAGGCCCCCCCCTTTGGTTTTGGCTGCTCGGAGCGGGGATACATTGCAGGTATGCAGTATGTGCAATGTTGTGTATGAAGGGGAGGGGGCCGGGAGGCCGTCGAAAGACGGACTTCCGCCGTTCCGTGGTGACACGGAACATCGCCCCAGTGTAGGGAGGGAGGACGGGTGGACGGCCTGTTTTATTGGCAGTCCTGCCCGTCCGGTGCGTCTGCCCCGCTTCCGGACTTCTCGGCCTTGTTCCGCCTCATCTGACGGACCGCCCGCCCCGCCTTGTCCCGGAGCGAAAGGTGTCCGTAAACGGCCCTAATCATGGCGTCGTCGGCGTGACCTGTGAGTGCGCACAAGTCGTCCGGGGCGACCCCCTCGAGGAGTTTGTTGGTCACGAATGTGTGCCGCGCCCAATGGCTCGATATGACGCTCCAAAGTGGCGCCCTTTTCCTCACCTCCCGCCCTCCGACACTTTCGACCCACGACTCCTCAGCGACGAGTCCCGCCTTGCGGGCCACATCCTTCAACACCCGCCCGACGGTCGTCGCAAGCGACACGCTCGACCACGTGCCGGGCTTCAACTTCCGGAATCCCCCTTGCGCCCTATATTTGTCAATAATTTTTTTGGCCTCCTCATCTATGAGAACATCCGCCCGGATATTTTCTTTTTGCGTGACGATTTCAATAAAAATTTGGTCCTCTATCTCGGTGAATTTGGCGTTTTTCTCGAATAATTTCGGCATGTCGCCAATCCGCTGCCCTGTATGGCATTGACAGAGGAACAGGTCCCGGACTTCATTCTCCAACTCGTTCTCCAACGCCACGTCCCGCAACGCCCGCAGCTCCCCGGCGGTCAAAGCACGCTTTTTTCCGTCGTCTCTCTTGACCCCGGCCTTCACCTTTTTCGCCGCCAACGGCTCGCCCGTCCGGAGGCGTGGGTCGGACTTCACGAGGCGGGCGACCAACTCGACGCAGGCGTTGGAGTAAACCGTGGACTTTTGGGAGGCCAACAAGTGCCTTTGGAAGCGGTCGAGGGTATCTTGGGAACACACTACCGCCACGGTGTCCTCGACTCCCTCATCATTGAGGAAACGGAGGAAAGAGTTGAGCCGGGTGACGTTTGGCCTCATCGAGTCCGGTCGGGTTGCGTAGTAATCCCTCAACGCCCGGCGGAGTAGGTCGGTGGCCTTGCTCGCCGCCCGCGCAGCGGCATCGGGGGCGGCGTGTCCGAGGACGACCGCCCGCAGCTCCTCTCGGGAGAGCCGCCCGCCCGTCTCCCGCAGGTGCTCGGCGCAACGGGCGACTCCGGAGCGGACGCGCCGCAACACGTCGTTGGCGGCGGCGGCGTTCTCGTTCGCCAAGGGGGAGAGCATGGGGGACCGGAGGCACACTTCCCAACGGCGGCTCCAATGGCGGGGGGCGACCTTCACGCCCGTGGCGAATTTATGTTGCCGCCCCTCGTGGCGGACCACGGCGTAAATCGGCGTCGGCTTCTCCTCCCTGCCCGGAGAGCGCAAATTGAAATGGAGCGTTAAGGTTGGAAATCGCTGCTTTTTCATGGGTTAAACTTTTAATAAATGCCACATTTTCGGTTCTTCTTTTTGGTTCTTTTTTTGGCGGGGACCAATGGACTTTTGCCCGTTCCCTCGTTTTCGCCTGTCCTCTTTTTCAGATGGTTGCGTCTTGTTGAAAATCCGCCCGGGGCTTGTTGAAAACCTGAGAGCCTTTCAACGTGCGCAAGAGTCGGACATAGCGGTTCTCACGCCATAGCATGGGAAGGCTACGTCATTACTGTGCGCACAGGCTTTCTCAGGGCCTTCAATTTGCAGTGAGGCATGGCAGTTCCACGCACTCTTTTAAAAAACAAAAGCGGTATCTTAGGGACTGGGATACAGGAGGACTAATAATGAAAAAACTTTTCTTTCATGCCAAGCGATCGAGCTTTGGCGCAATGTGTCTGGGTATTTCCCTGGCTTTAGGCGTGTTGACATTCACGGCCTGTTCCGACGATGACGAAGGCGGCGACGATTCCGGACTGTTCGAGGGCACGTTGGACGAGGCCCCATACGAGAGCGACGCGGTGAAATACATCATCAGCGGGAACGACGAGTTCGGGGTGATAGAACTTACCGCCAGCGGGAACTACATCGTGCTCCCTCCTGACGCCCCGGAAACGACGACAATGGCAAGGGCAACAATTCCCGCCCACAAAACCCAATTGTTCAAAACAGTGAAAGGAAACGAGGCGACAAGCCGGGCCGTGAACACGTCGCTCGCCAAGTTCGGGACGTTCACGAAGAACGACAACGGCTCGTTCACTCTGACCGACTTCGGCGACATCCAGGAGACGGGCGAAGGGCAATTGGAAATCACCCTCGTGGGGGAATCGCCCATCACAGTGAACGTGACGAAGGCCGATGCCGCAGGAAGCGACGAACTGACCAAGAGGCTGAACCACACGTGGGAGGTGGTGTCGGTACATTACGAGGTCATCTCCGCCGACGGCACTACGCTTTATACGGAGACAATCAGCGATGTGGCCGATTTGAAGGAGGAAACGGTGAAAGCCGTCTTAGTGACCAATCACAACTCGTATTTCCAAATCGAATGGGACAACAGCGTGGACGGTTACGGCTCATGGACATGGAGCGACAAAACGAATCAAGTGTTCAACTACGAATGGCTTGACGACCCGACCGAGCCCGGAGGAAAGGTGCAAGTGAGATTCTCGGACGACACGGCCGACTTCTCCGAAGAATACTCCAGCGTGGACGAGAACGGCGCGACCATCACCATGCGCACCACCGTACATTGCCGTGCGGCGAACTAAGCCCCTTTGTTTGCCCCGGCTCCATGACGGAATCGGGAGGAGGTAATGCCGAAATGGCCGACCACCCGCATCTGCTCCGCAACCACCTTCCCTGTTTTGGGAAGGAGTTGCGGAGTAGTGATTTTCAGCGCGCCGGACTACGCTTGAGCGACTTCCCCAGGGCAGGGGGAGTATTCCGAAGGGAACATGAAACCGACATTCCGACACAGCCTCCTCGTTTTGTCCGCATCTTTCTTTGATGGAGATCCTTTCCTGATATACAGCCCTCAAAAAGGGAGATTCTCTTTTGATATCTGTCCCCGGCATCGCAAAACATTATAGATTCAAGATAGAAGTGCAATTTCCTCCCTTCGCCCTTTCCGCTATGCGGAAAGGGCGAAGGGAGGAAACCGGCTCGTCAAGGGTCATTCGGCAATACAGAAAAAATAATAAAGGGGAAGCCT
>CALUHX010000100.1 GCA_944320555.1 uncultured Butyricimonas sp. | reverse complement strand
AAACTCAATTTCTCTACTCCAAAAAACGAGTTCTTCAAATTAATTTCATAATATTGCACTTGCCGATTGACTCTGCCTCCGCCTAAAATCGTTGCCTCGTTTCCTCTAAAATAGTATATTTGCGGGAAATTGAGAATTTTTTCTCTTAGAATTGAGAATTTATTTATTTAGAATTGAGAATTTTCATGCCATGTACAAGAGAGCGCACTACAACACAATGATAAAGAGGATAGAAGAGTCCCGCTCTTTCATTCAAGTCTTAGCGGGTCCCCGCCAAGTGGGCAAGTCCACGTTGATGAATCAAGTGCTGGAGAATCTTTCGATTCCTCACACGTTGGTGGTCGCCGATGGCGTGCCAAATGCTGATTCCGACTGGATTAGCGAAACGTGGGAAACGGCGAGGAGCGGCATGGACTTCCGCAATGAAAGCGAGCACCTTCTCGTCATCGACGAGATCCAGAAATTGGCCAATTGGAGCGAAGCGGTGAAAAAAGAGTGGGACCGGGACTCTCGTGAACGGCGTAATCTAAAGGTCGTTCTTTTGGGGTCTTCCCGGCTATTGCTAATGAAAGGCTTGTCAGAGTCGTTGGCCGGGCGATTCGAATTGATTCGCATGGGGCACTGGGATTACGCCGAAATGCGGGATGCTTTCGGTTGGTCATTGGACCAATATATCTATTTTGGTGGTTATCCCGGCACAGTGAATTTGGTCGGAGACGAGATTCGTTGGCGCCAATACGTGCGAGATTCGCTGGTGGATTCCGCTATCACGAAAGACGTGCTGATGACGACCACAATTTACAAACCCGCTCTCTTGCGTCAACTTTTCGAATTAGGTTGCGGCTATTCCGGCGAATTACTTTCTCTCAACAAGATGCTGGGGCAATTACAAGATGCTGGCAATGTGACCACTTTGGCCGGCTACCTCCGTCTCTTGGAAGAATGTAATCTCTTAACCGGGTTACAGAAGTTTGCCCAGGACACTGCTCGTAAGTACGCTTCCATTCCTAAATATCAAGTCTACAACAATGCGCTTCATACCGTCTATGCCGGAACCTCTTTCGAGAACGACCGTACCACTCCCCGTCGCTGGGGGCGTTAGGTGGAGTCGGCGGTAGGGGCCTATCTTCTCAATCATGCGGAACCAATCGGCTATCACCTTTATTATTGGAGAGAAAAAGACATGGAGGTCGATTTCATCTTAGTCAAAAACAAGCAAATTGTGGCCATTGAGGTAAAAAGCGGTCGCCATGCGGACAATAACGGACTATCTCTCTTTCGCAGGCAATACCAACCTTTCCGGGCCTTTACGGTCGGGGCTAATGGCATTCCTGTTGAAGAGTTTCTTCAGACAGACCTTCGTCGCCTTTTTGCGTGACTGCACAACTCAATCCGCCATCCGTTTCCATTTCACGGCGTCCGCCACGATGATTTGCTTCCGGGGAATTCTGCTCCAGGCCCAGCGGGGATTCGTCAGCGGCGACAGGTTTTCACCGCCTTTGTCGCTCAGCCTCACCTGGCATTTTCCCGTATCCAAATCAAACACCCCGAGGCTCACCCATTCCGGGCTGGCCTCGTCCAGCTCGATGGCCACGTCTCGTTTTAGCGTTCCGCACTCCACCGTATAATGCAACACCGAGCCGGGATGATGGCTGCTGCCGACGCTCCAGGCGGTGATTTGCGGCAGGTGAACTTGGATTTCGTACCGTCCTGTCTGGCTGATTTCCTGTTTCCATATGGCGAAGTTCTTTCCCGTGCCCGCCATTTTGGCGTGGTACGAGAGCACTCCTTGTCCGTAGGCGTTGTCGGCGATGAATTTGTCCCATTCCCCTCCGATGGCGGGATGCTCCACTATCACAAGTTTGGGGGCTGGTGCCTGTCGCCGGAATCGCCTTCTGTCCTGCTCCGTCGAGAATCCCTCGTCTTCGTTGTCCACGATGAATGTACCCGGAGGCAGCCGGAACGCATTGCTGTCCGCATCGCGCATCCCTGTCCATGTGTCGCTTGTTTTTTGCCAGTCCGCCTTGTCCCCCGTTTGGACATAGAATGTGTTCGGCAGGTTCGCAGACAGATTGGTCGCAATGAACACTGTCGGGAATCTTGGGGCGAGGGGGAAACGGATTTCCTTGTACGATTGGGCGGGGATAAGAAGGTGCAGAATCTGGTTGCCCAATTCGCAAGGCAAAGACTTTCCTAAACTGAGCAGGGCGTTGACTGGCGAAGGGTTGTGGACTGTGAGGCTGACGAAATACTCGTCTTCCCCGTCTTTTTCGTGCCGCTCGCACACGGGCGGGTTCATGACCAACAAGGGCAGTCCCTTTTGCCTCGTCCATGATTGGAAAATTGGGCCGGCCTGCCCGTCAGTGTGTTCGTCCAGTATTTGCACGAAGCGGGAAAGTGGTGTGTGCCGGTGGAGATGTTTTTGCATAAAGCGGGCTCCGAGCACGCACACACTGTCGCCGGGCAATAGCGTGTGCAGCATGTTGCTAAGCTCTTTCATCTTGGTGGCCGCCATTTCCCGGTGTTCTTGGTCGGGGTGGGGCATGTTGGCGATATCTTCCATGCTGAGGTCTTGATAAAGCGGAGTGGGTTTGAAATTTTCGAAACTCGCCCCGATGGCTTGTCCGATATCTTTATTCAAAAGTCGGAAAAGCGGGGTGAAGTTCATTCCGTTCTCGTCCTCCACGCCGATACGTTGATCCCAATAGAGGCTGGTGACATTGAGCAGTCCGGAATGCAGGGCGAGTTGGCAATTTGTCTCGATATACATTCTGCGTTTCGATTCCTCCTCGTCGTCCGGATTGTACATGATTTGAATGCCGGATGTCAGGCGCGGTAACGTGGCCAGGCATTCCGGGAAGAAAATTATTTCCGCTTGAGTGAGTTCGCTGCCTGCGGCGAAGGGATGCTCAAAGGACTGGATGTTCATGGGGGTCTCCACGAGCCGGAGGTGGCGGAACGGAGGCGGGCTGCCCTGCTCATAGGTGAAATTGTCGATGATTTCCCGGATATTGCTTTTCAGCGTCTCCTCGTCGTCCGAAGGGTAATCGTCCAAAAACCAGTCGTGGTTCTTGAATGTGTAAATGGTAATCCGCAGCGAGTCCACCACAATGCTCCGTTCCTCATACTCCCCGGCGCAGAGCGGCAGGCCCCGCAGTGGGGCATCCGGCTCGAAAATCACGCTTCCACCCTCCTTCGTCCGTTTGCCGGGAGCGAGCACGGTCTTGCCTCCCGTCACACGGGCTTTCAGTCGGAAACGGGTAAAGTCCGTATTTTTGAAAAGCGTGTTACCCCGTTTTAAGTGGTGATACACGGTGGGATACCACAATTGCTCCGGAGTCAGCAGGATATGGCTTCGTGTCAGGCAGGCGTACGAGCCGCCCGTCCGGAAAATCTTATTTTCCAATCTCTTCGCAGCATATTGCCTCCGCAGGAATTCCTTGTCCGGCACGTGCAGGTAGCACACCCGTTCGTCTATGCTCCCTGTATACTCCACCGCAAGGGTTCGCTCCCCGTCCGGTGGCAACATTGTCCGGACCACCACCGCTTGCCCGTCCCTCTTGAACTCCACGGACTCTCCCTCCGCCTCTACCCGCTCCACGCCAAGCCCCGGATTAAGGTAAAACACGATGTTTTCCGCCGTTGTCTCGCCCTCGTTGCGGAGCGTCATCTCGCTGCGGGCGGAAAACCCATCCGCTTCCTCCGTCCAGTCTATGTCATGGGCGACGACGCGGATGTCGTTGTTCGAGAGATAACAGTCATACACGGCCCGGTACGCCTCCCTTTGCCGCATGTCAACGTCCCGCTGTTGCAAACGGGCAAACCAAATTCCTCCCGCTCCGAGCAACAACACGGCCATCACCGCGAACGCCCGCCGCCGGAATCTCGGTCGGCTCGTCAGTCGGGCATGCATTCCCGCTCCCGCCACCATAAACGCCATGCCCGCCAAGGCCACCGTCGTTCTCTGCGCCATATAGTCGCCCGCCAACGGGAAGCCTGTCACGTCCGAGAACAGCATGGGCCGGTCGAACGCCCAGACATCGACGCTCCCTCCTCGAATCGAGAGGTAGGCCAATCCTCCGCAGGTGGCCGCCGCCGTCAGCAGATACGCCGCCTTGTTCCTCGTCAGCGTCGCCAGAAACCAACACACCCCCGTCAGCAGGAGAAAAGTGGGCAGCGTCAGCGTCAAGGCGTAAAACGCATACACCTCCGGGCGAATGGCGGCGTCACCCGCGTCGATTTGCAATATCACCGCCGCCATCATCACTGCGCACTGCAACCCGAACGCCGCCGCAGCCAAAGCGAGTCCTTTTCCGGCAAACCACTCCCCGTTCGTGTACACCCGGGTTTGCAGGCTTTCCATTGCCTGTGCGTTTTTAGCCCGCCAAAGGAATCCCGTACCGACAAACAGGGTAAGCAGCGTCTGCAAAAAATTGAACGTTTGCATCAATGCGTATGGAATACTCGAGGAACTGGAAGTGTATATCCACTCCCCCTCCAATTGCTCCGGCCTCGTCAGCCACATATAGAATAGCGGGCAGCCCGCCAATATCACCAAGGCGATAATCCAGAACGTCACATCCCGCACAATTCCCTTCGTCTCGTAGGCGGCAATTAGTCGAATCTCGTGTAATCTGTTCATAGCGGTCAGTATTGTTTCCAAACTTCCACAAAGATTGCGAAATTCTCCGAGAAAATCAAGTGGAGGACACGAAACGATGCGTCCGTTTTTATGATTTCTTCTATTCTCCACTCGTTTCCATTTTATGGCATCCGCCACGATGATTTGCCTGAGGGTTTGTCCTATATGGGCGTGTTATTGGTTGCCGCTTCCCAACTCGCAGGGCATGGCTGTGGTGAGTAGCCCATTGTGACTACTGGGATTGTACAATGTAGTAAACTCAAAGTCAACTTTTTTAGGAAAGCACGCCTCTTTGCGGAATGCTAATTTGCGGCAGGCGGACGGATGGATACAACTGAGAAAAACGGACGAATGACCGAAATCAGTAGTTTTTATAAAAGATAAAATCGTTACGTTGAAATAAATATGGGCAATGGGCGGCACCCGCCTGTTACATTCCAATTTTCCGTTTGTGGTCTTTTGAAAGGATGAGGCAGGCGGGTGTGGTGGATAGTCGGGTCAGCGGATGAAATTGGTCATCACGGGAGGCTCCGGGACGGGAAGGGGAGTGCCGCCGTCACGAAGATTTTTAAGCAGCCACGCCATGTTGCGCCCCAGAGTGCGCATCGTCTGCAACCCCTCGGCGTCTTGGGAGGCTTCGCCGGGTGTGCGCCCGTGGACGCTGTTCCAGTATTGAGAAGAAACGACGGGCATGTTCAGGATGGTGAAATACTTGTTGAGTCGGTCGAATGTGGCCGACGCTCCGCCACGTCGGCAGACAGCGACGGAAGCCGCAGGCTTGTAGGCGACTAGATGGCCAAGCGAGAAGAAAAGCCGGTCGAGGAGGGCACATAGCGATCCGTTGGGGCCGGCGAAGTAGACGGGCGATCCGATGACGACGGCGTCCGCTGCCGGGAGTTTTTCCCGGAGGGTGGCGTATGGCTCGTCGCTGAAGACGCAATAACCCATTTCCCGGCATTTGCCACAGGCCACGCATCCCCGTATGGCCTTGTTGCCGATAGGTATGATTTCCGTTTCGATGCTTTCGGCGTTCAGCGCTTTGGCCACTTCGCTCAAGGCGATAAAAGTGTTCCCGTGTTCGTGGGGACTTCCATTGATCAAGATTACTTTCATGTCGTTCGTGTTTTTGTGTTTGCAATGATTCTTTCGGACAAATATAGCGACTTTTTTCTTAAGTCTGTTTTTCATCGGATAGGGTGGGGAAAAATGCGGGCGAAGAGAGGAATGCGTAACAAATTGGTAACATATTGGGTTGGGGATTTGGGTTTTTAGGGATTTTCTTTGTATGTTCGCGTAAATTTTTTGAGATATGGAGTTTCAAGCTAAAGACATAGCCGCATTGCTTGGCGGGACGGTGGAGGGAGATCCGGAAGCGACCGTGAGCAATGTTTCCAAAATTGAGGAGGGAAAGCCCGGCACGCTGGCCTTTCTCGCTAATCCCAAGTACGAGCATTATATTTACACGACGGGAGCGACCATCGTGTTGGTGAACGAGGATTTTAAGCCGTTGCGGCCTTGCCCGTGTACGCTTGTTCGCGTGAAGTCGGCTTACGACGCAATAGCCACGCTGTTGCAGATGTACGAGAGCATGAAGCCCAAGCCTGTGGGGATAGAGCAGCCTTCGTATGTGAGCGAGAGTGCCACGCTGGGGGAGAATCCCTACGTGGGGGCGTTCGCCTATGTGGGGCGGGACGCAAGGATTGGGAACAATGTGAAGATTTATCCGCAGGCGTACGTGGGCGACGGGGTGACAGTGGGCGACGGAACGGTGATTTATGCGGGGGTGAAGGTGTATGCCGGGTGTGTCATCGGGAAGAATTGCATCCTGCATTCCGGTGCGGTGATTGGGGCAGACGGGTTCGGATTCGTGCCGGAAGGAGATTATTACAAGAAGATTCCGCAGATTGGCAACGTGGTGCTGGAGGATAATGTGGAAATCGGGGCCAACACGTGCGTGGACCGCGCTACGATGGGAGCCACCCGTATATGCGAGGGCGTGAAACTGGACAATCTGATACAGATAGCCCACAACGTGGTCATCGGGCGCAACACGGTGATTGCCGCACAGAGCGGCGTGGCCGGCACGGCGAAAGTGGGGGAGAATTGTGTGTTTGGCGGGCAGGTGGGCATTATCGGCCATTTGGAGATTGGCGACGGCACACAGATCGCGGCACAGAGCGGCATCACGAACAACGTGGCGAAGGGGTCGGTGTTGCGCGGTTCGCCGGCATTTGACTTACCTTATTATCAGAAGTGTTACGTGGTGTTCCGCAAGTTGCCCGAGTTGTACAGCCAGTTGAGGGATTTGCAGAAAGAAGTCAAGGATTTAAAAGCGAAATAAAATGACAGTAAAGCAAAGGACATTGAAACAGGAGTTCTCGTTGAGCGGAAAAGGATTGCACACCGGAAAGGTGGTGAAGGCGACGTTCAAGCCCGCAGGAGAGAACACCGGATATACAATTCGCCGTGTGGATTTGGAGGGTGCGCCGGAGGTGCCGGCCGTGGCGGATTATGTGAAATTTGTGGACAGAGCCAGTTGCGTGGAGAAAGACGGAGTGTGCGTCTACACGTTGGAGCACGCAATGGCCGCCCTTTACGGTTGCGGCGTGGACAATTGTCTGATAGAGTTGGACGGCGAGGAGCTGCCCATTTTGGACGGGAGCGCCCGGCCTTTCGTGGAAGCCATCGAGGCGGCAGGACTAGAAGAACAGTCTGCGGCAAGGCGTTATTTCACGGTGAAGGAGCCGATGGAGTTCACGAGCGAGGACGGGATGACGAAATTGACCGTTTTGCCGGACACGGATTACAATGTGAACGTGGTGGTGGCTTACGATTCCCCTTATTTGCAGATGCAGTACGCGTCTTATTCCGAGAAGACGAGTGATTTCGCAAAGGAAATTGCGCCTTGCCGCACGTTTGTGTTCTTGCGGGAAGTGGAGCCGTTGTTGCAGGCGGGGCTGATTAAGGGGGGGGATTTGGACAATGCGATTGTCATTGTGGACAGGGAAATCGCACAAGAGGAGGCCGACCGCTTGGCCTGCTTGTTCGGTTACGGACACGTGGAAGTGCGCCAGGGTGTGTTGAACAATCTGTCGCTTTATTTCGATAACGAGGCCGTGCGTCACAAGTTGCTGGACATGATAGGAGATTTCGCTCTGTGCGGTCGATTCATCAAGGGAAGGGTTATCGCAGAGCGTCCGGGACACCGCGCCAACACGGCCATGGCGCAGAAGATGCGCAAGGCGATTCGGGAGGCCGAGCGAGACGACGTGGCCCCGGATATCGACACGAGCGCCCCGGCGTTGATGGACATCAACAAGGTGCGTTCCTTATTGCCTCACAGACCGCCCTTCCTGCTGGTGGACAAGATTTACGAGGTGACGGAGGATATCGTGATCGGGTGCAAGAACGTGACGATGAACGAGCCGCATTTCGTGGGACATTTTCCGGAGGAGCCGGTCATGCCTGGCGTGTTGCTGGTGGAAGCCATGGCGCAGTGCGGTGGAATTTTGGTGTTGAACCAAGTGCCGGATCCGGAAAATTACTCTACCTATTTCATGAAAATAGACGGGATAAAATTCCGTCACAAAGTGGTGCCCGGCGACACGTTAGTGTTTAAACTGGTGAAAGTTGCCCCTGTCCGCCGCGGAATAGTGACGATGAAAGGGTACGCTTTTGTGGGCAAGACGCTCGTGTGCGAGGTGAACGAATTTATGGCCCAAGTTGCAAAAACGAAAAAGTAGTTGTATACTTGCAGTCTCAAACTGAATAGTAACAGTTCAATTAAAAACAGAAAAACGAATGAAACAGCCATTAGCATACGTCCATCCGGAAGCTCAGATTGCCGACAACGTGGTGATTGACCCTTTCGTGACGATTGACAAGAATGTGGTGATAGAGGAGGGGACTCGCATAGGTTCCAACGTGACTATCTTGGAAGGTGCTCATATAGGAAAGAATTGTAAGGTGTTTCCGGGGGCGGTGATAGGTGCCATCCCTCAAGATTTA
>CALUHX010000099.1 GCA_944320555.1 uncultured Butyricimonas sp. | reverse complement strand
TACATGATTCAAAAAATATGCAAGATACTGTGGTTGAACAATATCTCACAAAAGTGGGCTTTTTAAGGGACGACTAATTAATCTATTAATTCACAAATCTATGATTTTTTCACGAAACAAAAAAAACATGAGGCAGGCTTTCGTGTATTATGGTAGAATTTTTAGCATAATTCTACTTTTTGCGATAGCCCGGGGCGGGACAATTAATGGGGTCCTTGCCCAAGAAACAGAAAAAACCATTTCCGTTAAATTGGAGGATGCTTCCGTTTTGGAAGCCTTGCAGGAGATTAACCGCTTGAGTGGCAATATGGTGACTTTCCGCAAGGAGGAGGTGGAAAAGGAAACCGGCAAGGTGACGCTCGACATGCAAAATGCGAAAGTTCTTGACGTGGTGAAAAAAGTTTTGGAGGGAACTTCGTTGAGTTGCACGGAAACGAATGGGCGGATTGTTGTCATCCCGAAGCCGGCTGATTTGATTGAAGTGACGGGTCGGGTGGTCGACGAGAAGGGCGACCCGATACCGGGCGCGTCGGTGGTGGTTTACGGGACGCAGCAGGGCGTTTCCACGGACATCGACGGACGCTATACGCTTCGGATGCAGCCGGACGGGGTATTGCGGGTGTCGTTCGTGGGCTACAAGACGGAGACGGTGAATGTGAGCGGCAGGGACCGGGTGAACGTGACGCTGAACCCCACTTCGGAGAACATCGAGGAGGTGCAGGTGGTGGCGTTCGGCACGCAGAAGAAGGAGTCGGTGGTTTCCGCCATCACGACGATCCGTCCGATGGACTTGAAATCGTCCTCTTCTGACTTGACGACGCAGTTGACCGGTAAAATCGCCGGCATCATCGGCTGGCAGACGGGTGGTCTTCCCGGTGCGTTGACGGAGGAGGAGATGAACACGAAGTTTTACATCCGGGGTATCAGTTCGTCGAACGGAGTTTCGGAGCCGTTGGTGCTGATTGACGGGGTGGAGTCGTCCCGTTTGGACTTGGCCCGGATGGCACCGGAGGACATCGAGAGCTTCAGCGTGTTGAAGGATGCGTCGGCCACGGCGATGTACGGGGCCCGCGGTGCGAATGGCGTGATTCTCGTGACCACGAAAAAAGGCGAGGAGGGAAGCGTGTACACCTCCGTGCGTTATGAGGCGGTGGCTTCCATGCCGACAGACAAGATTGAGGTGGTTGACCCCGTTACCTATATGCGGATGTACAATCAGGCCTTGTTGGCCCGCAATCCGGAGGCTTCGCCTGCGTATTCCATAGAGCGGATTGAGCGCACGGGGAATCCGAATTATCCGTCGTTTGTTTATCCGGCAAACGATTGGTACAAAATATTGTTTAAAAATTATTCCATTAATCACCGTGCCGGTTTAAGTGTCCGGGGTGGTTCCAATGTGTTGCAATATTATGCTTCGGTGAATTACACGTATGACGCGGGAATGTTGAAAACGGATGATTTGAATCAATTTGACGTGAACATTAAAAATTCCACAATTTCTTCCCGTATTAATCTGAACGTGAATTTGAACGCAGGTATTCGGTTGTTGTTAAACACGTCGTTTAATGTGGACAAATACCATGGTCCTGCTACGGATGTGACTGCGGCCTATGCCATGGCGTTCAACGCCACTCCGGTTGACTTCGCTCCGACTTATCCGGGAGACAAGCAATACGGATGGCCCCATTTGCGTTTTGGTAGCGTGGCAGGAGGTCCAAGAGCCGGAATCGTTAATCCATACGCAGAACTTCAATTAGGATATACCGAACGCGGGCGTTATTCTGCGACTACGAGAGTAGAATATATTCATAATCTTTCTTCATTGGTGAAGGGATTGGAGTTGCGTGCCAGTGTTTCGTTGGTGAAAACGGGCTATGAGCAGGCACGTTTTACTACTATGCCTTTTTATTATTACTTGAATCCGGAAACAGGGTATGATTTTGAGACAGGAGAGCATACGTTGACATTGGTTCAAAACGGGCGTAGAACATTGGAACAGGATGGCAGTGGGACGGTCGTGTCCGCATCCACGCAATGGACTTATGAGGGGCAGTTGCTTCATACGGCTGCTTGGGGAAATCATCAGACGTCGTTGGTCGCCGTCCTGCAAGCACAACAATCCAGTTCGGTACCCTCGTCGAGTTTGTTTGAGGGCCTTGAACACAGGAATATGAGTTTTTCCATGCGGGGTTCTTACGGGTTTAAAGATCGTTATTTTCTGGAGGCGAGTTTTGGATATAATGGTTCCGAACGTTTTGCCAAGCAAAACCGGATGGGCTTTTTCCCTGCCGTGGGGGGAGCTTGGATTGTGTCGAAAGAAAATTTCATGCAAGGAATTAGCAAATGGATTCATTTTTTCAAGATAAGAGCCTCTTGGGGAAAAGTGGGAAATGACGGAATCATTGAAACGCCCCGTTTTGTGTATATGCCGCAGATTGAAATAAGTCAAAGTGTGTTTACCGGCCCTAATCCGGAACCAGGAAACAGTAATCCGTTTCATCGGTATCAGATTCAAAACTACGGTGATCCGGGCGTGGAATGGGAAATCGCAGAGCAAATAAACTTGGGATTGGAAACACAGTTTTTTAAAGGAATCTTGGAGATTAATGCCGATATTTATCAAGAAATCCGTCACAATATCATTGACAGGAGGGTGGTGATTCCGGCCAATATGGGTGTTGAAATACCTCCGTTGGACAACATTGGCAAGGTTCGCTCGCGAGGCGTGGATTTGGCTGCGAAGGTTCAGCATGCTTTTACGCCGGATATTTGGTTGATCTTGAATGGGACGCTCACCTATAACAAGGCTGTATATAAAGAATTGGAGGAGGCGACGAATAAACCTGAGTGGCAACAAAAGGTGGGGCATGAGATTTCCCAGCAAGTGGGATACATTGCGGAAGGGTTGTTCCGGGACCAAGCGGAAATAGACAATGCGCCCAGTCAGCCGACGGCGATGCCGGGCGATATCCGTTACCGCGATGTGAATGGGGACGGAGTGATTGATACGGAGGATGCCGTGCATATCGGATTCCCGGAAACCCCGCGCTTGGTGTACGGCTTTAGCGGTTATTTTAATTATAAGAACTGGGAGTTTAATTTCGCATTTCAAGGTTCTGGCAAACGGGGCTTTTTCTTGAATCCGGTGGCGCTTTCGCCTTTTGTGAATAATCACGCCATGTTGAAAGAGATTTATGAAAGTCATTGGACGGAAGATAATGTGACAAATCGTCCTTTCTGGCCGCGTCTGTCCACGCAAGGCATCGAGGTTTATAATCCTCAGGAAGATTGGTATAACGAGGATGCCGCAGAAGTCCGGAAATCCACGTATTTTATGAGAGAATGTCGTTTCTTGCGTTGCACGGCACTGGAGTTGGCGTATAATCTACCAGATAAAATCAAGTCAAGGCTTCGAATGCAAAACGTCAAGTTTTTTGTGCGGGCAAACAATCCATTCTTGATTTCCAATTTTAAAATCTGGGACGTTGAGTTGGGAGAAGATGGTTTCAATTATCCGATCCAAAAGACGTATGCCGTGGGATTGAATATTAGTTTTTAATTTATAATATACAGACGAAATGAAGCGTTTATTATTAGTTTTATTAATTCCAGTGTTCATGTTGTCGGGGTGCGACAAGTTTTTGGACGTGGTTCCGGAAGAGGACATGACAACATTAAACTCGATTTTTGAAACACGGGATCAGGCGGCCGAATGGCTTCAGAGTTGTTACGTGTTTTTGCAGGAATCGGTTCCATCTTTTATGGTGAATGAGGCTTTTTTAGGTGCGGACGAATTTGTGGTGGGTGATTATCAACGTAATAGTTCATCTGGTTGGCCGGGATTGAGTATTGCTTCCGGTTTGCAGAATTCATTGAATCCTTATGGGGATTTATGGTCCAAGAAAGTGGGTTCGGCAGGAAGGAGCGATTTTTACACAGGAATAAACCTTTGCAATGTTTTTATTGAAAAAATTGACCAGGTGTACAACATGGAGGAATCGGAAAAAAAGGAGTGGAAAGCAGAGGTGAAAGCGTTGAAAGCTTATATGTATTTTGAATTGGTGCGTCGCTATGGTCCGATTATTTTAGTCCCTAAAAACATAGATCCGAATGCGGAGATTCGTGACATGCAAATTCCGCGAAGTCACGTGGACACATGTTTTGCGCATATTGTCCGGTTGTGTGATGAGGCAGCCAGAGATTTGAGTCCTTTTAACATGAAAGAAAGTTCTCGTCGGGCTTATTTTTGTAAGGAGGCCGCATTGGCCCTAAAAGCGAGAGCCTTGCTTTATCAAGCTTCCGATTTGTTCAATGGCAATCCGGATTATGCGACTTTCGTGAATAAGAACGGGGAGCCTCTTTTTAGCACGACGAAGGATAAAGAAAAGTGGAGACGGGCTGCAGAAGCGGCCGATTCGGCCATCCAAGTTTGTCTGGCCAATGGAAAACACTTGGTGAGCGGACAAACAGGAGCGACAGAATTACAGTCTCTCATGTTGGATATAGAGTATTCCACGAGGACATTCGGATTCTCAAGCGATGAAGCATTGTTGATGATTAAGAAAAATAATATGCAGGCCGGTGCTGATTTTTTCACCTATACATTGCCGGACATAACGACCGATCCCAATCATTTGCTTGAGGGAACAAGTGTCAGTCCAAGTATGAAAATGGTGGAGATGTTCTATACGGACAATGGCTTGCCTATCGATCAAGATCCGACTTATGGAGGCGGGAACGTTTATGGCGCAACGGAAGAAACGGATCCGTATTACACGGATGTTGTCGCTTTGCAGGAGCAAATACCTGTTCTTCATACTCGCCGGGAACCGCGTTTTTATGCGGATATTGCCGCTGATCGTTGCTATTGGAGGTTGGGCAGGAATGTCAGCAATCTTTACAAAGTAGAGGCTTATAGGGGCGAGACATTCGGATTGAAGGAAAATCGGATAAATTCCATTTTGCCACAAAACTTGAGCGGTTATTGGATGAAGAAATGGATAAGTTCGAGTGCGGATCTTTACAATTATGCGACAGCGGAGCAAGCAATGGGCGACAATCCTTATCCGGTGATTCGGATGGCGGAGTTGTATCTGATTGCGGCGGAAGCATGGAACGAGTATTTGGATGTGCCGGACGACCGTGTGTATGACAATATCGATGCTGTTCGGGAACGGGCAGGCATCCCTGATGTGAGAACTTCTTGGGCTATGGCGCGGGACCGAAACAAGGTAAACACGCAAAGCGGGATGCGAGATATTATCCGGCAGGAGTGGAACATTGAGTTCGCTTTTGAAGGGATGCGTTATTGGAATTTGCGACGTTGGAAAACGGCACACATTGAGTTGAATGAACGTTTGTACGGATGGAATGTCGTAGGGGATGACTATAATAGTTTTTATGGCAATGGCCCTGTGATCGTGAATTCGGACAACACATTTGTTGCGCCGCGCGATTATTTCTATCCTATTCGCAGTGAGGAAATCCAGATTTCGGGTTGCGTGCAAAATCCGGGATGGTAAGAAATGAGTAATTTTTAATTGAATATATTATGAGAAAAATATTCTTTATATTATGCGTGCTTTCTTGTTTTGTCGCATGTAACGAGGATAACGAAATAGGTTTCGACGTGCCGGTTGAATTTAGCCGGGAGCTTTCTTTCAGACCGATACCGGGAGGGGCTGTGATGAAGTATTATTTGCCTCAGAATTCCGATATTTTTGGCGTCAGAGTGCGTTATATGGATGCACAGGGGATAGAGATTTCAAAGGAGGGGACTTATTTGTCGGATTCTTTGGAGTTACTTGGTTTCAACGAAGCCCGTCAGGATGTTCCTGCGCAAGTGAGTTTCTTCAACAATCGGATGGAGGAGTCGGAAGCGATTGAAGTCTTTTTTGATACGGAGGATTCCGCACCGGTGGTCTTTTTTGACAATTTGACTGTATCACCTTTTTGGGGAGGATTCTCTCTTATCTATACCTCACCGGAAACAGTAAGCGGCATGGCTCATGTTTTTTATTTGGGAACCAATCCTTTGACTCATCAGCCGGATTCGATACTTATAATGAGCACGCCGATTGTGGAGGGAGGAGACACATTGAATTTTGTTTTGCAGCAGGATCAGGAAACGACCACCGTGATAGTACGCACGGAAGACTATCGCGGTTACAGGGTGAAACAGCAAGTGTTTGAGGATTTACCGATACTGACGATGGACACGTTGCTATCGACGGATTTTGATTTTAGATTTACGGGAAACAGTGTGGAAAACGAAGAGTTCCAGTTTGGGGAAAAGTATCTGTTTGACGGAGACAAAAAGGGGACGACTTACAGAACGAACCGTTTGAATGGGGATTCGTATAAATATGCGACATTCATAGCAGGGCCACAGGCTTTTGGCGAAAGGTTTATTATCGATCTCCGAGAAGAGAAAATTCCTGCGTCGGTCAATCTGTATGCTTATTTGAATTATGGATCGACTTGGCCTACTGCGGATGGTTTTCATGATTATCCCCCATTATTGATGGAAATATGGGATATGTCGTATATCACGAAGTTGCCTTGTAAGATAAAATTGTACGGGACAAATGAAAATCCGGAAACGGTGGATTTGAGTTCTTGCGCACGGTTGTACGAGCTAGATGGGGGAACGACAAAAGCTTATTTTAGGGATGAGTCATGGGCTCAAAATACGGATTGTTATTATGGTAGGGGGGAAGATATGATGTCTGCTACAGAAGAAGAGGTGGAAGCGGCAGAACCTGTTTGTTTGGAAATGCTGTGTAATTATACGGGAGCGGGATACCGTTATCTGATATTTGTGGTGGAGGATACTTTTGATGGATATTATATGTGGAATGTGGATGCGGAGAGAAACGGACAAGAATATGTTACATTTAATGAAGTGGAAGTATGTGTAAAAGCGGAATAAACAAGGAGTGCGTTATGAAAAATAAATGGATTCATATAATATGGATATTGTGCGCCCTTTTTTGGGTGGGATGCGAGGACTTGGAGGACACGTATGATGAATATGCGGGTGACGGCATGATTCGTTACGTGGGCAAATGTTCGAACTTGGAAGTCCAATCGGGGTGGAATCGGTTGAAAGTGAAATGGAAAGGAAATCTGGACGCAGCTATCGACAAGGTAAAAATCACGTGGCAGGCTGAATCTGACGCAGAGCCTCATGTGCGTTATGTGGAACCGCTGAGAGCCGCTGAAACCGATAATTTTATGGATTCTATTTATTTGGAAGGATTATCGGATGCGGTGTACACGATAACCGTAAGCAATGTTTCTGTTGATAGTGTGGAATCTATTGCGGAGACAGCTTATGCCCGTCCTTATACCGCAAGTCATGAAGATTTGAGAACATTCACCCGAGGAATAGTGAATTTTTATGTTTTGGGAGATAAGTTGGCTGTTTTTTTGGATGAAGATAACGAAAATCTGAAAGAGGTGAAATTGGTGTTTCAGGGAACGGATGGAGAAGAGCATATATGGGACATTAAAGAGCATATGAACCTGTCGGTAGATTGGTTTGATATGGTGCGGGAGTATGCTTTTCTATTGCCGGAAGAAGAGGGCGTTGGAATAGATTTCACACAACCGGTAGTGGTGAAACGAAGAGGAAATTTGGAGGGGTGCATTGACGAGATTACCTTTGAAGACATGGAACTGCCTTTGGATGAAGAAGTCTGGTCTGCCAGTTTTTCCCAATGGTTCGTCAAGAATTATGGAGAGAGGACGGACGAGGTTATTAATTCAATAGAGACAATCGAGCTGGATTATGATGTGACAACGATGCAGGATTTGTGTTACTTCCCCAATTTGAAGAAGGTCATATTAGGTAAAAACCGGTATATGCTGGATGGCTACACGGACATAAACGTTAGCACAACTGATGCGTATAAGGGGTTGATGACCTTGCAATTTTTAAAAGAAATGCGGGGAATAACCGTGGAACGTTACAATCAACATTATTTCGGGGACATTATGGGATCGCCTTATATAGATTTCCTGGCAGCGTATGGGAAAATAGATGCGGATTTGGTTACGGAGAAAGGCAATTCCAATTTGACAGAGATGCCAGTTGTCGAGCCTTTGGACACGACCGGTTGGGTGGTGACCTGTTCCGATACCCTCTATAATGGGTATAAAGAAAATGGGGCGGCTTATCTGTTGGATGATAATTCACAGACTTATTTCGAGCCGGGATTGACATCCAGCGCACAAGTGATAGAGGTTGAGTTTGATATGCAGGAACCGACATTGATTCATGGATTCAAAGTGGTGCAACCGGCTCCGGAGACTCAGACCGATTTGGAGTATCTGTTGGCATCGGTGAAAATCGAGGTTTCTGATAATAGTATTGTCTGGGAAGATGCTACTTATGAAACTGGAGGTATATTGATTGGGGACGCACCCGGAGAAAGTTCGTTTATTTATATTCCGGAAGTGTTACAGAGACCGGTTCGATATGTTCGTTTGACAATGGCAAATCGACAAGTGAATGCCACTTCAGAAGGAACGATTTTGTTCAGTTTGCGTCTTGCGGATGTTATTCCTTTTTAAGAGATGGTGATCTTGAAACGAACAAATTGAGTGCGTGCTTGGTGAATGCAGGTCGGGGGTAGGGGGAAACTTTCTCCCGGCTTGCATTTCTTTTTGCCTGTTTAGGTAGGGATATTCAAGAAATAGTATAAAATTAGCCAACTAATTCATTGCGAGTTAGCTGGCTTTTTTGTATCTTTA
>CALUHX010000098.1 GCA_944320555.1 uncultured Butyricimonas sp. | reverse complement strand
CGTAAGGATGCCTATAACAGGGAAAAGGGAATACGCCGCCTGGAAAAAGCGTACAGCCGTGGAACTCTTACGAAAGAGAACATGAACAAGCGCGGTTACAACAAGTTCCTTAAAATGGAAGGTGACGTCAGGGTGACTATCGATTACGGCAAACTTGAAGCCGACGCGGAATGGGACGGTCTGAAAGGATACCTTACCAATACAAATATCCCGGCTGACGAGGTCCACACCGCCTACCACAACCTATGGCACGTTGAAAGGGCTTTCCGCATCTCAAAATCGAAGATAGAAATATGTCCGATGTTCCACTTCACCCGGCGTAGGATAGAGGCGCACGTGTGTGTCTGCTTTGTGGCGTTGAAAGTTTATAAAGAATTGGAGAGACTGCTGAAACTATCGAATATAAACATGAGCGTGGACAAGGTGATCGAACTTGCCCGGACTATTGTGACAATACAGATGACGCTGCCCCGGAATAAACAGACCATCACTCGAACCATGCTCATGAAACGGCATCAACGTATCGCACCTTTGTTCTCTGATGATTTTTGGGGTACGCATTGACGAAGTCAGGAGTCGCATGGCCCAATCCTCGGATGAGGCGGGATTCGGCGGTGGAGTGGTCTCGTTCATGGCATGTTTGTTTGGCAGACTCAAAAATAATTTTCCCTGCTTAATGATGTGGCGTATAAAGGAGATACGACATACCGGATTAGCGGTTGGTCGTCGAAATGGCAGATGGTGGGGTGTTGTTATGTTCTCCGGAGGAGAGGTAAATGAGTCCCACCTTCTTTAGGAAGGGAGTCGTTTGGGAAGGTGGGACTCGTCATGGATGTTTACTTTGCGATTTCTTTGTCCAGTAGTTCTTTTAAGGCGGGACAGCCCATGAAGCCGGTGCGGCGGTAGATGACTTCGCCCTGTTTGTCAACCAAGAGGTAGTAGGGGACGAATTGGACATTGAAACGCTTGGTCAATGATTTGTACTGTTTGCGGGAGAGGCGGTAATGGTCGCCTCCGAAGTCGGGTATCATCTGCAGCCATTTTTCTTCCGGCGAGGCGGTCTCGCTCGTGATGAAGATGAAGGACACAGGCTTGTCCTTGTAGTCGGCCTTCAAGGGATGCATTTCTTTGATCGCATGAACGCAAGGCACGCAAGCCGTGCCCCAAAAGTCGACAAAGACAACCTTGCCACGGTATTTTTCCAAGATGTTTTCCAAGACGGAGGAGTCCTGAACGGGGGGCACGTCGCAAATGCGGTAACCCGGTTTGGCAAGGTGTGCTTTCCAGGCTTTTGCGCCTTCCGTATGGATTTCCTCGCAAAGGGCGGCAATCTTGGGCGAGCATGTCCGCATGATTTTCATCTCCTCTTCCCGGAGGGGCAACTTGTTGTTGAAACGGGGAAAGGCATGGCGGGTGGCGTTGAAGAGGTCGGCGATATAGCCTTCGCCGAATACCGCTTTTACGTCGTCTGCCGTTTCACATCTGGTGAATAAGGGCAGGTTTATATCCTCTGTATTCAATAATAAAAGGTCGTAAGTATTAAAACCGATGTTCTTTAACGGGCGGTATAGTTCTAATGTCTGTTCCGGCAGGCGTTTGTCATCACGGGAGTAACCGTATGTGCTCATGAAATTGCTGCGCATGATGCCAATGCGACGGAATGCGGTCATTTTCGCTTCCAGTTCAAGGTAATGGCGGCATTCTTCGTTGAGGGAGGTGTCCGCTTTTAATGCTGCCACCTCTTTTTTATAAAGTTCAATGCAATATTCGGCGTATTGTTCAGCGTTCATGGAAGTGTTCTTGTCCCAAGTGAAGTGGCGGCTGTCGGCGTCCGGCTCTTGGCGGCTCAGCAACCAACGGTTGAGGTCCACCCGGCTTTTTCCTTCGTAGTAGGCAACAGGGCGGGAGAGGGCGTCGGGGAAATAAGTGCTGTGGCGCAGGTTGAGGGTCGGGATGTCGATGTAGAGGTCGGCGTCTTCTCCCGGGTCCACCACGATTTTCACTTTCCTCGTGCCGATTTTGATTTCCACTTCTGCCGTGACGTATTGGTCAAATTCCACATCGATGGTGTCGTTGGGGAGCGCCATGTATTCCTCGTGCCAGGGCATGAAGCCGTTGCGTGTTACTTGCACGTATTCCATTTTGGGGTCATATCCCAAGAGGTGGATTCTCAATTTTGTGCGCTGTAGGCCGAAGACTGGTGCTTTCCACGTGCTTTCGGGGTTGATTTTGTTTTCTCTGGCGGAAACAGGGACTCGCTTCAAGAGGTCTTCTTGGGAAGGGGTCAGCTCGATGTCCCAAAAGGCGGTCTCGATGTCCTTGGTTGAATAGTTGAATAACAAATCCACTTCTTTTGTCCCAGAAGGCAGGGCGGGGAACACCAATTCGGCAGGACGGGGAGAGTCTTCTATCACGGCGTCTCCCGCCCAATGGTTGGGAAATTTGATGCCCCGAGCCTCGATGAGCGGGAATACCCGTTCGTTACTCATAAGATAAACGCTGTCGCTACACTTGGCCACTTTCTTTTTGTCGGTGGTCACGTCGAGGTAGACGACGGTGTTTTCCTTGTTCAGTTCGATGCGGTTGATTTCAAAAGCATCGACTGTGCGGGCGGAGAAGCGAGGCCGTTCCACGACCCGGTCTTGTGTGAAAGCGGTGGTGTTTGCTAACACCAGCAGTGTCATTAGAATCTTGTGAAGTGTCATCTTTTTATCTTGTTGTGCCTGTCCGGCCGCACTCCGGAATCCTCTTGCTGGAATGGGAGGACGGACAGGTCGGTTCGTTTTGCTTGTTACTTTTGGAGTAAACGAATTCCGGCAAGAAATGGGGGACATCTCTTGCCGGAAAAAACGATCAAATATGTTAAATGTTCTCCCTGTCTATGGCAAAGCCGGTTATTAAGGAAGAAGAATCTTACAACATCATCCCAACACGATGTTCACAATCTTCTTTGGGACGATGATGATTTTTCGGATTGTCTTGCCTTCCGTCCATTTGGCCGCTTCGGGGGCGGCCTTCACGGCGGCTTCAATGTCCGCATTGGTCGCTGTCAAAGGCATTTGCAATTTGAAGCGGACTTTGCCGTTGAAAGATATCGGATAGTCGAAAGCGTCTTCCGTCAAGTATTTCTCATCCCAGGCGGGGAACGTGGCGGTGGTCACGCTGTCGGTGTGTCCGAGCAAATGCCACAATTCTTCAGCCATGTGGGGAGCGAAGGGAGCGATGGCGACAACCAATGGCTCGAGCACGGCCCGTTTGTCGCATTTTAAGGCGCTCAGTTCGTTCGTGCAAATCATAAACGCCGGAATGGACGTGTTGAAGGAGAAGTTCTCGATGTCCGACTCGATTTTCTTTATTGTCTTGTGCAATGTCTTGAGTTCCTCTTTTGTCGGTTCTGCGTCGCTTACCTTGAACGAGTCACCGTTGTGGAACAGCCGCCAGAACTTCCGCAGAAATTTGTACACGCCGTCAATGCCTTGCGTGTCCCAGGGCTTGCTGAATTCCAGCGGACCGAGGAACATCTCGTACAAGCGCAGGGTGTCGGCTCCGAATTCCTCGATTACCGTGTCGGGGTTCACCACATTGAACATGGACTTGGACATCTTTTCGATGGCCCAGCCGCAGACGTATTTCCCTTCTTCCAAGATGAATTCCGCGTTGGCGTAGTCCGGCATCCAGGCCCGGAAAGCGTCGATGTCCAAAATGTCGTTTTTCACGATATTGACATCCACGTGGATTTCCGTTGTTTTGTAATCCTTGCGCAAGCCGGCGGAGACGAACGTGTTCGTTCCTTGGATTCGGTAGACAAAGTTCGAGCGGCCTTGAATCATGCCTTGGTTGATAAGTTTCTTGAACGGTTCGGGCTCGCAGACATATCCCAGGTCGTAGAGGAACATGTTCCAGAAACGAGAGTAAATAAGGTGTCCCGTGGCATGTTCTGCACCTCCCAGGTAGAGGTCCACGTTGCGCCAGTACTCGTCGGCTTCCCGTCCAACCAAAGCCTTGTCGTTGTGCGGGTCCATATAGCGCAAGTAGTAGGCCGATGAACCGGCGAACCCGGGCATGGTGTTCAATTCGAGCGGATATCCTTCTTTCGTTTTCCAGTTCTTTGCCCTGCCGAGAGGGGGCTCTCCGGTCTCGGTGGGCAGATAGGTGTCGATATCCGGTAATTCCAAAGGCAATGCGGATTCGGGCAGCATGTAAGGCATGTCGTCTTTGTAATATACTGGGAACGGCTCGCCCCAATAGCGTTGGCGGCTGAATATGGCGTCCCGCAGGCGGTAGTTCACTTTCCCGTGGCCGATACCCCGACTCTCGATTTCGTCAATGATACGGGCGATGGCGTCTTTCACCTCCATGCCGTTGAGAATGCCGCTGTTTATCATTTTCCCGGCTTTGGCGTCGTAGGAACTTTCGGCCATGTCGTGTCCCTCGCCGTCGTCAATGACGGGGACGATTGGGAGGTCGAAATGCTTGGCGAAGGCGTAGTCCCGGCTGTCGTGGGCGGGAACGGCCATGATGGCTCCCGTCCCGTAGCCTGCGAGCACGTACTCGCTCACCCACACGGGAATGGCGTCTCCCGTGAAGGGATTGACGGCGTAGGAGCCGGTGAAGACTCCGGTCACCCGTTTCACTTCGCTTTGGCGTTCCCGTTCCGTGCGCTTGGCCACGTAGTCCAAATATTCCGCCACGGCGTTCGCTTGTTCCGGAGTGGTCAGCATTTGCACGTAATCCGATTCCGGAGCCAATACCATGAAACTCACGCCGAAAATCGTGTCCGGGCGGGTGGTGAATATTTCAAGTTTCAGGTCCTTGCCTTGCACGTCGAACAGCACGTCCGCTCCCCGGGAACGGCCTATCCAATTGCGTTGCACGTCTTTCAGCGAGTCGGACCAGTCCAGCGTGTCCAACCCGTCCAATAGCCGTTGGGCGTAGGCGGAAACCCGGAGCGACCATTGCCGCATCTTTTTTTGCACCACCGGAAATCCTCCCCGCACGGACAAACCCTCCTTCACCTCGTCGTTCGCCAGCACGGTGCCCAGCCGGGGACACCAGTTGACCATCGTGTCGGCCAAATAAGCGATGCGGTAGTTCAATAATATTTCTTGCTGTTCTTTTTCATTTTTTGCCCGCCATTCCTCGGCTGTGAACACGGGAGTCTCGCTACAGGCGGCATGTGTGTTTTTGTTGCCTTCCGCGGCGAACCGCTCCGTAAGTTTGGCGATGGGTTCCGCTTTTTGCGTGTCGTTGTCGAACCAATGGTTGAACATTTGTATGAACGCCCATTGTGTCCATTTGTAGTATTTGGGGTCGCAGGTGCGGATTTCACGGTCCCAGTCGTAGGAGAAACCTATTTTGTCGAGTTGTTCCCGGTAACGGGCGATGTTTTTCTCGGTGGTCACTGCCGGATGTTGCCCCGTCTGGATGGCATACTGTTCCGCCGGCAGCCCGTAAGCGTCGTACCCCATGGGGTGGAGCACATTGAATCCTTTCAACCTTTTGTAGCGGGAATAAATGTCGGAGGCGATGTATCCCAGCGGATGTCCCACGTGCAGTCCTGCGCCGGACGGATAGGGAAACATGTCCAACACGTAATATTTCGGTTTGGACGGGTCTGTTTCAACCCGGTAAGTATGATGTTCTTTCCAATAGCTTTGCCACTTTTTCTCGACTTCCTTAAAATTGTATTCCATAGTTTATCGTGTTATGTTCCATAGATTTGCCTGCGAAGATATAAAACTAACTTCAAAACGGCACAATGCGGTGCGATTTTTCTGTCGTGGGGTGTCTGCGTTCGGGTTTATCTTTTCCCGGCGGGGACGGCTGGCACGATGGAGCGAAGTTGGGTGTTCCGGCTTTCCAGTTGGTCGATGACTCCGGCGGCGAAATAGATGTTTGCCACGGACATTTCCGGCAATCGTGCCCGGATAAACTGGGCGGCCCGCCGTAGCACCTCCTCGTCATCGGTTTTTATCAAATCGTTCATCCCCAGAATCAGGTTGCCCTTGTCCGTTTCCGAGAGGTTTTTGTATTCTTGCTCGCACAAGCTTAAAAACGCGTTGATGTCGCCCTTGGCGTATTCTTCAATGAGGCGGAAAACGGGAGTGTAGCGCTTGTCCTTGTTTAGGCCGAATTTTTCCACCTCTCGCTTCACGGTTTCGTATTCTTCTTTATGGTAAGGTTGATGTCCGGCGAAAAGGGAGGACAGGTAAATCTCGTACAAGGAAGCGATTTGGGCGGCGATCTCCTCTCTCGCCGTGGAAGGAAACTTCTTGAAATGCGCCGTCATGTAGCGTCCATACTCGTCCAATGGCGATTCCGCGTGTTGCAAATAGATGAATAGGTTTTCTTCCGCGGTTCTCTGCTTGTCTGTCAGGCTGTCAAAATATTCTTTCACGACTCGGTGCGCCTCGTCTGTCAGTTCTTGGTTTACCTCTTCTCCCTGATAGGCCGAGGCGATTAGATAATCGGCGTAAGCGGAGATCAATTCGGCCGAGCGCTCGCCGTTGCCGTAACGTTCTTTTAGCCTTTCGGGACTCTTCTCCGGATTGGCGATGCGCTCTATGGCGGAAATGAAGTCCTGCCCGTCGAGAATGGCCCCGATTTGTCTCCCTAGTTCCTCCCCGTCGGTATTCAGCACCACGAAGGTCGGATAACCGGTTATCTCAAACCGTTTTGCCAGTTCAATGCCTTCGCCTTTCTCCGCGTCAATTTTCAGGCACACGAAATTCTCGTTGAAATAATCTCCGACCTCCTCTTGTGGAAAAATGTCTTGGGTCATCATGTTGCATGGTCCGCACCATGTGGTGAAGAAGTCGACGAATACCAGCTTGCCTTCCGCCTTGGCGGCGGCCACTCCCTCTGAGAGAGAGAGGTGGCGGAAATTCGTTTGGGCCGAGGCGGCTGAGAAGATTGTCAATAATATAAGATTCAAAAGTAGTTTTTTCATGTTATCGTTGTTTTTGTTTGTTTTTGAAATACTGTGGTCGCAAAGGAGCCTTTTATTCGACAATCCAAGTGTCGATGGTGCGTGTCTCCTTGCTGAAGTTCACGCCGACCTTGAACACCTGCCGTCCGTCCGTCTCGAAAGGCCGGGCGTAATGCTTGTCGTTGATTTGCTTTAACGCCTCCTCTGCCGAGCCGTCCAATTTAAACTCCATGACATAGATGTACTTGTCTGTCTGCAACACGAGGTCCGCCCGTCCCTCGGATGTATGGAACTCGGCCTGCACGTGAAAACCTACTAGCCGGAACACGATGAACAGCACGTTCTGATAATACAATTCCTGTTCCCCGACCAGTTCGTAAGGAGTGCCGGAGAAGAAACTCCGCAGCCGCTTAAGAAAGGCGTCCGGTTGCCCCGCTTTGATTTCTTGTACGAACCTCTTGATTTCGAAAGCGGAACTCGTCTTGTTCACCTTCGTGTAGAACGGCATGAGGAAGCGTATGAACCCCTCTGCCACCTCCCGGTTGGGGAATCCCAAGGTATAAATCCCAAACTCCTCGTCGAAATCCTTGATGGTTAGATATCCGCTTTGGTAGATGACCGGAATGGGCATGTCGTCATCGTAAATGCTGTTTAATACCTCGTCGGAGGTCTCCTCTTGTGGCAACCTCGACAGGTCGTATGAAGTGTGTTTCAGCAGTTCGACGAGGTAAGTCGGGGTTCCCGTCTCGAACCAGTAGCTGCCGAATGCTTTTCGTTTGAATGTATTTAATAGACTGAACGGGTTGTAAACACCTTCGGAATGGGGGACGAAATGATAGCCGTCGTAGTTCTCCTTCAGGCGGGCGAGCGTGTTTTCGTCGGTCGTTTTTAAGGTGAGGGCCAACTCATGAATGTCTTCCTTGAAATATTGGGTCAGTTCGTTTTCTGTTATTCCGCAAATATCGGCATACGTTTCGTCCATGGAAATGTCTTCCAAATTGTTCAAGTCGCTGAATACGCTGACTTTCCCGAATTTCGTGACTCCTGTCACTAAGGCGAATTTAATGTCGCCGTCCATGCTTTTAAGAGCCCCGTAGAAAGCCTTTAATATATTGCGGAACGCTTGTTGGAGTTCCTTGTTACCAATGGCTTGCAACATTGGCTTGTCATACTCATCGACAAGAATCACGGTCCGCTGCCCCGTCCGTTCGTGAGCGCGACGGATTACCCCTTCAAAGCGCATGGATAATGACACTTCTGCGGCTTCCGTACCATACAGTTTTTCCCACTCGACCAGTTCTCTGTTCAACTTGTCGGTCAGGCTTTCCGGAGTGTTGTATTGTTGGGTGTTCAAGTCGAGGTGCAGGACAGGATGTTCCTTCCATTCTTTTTCGAGCCGTTCCATGGCGAGTCCGGAGAACACTTCCTTTTTCCCTTGAAAATACGCTTCCAAGGTGGAGACTAGCAGGCTTTTCCCGAACCTCCGGGGACGGCTCAGAAAATAGTAACGTCCTGAGTTTATCAGACGAAAAATGAGTTCCGTCTTATCTACATAAAGATAACCGTCCTTGCGCAAGGACTCGAAATTCTGTATGCCTATCGGGTAGCGTCTCTCGTTCATGTCCAAATATTTTTCTCGAAGCAAATTTACTAAAAATTCCGATAGGAATAGGTGTTCTTGCGCATTCAAGCATAAAAGGCCTTTTGCCATTGGAAGAATAAAAATAGGCGTGCCCCCGGAAGGACACGCCTTGTCTATGCTAGTCGTCCCTTAAAAAGCCCACTTTTGTGAGATATTGTTCAACCACAGTATCTTGCATATTTTTTGAATCATGTA
>CALUHX010000097.1 GCA_944320555.1 uncultured Butyricimonas sp. | reverse complement strand
TACATGATTCAAAAAATATGCAAGATACTGTGGTTGAACAATATCTCACAAAAGTGGGCTTTTTAAGGGACGACTAGTTATAATTGCGGAGTGTATGGCGGGAGGGGGTGTTAGTGGTGGCTTGTGAAGGCGGGGTATTTGTTGTTGAGGCGGAAGCCGAAACCGAACATGAGGAAATTGGGGTCCTTGAACTCTTGGAGGCGGTAGCCGACGTGGAGGAATGTGGAGCGGGTGATGGCAATTTTGAGGTAAAGCATTTGGTAGAAAGCTTTGAGATCCTCTCCGTGGTAGAGGATGTTGCCGCCCAAACCGATGCCTATGGTGAAAATGGGCATGACGAACTCTATCCGTCCGGAGGCGCCAAGGGCAATCTTTTCGTGCGGAGGGGAATAGGCAAAGCCGTCTTCTTGGCTTGGATCCCGTCTTGCGTATTCGTTGGCACTTGCGTCATACACAATGTCCAACGCTCCGCCCATGCGGAGTTTGTAACCGGCATTGTACATGGCACTGACACTTGTCCCGAGTACGGCGTATGTGTTGGGGGAATGTCGTTCTCCGTAATAGTAATATTCTTTGCGTCGCCATGAGCCGAAGAATATGACGTCGTAACTTACATGTCGGGGGAATCGGGGAGGAGCGATGTCGCAGGACGTGGGATGTCGTTCCTTTGCCGGTGCCAACGTGCAGGCGAGGTTGGCCCGGAAGCCAAGAATGTTTATCCCCGAATTAGGAGTGTTTGTGTTGCCATTTGAAAAATGCGACAAAGTGGCCCCCGTCCAAAGCTCGGTGCGTTCGGAAAGCCGCCATAGGATTCCCATGCCTGCGTTGATGTAGGCGTTTAAGCGGGAGCCCATGCCCACATTGTACCAATTTTCGTCGCTATGAGGTTTCCATCCCCAAGAGAGTCCCAAGTTCCATTCGTAGTTTAGAGAAAGGTTCTTCCCCAGTCGTGCGATTCGGGCGCCTTGGAGCAGGTAGGCCATGAAGGGATTTCCGAGTTCCCTGCGGTTGCCGAACGTGTACCATGCCGCGCCTGCTCCTTGGTAAACGTTGCCGTATAACCGTTCGACGAGCGGATTTTGTTTGAACCGGAACGTGTAGGCCAAGTGGATTGCCCCGTAAGTGTTGATGGCTTTTTGGCGCGCGTTGTCACCTTCAAGAAACGGATCAGTGGGGAACACATATCCGCATTCTCCGGAAGCGGACAGCCTGTGCGATATTCTCGTCTCCTTTTTGGTGGAATCCATTGGGAGATTGGTATTTTCAGTTTTTGCGTCCAAGATAAAAACATGGATCAATAGGAGTATCGCTAACAACCGTTGCATGTCTTGTTTTTCATTCCATAAACCGTGTGCAAATATAGCATTCTATTGAGATGTGAGGGTGGGTTTCAATAAAAAACTGGAAAAGTGGCGTGATTTTGTCGGAGAAATATTATTTTCGCCAAATCTAAAAAATAACATTATGAGAAAGAGGACACGCACGTTGATGATGGTCGCCGGGATATTGGTCTTGGGACTGGCGGCATTGAGCTTGAAAGAGGACGAGAAGCGTTTTCAAATCAGCAAGGGGCTGAACATTTTTGCGACGCTTTTCCGGGACGTGAACACGTTTTACGTGGACGACGTGGATCCGGAACAGATGGTGCAGGCGGGCATAGACGCCATGCTGGAGTCGCTGGATCCATACACGGTGTATTATCCCGAGTCGAAGATGGAAGAGTTTAACATGATGACGACGGGCGAGTACGCCGGGATAGGAGCCATCATCGGATACCGTCCCGACAAAGATTATGTGATTATCCGGGAGCCTTACAAGGGGACGCCTTCCGACAAGGCTGGCCTGTTGCCGGGCGACGCCATTTTGGAAATCGACGGGGAAAGCATGAAGGGGAAGGACGTGGCCTCTGTCAGCGCCCGTTTGAAAGGAAAGCCGGGAGAGGAGGTCGCCTTGAAGATTGAGCGGGTGGGCGAGGAAAAGCCGATGGAGGTGAAATTGCAGCGGGAAGTGGTGCAGTTGCCTTGCGTGCCGTATTACGGGATGGTCAGCAACGAGGTGGGATACATTTGTTTCACGGGATTCATCGACAAGTCGGCCGACGAGGTGCGGAACGCCATCATGGATTTGCGGGGGAGAGGAATGCAGTCGTTGATCATCGACCTGCGGGGAAATGGAGGTGGCTTGTTGGACCAGGCCGTGGAAATCGCCAACTACTTTTTGCCCAAAGGCTCTTTGGTGGTCAGCACAAAGGGAAAACTGAAACAGTGGGACAAAGAGTTCTTTGCGACGAAAAACCCGTTGCTGCCGGACATGCGGATTGCCGTGTTGATAGACCGGTCTTCGGCTTCCGCCTCGGAGATTCTGTCGGGCGCGTTGCAAGACTATGACCGCGCCGTCATCGTGGGGGAGAGGTCTTTCGGGAAGGGATTGGTGCAGACGACGCGCGACTTGGTGTACAACACGAAGCTGAAAGTGACCACGGCGAAATATTACATCCCGAGCGGCCGCTGCATCCAAGCCGTGGATTATTCCCACCGCAACCCGGACGGGAGCGTGGGGGTGATACCGGACTCACTGGTCTCCGCATTTCAGACCAAGGCGGGGCGGACGGTGTACGACGGAGGGGGAATCACTCCCGACGTGAAGATAATACCCGACACGATGGCCAAGGTGACGCAGGAATTGTTGTTGGACGATTTGTTTTTTGATTTTGTGAACGAGTACGCGTTGACTCATCCGACGATAGCGTCTCCCGCGACGTTCGTGGTGACGGACGAAATGTACGCGTCGTTCAAAGAATATCTGAAACGGCATGAGTTTGAGTACGAGACGGCGACGCAAGTGATGTTGGAAAGGTTGGTCGCCGTGGCCCAGAAAGAGAAATACTACGAACAAGTGGCGGGGGACATCGAGTCCTTGAAAGAAGATTTGAGCCATCCGCTGGAGCGGGACTTGGACGTGTTCAGGGAAGAGATAGCGGACATGCTGGCCGACCAGATGATGACCCGCTACTACATGCAGGAGGGTTTGATTGAATATAACACCCGTTACGACAAGGGAATCCGGCGGGCGTTGGACGTGTTGTCGAACACGGAGGAATACGAGAGTCTGCTGAAATAGACGCTCCGGATATTTTGTGGAGGGCGAAAAATCTTCCTCGAAAGAAAAATCGGGGAAGATTTTTGCTTTTCTGGAAAAACTATTATATTTGCGGCGCAATTGCCCTATGGTGTAACGGTAGCACTACAGATTCTGGTTCTGTCTGTCTGGGTTCGAATCCTAGTGGGGCAACAAGAGGACGACAGGTGTCCGTGGATTCTTCTCCACGGGCATTTTTTTATGATAAAGTTCGTATATTTGCATGTCCAAACGCATAACAATACGAAATATGGTTGAATTTTCGAGAAAAGGTCTATTGTTTTCCTTGTCGGCCGTTACGGTGGCGGCCGCCTCGTGTAATGGGAAAAAGACGGCAGCCGGTAAAAATGCGGAGAAGAAGCCGATGAATATCGTCTACATCATGTCGGACGATCACTCGTATCAGACGATAAGCGCCTACGACGACCGGTTCATCGAGACGCCTAACATAGACCGCATAGCCCGGGAAGGCGCGCGGTTCACAAACAGTTTCGTGGCCAACTCCATCAGCGGCCCCAGCCGGGCCTGCATGTTGACCGGCAAGCACAGCCATGCGAACGGGTTCACGGACAACAGTGCCGTGTTCGACGGCGGGCAGCAGACTTTCCCGAAACTGCTTCAAAAAGCCGGGTACCAGACCGCCGTCATCGGGAAATGGCATCTGACTTCCGCTCCCACGGGATTCGACTATTCAGAGATATTGATAGGGCAGGGGATATATTACAACGCTCCGTTTGTCCGCAATGGGGAGAAAATCGCCTCGCAGGGATACGTGACCAACGTCATCACGGACAAGGCCATCGACTGGCTTGAGAACGGGCGGGACAAAAGCAAGCCTTTCTGCCTCCTCCTGCACCATAAGGCTCCCCACCGCACGTGGATGCCAGACACGTGCGACTTGGATTTGTTTGACGATGTGACATTCCCCCTTCCCGCCAATTTCTACGACGACTATGAGGGGCGCGTCGCTGCCGCCGAGCAGGAAATGAGCATCGCCAAGGACATGGATGTCGTCTACGACTTGAAAATGGCGGACAAGGAGAACGAGATTCACACGACCACAGGGTTGGAGGAATACGGGCGGACGATGCGCAACTCGATGTCGCCCGGGCAAAAAGCCGCTTGGGACCGCCATTACGACCCGATAATCCAGAAATTCAAGGAAAACAATCTTTCCGGCAAGGCGTTGGCGGAATGGAAATACCAGCGTTACATGTGCGATTATCTGGGCGTGATTGCCTCTGTGGACCGCAATGTGGGGCGGGTGTTGGATTATTTGGAGGAGGCCGGACTGTTGGAGAACACGATGGTGGTTTACACCTCCGACCAAGGATTCTACATGGGCGAGCACGGCTGGTTCGACAAACGGTTCATGTACGAGGAGTCGTTCCGCACGCCCTTGCTGGTGCGTCTGCCGGGCGGAAAGCGGGGCGACATTGACGCTTTCGTCCAGAATATCGACTACGGGCCCACAATCCTTGATTTGGCGGGCGTGGACGTGCCGGAGGACATGCACGGCGTTTCCTTCCTTCCTTTGCTGCGGGGCGAGGAAGTGGACGACTGGCGCGCATCGCTCTACTATCATTTCTATGAGTATCCCGCCGAACACGCCGTGAAGCGTCATTACGGCGTGCGCACGGACCGCTACAAGCTCATCCACTTCTACAACGACATCGACACGTGGGAATTGTACGACTTGCAAACCGACCCTTCCGAGATGCGTAATCTCTATGGCCGGCCGGGCTACGAGCAAGTCACCAAGGAATTGCAAGCCGAGTTGGTGCGCCTCCAGACGCAATACCGGGACACGCTCGCCCTACGCTTGAACGGCTTTTGACGGACGGCGGGGAGATGCGAGGATTGCCATGGTTTTCCCTTGATGATGTCCGGACCACTCACGCTTCAGACACGCCTCTGCGCCGCAAAGCTTTGCGTAGCTCATCCGCCACGGAAGTGAGTGTGATCTGAGTGGAAGCAAGCGAATCCATAGCGTTGCCCGCCGGGAGCTTCTTTTTATGAATTGACCCGCCTGCCGGATTGGTTGGGGCGGGCGGGTCAATGCGAATTTTGGCGATGACGGCATCACAGGCCGAGGACGGCAGCGCCTTGGCGGAAGTAGATATCCTTGGGGATGCCGGCGTTAGCGATGCGGTCGAGGTCCTGCTGCAGGACGGCGGGGATGGTGCCGTTGGCGTTCACGTAGTCGGTGGCGGCTTTGAGGTCGCCGTCGCCTTGCATGGTGATGTATTCCTCGGCGATGTCGGCGATGTCGGCCTTCATCTTTTCGAAGTCGACGGTGTAGTAGCCGGTAGAGGCGTCACGGGTGATGGCTCCGCTTTGCATGAGATGGTTGAATTGCATCATGTTGGCGTTGCCGTGGGCACTGGCGGCCCCGAAACGCACGGAACGGAAAATGCCGGCCACGAAGGTGACGTAGTTGTCCATGAGGTCCTTGTTCTGGAGAACGCCCCACTCGGCGAATTTGGTGATGCAGTAGAGTCCGAGGATGTCGGCTTTGGCCTCCTCGACGATGGAGTACATGCTTTGAAGGGCGTTGCGCACTTCCTGCTTGTCCTTGATGGTGTATTTGACGCCGAGGCCGTGGGCTATCTCGTGGAACATGGTGTTCTCGAAGAAGGCGTCGCCTTTCACGTGTTTCAATTGTTCGGGATTGATGACGACTTTGGAGATGGGCACCACCATGCTTTGGAACTTGGCGTCCATCACGTTTTTGAGTTGCAGTTTGCGGCTGCCTTTGGCGGCGTGCACGCGCGGGTCGTTCGGCAGGTTGATGGCGATGTTCTTGCTTCCGGCGTTGCAGTCCCCGGCGTAGTAGATGACATCGTAGGCGTTGAGGTCGGCGTTGGCGTTCGCCTTTTCCTGCTTATAGGCGGCGGGCACGGGCAGTTCCTCCTGCAGGCGGGGGAGGTGTCGGGCGTACTCGGAGAGACGCTTGCTCCACTCCTTGTCCTTGACGAGGATTTGGCCCGAGCTGGAGGCCCGGTAGCCGAAGAGCAGGTCCTCGTAGGTCTCGATGGGGCCGACCACGAAGTCGAGGGTGTTGTCCTTCATGTCCATCCAGGCGAGGTCGCTTTCGAGATAGTCGTCGGTGCGGAGCGCCTTGGCCCGGAGGGTGAGATAATTGCGCAGGCCCTCGTCCTCGGCGAGCGCGGCGGCTTGCTCGAGCAGGGAGGCCGCTTTCTCGATTTGCTCGGGGAACGCCTCATGGTAGGGAATCACTTGAAGCTTGCCCTCCGCGTCGCGGCGGATGACGCTGTAGGCGTTGTCCTTGTCGGGGGCCTGGAAGGCGTCGAACTCCTCTTTGGTCATGTCCTGGGGATAGAAGTTGGCTCCGAGCGGCTTGGCGCCGTATCCTTCGATGAAGGGTTTGTTGTCGTCGAGGCGGTCCCAGGGGCCGTAGTTGATGGAGAGGTATTTCAGTGCGGCGGAGTCGTTGGCAAACCGCTGGAAGAGGGGCGTCTTGTCGCCGAAGGCTTCCTGCCAATAAATGTCGTCCATGATGTCGGCCGCTTGGATGAGGATGGGAATCATTTGCTTCTCCTTGTCGGTCAGTTTGCTGATGTCGGTGGTGAGGGTGAATTCCTCGTACTGGTCGGCCAATGCCTGATAGGGGCTGGTTGCGGCTTCTTTCTTGGCTTCTTTGCAGCCGAAGAGGAAGAGGCCGGCGGTTAAAAATAGAAACGTTTTTTTCATACTCATGTGTTTGTGTTGAAAATTTATTGGACGAATGTAAGGAAAATGTCGTAAATCATGAAATGTTTTTTTACTTTTATGGCGCGGTAACTATTTTATTTTTGACAAGCATGAGAAACAAGGAGCAATGTTCGGAGGGATTGTGGTATCCCGATTTCACGCTGATATTCATCCAGACGTTCACGTCGCCGAAGGTGGTGATTCCGCAGGTGGACGGGGTGAAGGAGGTGGTGGGGGGGAATATCGACGACCAGTTGTTTATGAGTGGTGATGTGGCGTTGAAGCGTTACGAGTTGCCGGGATTCCGGATGAGGGTGAAGATGGCGATAGGGGAGAAGGAGCAAAGGAAAGTGGCGGAGGTGGAGGGAGAGGTGCGGGTGTGGATGACGGTGTTCTTTGGCTACACGGTGCAGTTGTCGTACCGTTTGCTGGTGTTGAACAGCAAGCAGTTTAAGGAACTGTCCCTTTGCCGGAGCTCGGTGGTGCTGGACACGGACGAGCTGATTGTGTTGGCGGGTCTGGTGCAGCGGGTGGAGCATTGGGAGTTTGACGAGAAGGAGAATAGGCAGAAAATAAACGGTTGCCTGCAGGAGGTGGAAATCGAGGGGGTGACGCTGAACGCGAGGTCGGAACGGGTGGCGAAAGGCATGGAGGAGGGGGGAATGACGTTCGAGGAGGTCCAACGCCGCTACCGCAACCTGGTGGACAAAACGCCGGCGGGGGAGTTCCGTTACGAGGATTACCATTACACGTTCATTGACGTGTGGGAGACGGTGGAGCACGACGGGGAGACGAGGTTCGCCGACATGGAGGAGGACGAGGTGATCGAGCACATCGAGCGGCACCACCGGGCGGAGCTGGTGGGGCTGATGAGCCTTTATCCGTGCGAGTGGCCCTACCGGATGGATTCGGCTTACGAGGCGGTCTGCGGCCCGAACATCGCGATAGACACGGACGACCTGGTGCTGGCGAACGAGAGCATGAGCGTGGTGTTCGGCACCTACGGGCGGCGGGGCGAGGAGGCTGCCACGGATTGGAAGAAGCATTTGATGCGGCGGGACCGTTACCACGTGAGCTGGCCGGAATACCTGGTGCTGGTGGAGATTCTGCTGGCGAAGAAACACACGATTAATTACGTGCTGAACAAATATATCTACAACTCGAACCGCGCGTTGGCGTCGGGCTCCTATGACATGGTGGAGCAAAATTCTATACTGAACATCCGGCTGTCGAAGATTCTGTTGCAGTTGGACGCGATTCGTTACCTGCGGTACGTGTCGCACAAGCACATGTCGGCCCTGACGGAGGAGCGGCTGCGGATAGCGAAAGACCGGGAGATGCTGGACAGCACCTTCGCCCAGGTGGGCACGTCGCTGAACACGGTGAACGACGTGGCGGAGCTGAAGGAGGCGAACGCCACGAAATTCATCCTGTTTTTCATTTCGGTGGCCTCGCTCTTCGGTGTGTTGCTGGAAGGCGACGGGACGGCCCCGGTGTTTTCCATGATTTCGCGCGACTGGGGGGAGGGCGTGGCCGTTTCCTTGGTGGCGATAACGTGCGCCGGCATAATTTTTGGATTGTACATGTTGATAAAACTTACCGTGCGTTGGCAACAGCAGCGCAAACGGAGAAAACAGAAATTTTAATATGATACGGGAATTTCGACAGGAAGACAAAGAGGCGCTTTGCCGCTTTTTCGCCCGCCTGATTGACGGGCACAAGGAGTACATCTCCCACGGGGAGCTGCAGATGGGGATTGCCACGGACACGGGCGTGTTGGCGGATGATTTCCGGGAGAAATGGTCGCGCTATCTGGACGCGCAGTTGAGCCGGGAGAGTAACCGGCTGCTGATTGCGGAGAACGATGGGACGCTGGTCGGTTTTGTCCTTTTCGGCGTGACGGACGACGGGGACGCGCCTTTCGGGGTGATTTTCGATTTGGGCGTGGAGCCGGCCTGCCGCGGGCAACGGTTGGGGCAGCAATTGATGGGACGGGCCTTGGAGTGGTTCCGCGGGCAGGGGGTGAAGGACTGTTATTTGGAGTCGGGCGTCGCCAATCATTCCGCCCACGAGTTTTTCGAGCATCACGGTTTCCGGGCCGTCTCTTCCGTTTTCCGGTTGAAGTTGTAGTATAGATTCAAGATAGAAGTGCAATTTCCTCCCTTCGTCCTTGCAGCGTAGCGGAAAGGGCGAAGGGAGGAAACCG
>CALUHX010000096.1 GCA_944320555.1 uncultured Butyricimonas sp. | reverse complement strand
TGCCGCACCGGGTTGCGGGTCTGGGCGGTGGCCGCCGCGATGGGTGCGGTGCCCAGGCCGCTCTCGTTGGAAAACATCAAAGCGTTGAGACTGGCACCCGCCACGATGGTCTGGCGGGAAGGAATGGCCGATTGGGCGAGGGCGGACAGCCTGCCGGAGCTGCGGATTGCGACAGCGGGGGGCGGAATAAGCGCGTTGCGCGTCGTGTTGATTGTGTTCGCCGTGGTGGGCACGTTGGTGTTCACGCTGGCGGGACGGTTCGTGGCGGCCTTCGCGGCGTCGCTGGTGGACGCCCGTCCCTCGTTGCCGGCGCTCATCCTGTTTTGCCTGATTGCGTTGGCGTTACTGCTTCACGTCATCTTCAAGCGGAACAAGCTGCTGATAGAGGTCATGCTCTTTTCCTTCCCGTTCGAGGTGGCCGCCATATTCACATTCGTTTATTACAACAACATCAACTACACGTCCTACTACCGCGACGGCAGGTGTTTCATCTGCAAGCACGGGGAATACGGCGTATTGAACCGTTGGGGCGTGGAGCAAGTGCCGTGCGAATACAGCTCGCTGCACTACAACGACCGGGAGCACCCCGAATTCCTATACGCCCAACGCGGCAACGCGAAAGGCATCATCGACCTGCACGGCAACATCATCATCCCCTTTGAATACAACTACTTGGAGCCGATGGAGGACACAAACCTCTTCGAGGTGGGGCAACACGGGAAATACGGCTTGGTCGAGAGGGACGGCACTCCGGTGCTTCCGTGTGCGTACGACAACCTGAGCAGGTGGCACGACACGCGGCTTATCCAAATCACCCAAGGAGACCTGGACGGATTGATTACCCCGGACGGGGAGGTGGTACTCCCCTGCCGCTACATCTTCGCCAAGCAGGACAAGACGGGCCTGACCAAGATAAACGAGGGAGGATGGGTGGATGACGACCACAAGATTCGGGGCGGCCGCTGGGGCGTGATTGACAAGGAGGGGAACATCGTGCTGGGATGCAACTTCGAGAAAATAAGCATCAACTCGGAGGAGATTCGGACGGAAGCGGACGGACACATCAGTTACTACGACCTGCGAGGCAATTACCAGTACGGCTTGAAAGACTGGCACTGACTCAAAAAAACAAACCATAAACGAGAGAGCGATGGCAAACTATTATTACTTGAACGAGCGGAAGGAGCAGCAAGGCCCCGTGAGTGCGGAGGAGCTTTTCAAGCTCGGCATATCCCCCAACACGCTGGTGTGGACGGAGGGGATGAATCAATGGACTCCGGCGGGGAACGTGGCGGAATTGAACGAATGGTTCATGCGCCGCAGACCGGAGGCAAACGCAACGCCCCCCTATCCGACCGGACGCTTCTCCCGGATGGGAAGGCTGGAGGAAAAGCCGAACAACTGGCTAATATGGTCCATTCTCGTGACGCTGTTCTGCTGCCTGCCGGGGGGAATCGCGGCCGTGCTTTACGCCAGCCGGGTCGACAACCTGTGGCACGCAGGGCGACACGAGGAAGCCGTCAAATCCGCCCACATAGCCAGAACACTCTGCCTCGTGTCGATTGCCGTCGGCGTCCTGTTCTTTATCATTGTATTCATTTTCAATTTAACCAGCATAATGACGGAAACAACGCTTCCCGTCGTGTGAAACATAAACGACTACAGTTATGGCAAACTATTTTTACCTGAACGCCCGAAACGAACAACAAGGGCCGGTGGCCGCCGAGAGACTGCTTGAGAACGGTGTCACCAAAAACACATTAGTATGGAAGGAAGGCATGAGCCAATGGGAGCCTGCGGGAAACGTGGCCGAGTTGAACAGCCTGTTCGCAGGACAGCAAACGCCGCCGCCACCTGTTCCGCCAGTGAATCCCCCAAGGCCGGGGGCAGTGCCTCCACCGAATCCTCCCCGCCCGTCACAACCTGCCGCGGGCGACGCGAAGCCGGACAACTGGCTGGTATGGTCCATCCTTACCACCCTCTTGTGCTGCCTTCCGCTGGGCGTGGTGGCCATTGTCTATGCGGCCAAGGTGGACAACCTTTGGAACAGCGGCCAACGCGAGGAGGCCGTCAAGGCGGCGAAAAACGCCAAACTGTTCACGCTCATTTCCTTGGGTGTCGGCGTGCTGAGCTACATTCTTGGATTCATTTTCGGACTATTCAGCGCACTGATAGGTTATTGACGAAAAACTGCTGCCGAAGTGAAGGCGGAGAAAGTCTCCCGCTTGCGCATGGGCGGGAAATCTTTTATCTTTGCGCACAAATTTTAAGGTACAAACAAAAAACAAAGACATGGATAAAATCCTCAACAGAGCGGCGGACAACATCCGCATTCTTGCGGCTTCGATGGTGGAAAAAGCCAAGTCCGGACATCCGGGCGGGGCGATGGGCGGAGCCGATTTCGTGAATGTCCTGTATTCACAATTCTTGAACTTCGACCCGGACGACATGACGTGGCCGAACAGGGACAGGTTTTTCCTCGACCCGGGACACATGTCCCCCATGCTTTACTCTGTGTTGAGCCTCGTGGGGGCTTACAGCATGGAGGACTTGCAAAACTTCCGGCAATGGGGCAGCGTGACGCCGGGCCATCCGGAAGTGGACCAACGCCGGGGCGTGGAGAACACCTCCGGCCCGCTGGGGCAAGGCCACGCCATGGCCGTGGGAGCCGCCATCGCCGAGCGTTTCCTGGCCGCCCGTTTCGGGGAATGGATGGCGCACAAGACTTACGCTTTCATTTCCGACGGGGGCATTCAGGAAGAAATCTCGCAAGGAGCGGGACGCATCGCCGGGACACTGGGATTGTCCAACCTGATTATGTTCTATGACGCCAACGAGGTGCAGTTGTCCACCCGCGTGAACGAAGTGACACACGAGGACACGGCCGCCAAATACCGCGCCTGGGGATGGAACGTGATTTCCATCGACGGCAACAATGCGGACGAAATCGCCAACGCCTTGAAGGCCGCCAACGAGGAGCGGGAACGCCCCACTCTCATCATCGGCCATACGCTGATGGGAAAAGGCGCCATGGGCCCCAACGGCGAGGATTTCTCCGACAAAGTCTCCACCCACGGCCAGCCGCTGACTGGCGCCGGCGCCTCCATTGAAAAGACCATCGAGAATTTGGGCGGCGATCCGAAGAATCCATTCACAATTTTCCCGGAGGTGAAGGAATATTACGCCAAGATGCTGGATAAAAAACGGGCATACGCCAAAGCCAAAAAGGCCGAGCAGGCCGAATGGGAGAAAACCCATCCCGAACTGGCCGCCAAGTGGCACAAGTTCTTCTCCGGCAAGGCCCCCGAGATTGACTATAAAGCCATCCAGCACAAAGCGAACATCGCCACCCGCGCGGCCTCGGCGGACGTGCTGAACGCGCTGGCCCGGCAAGTGGAGAACATGATTGTCTCCTCCGCCGACCTGAGCAATTCCGACAAGACGGACGGCTTCATCAAGGGCGGCGCGCGCAACCTCGTGAAAGGAGACTTCAGCGGAGCCTTCCTGCAGGCCGGAGTGGCGGAGCTGACGATGGCGGTCATTTGCAACGGAATCGCCCTGCACGGTGGATTGATTGCCGCCTGCGGCACCTTCTTCGTGTTCTCCGATTACATGAAACCGGCTTTCCGGCTGTCGGCCTTGATGGAGTTGCCGGTGAAATACATCTGGTCGCACGACGCGTTCCGCGTGGGCGAGGACGGTCCCACACACCAGCCCATCGAACACGAGGCTCAATTGCGCCTCATGGAAAAAATGGAGAACCACCACGGCCGCATGAGCCTTCTGGCCCTCCGGCCCGCGGACGCCGCGGAGACCTCGGTCGCCTGGAAAATGGCGATGGAGAACACGCAAACCCCGACGGCCTTGGTGCTTTCCCGCCAAAACATCAACGACCTTCCCGGAGACAACCGCTACGAGACGGCCCTGCAAGCCGAGCGGGGCGCGTACGTGGCCTACGAGACGGGCGAGAATCCGGATGTCGTCCTGATTGCTTCCGGCTCGGAAGTTTCCACCTTGGTGGACGGAGCCAAGCTGCTGCTGGAGCGGAAAGGAATCCGGGCGCGGGTGGTGTCCGTGATTTCCGAGGGGCTGTTCCGTCGGCAGGACAAGGAATACCAAACGGCAATCATCCCGGAAGGCAAGCCGAGATACGGCTTGACGGCAGGACTGTCAGTCACCTTGGAAGGTTTGGTGGGTTGCAACGGCCGCGTGCACGGCGTGAATCATTTCGGCTACTCGGCTCCCGCCAAGGTGCTGGATGAAAAGTTCGGTTTCACGGGCGAGCACGTGTATGAGGAAGTGATGGAAATGTTGCGATAAGCGCAACGTGCGGATAACAAAAAAGCCGGTCTTTCGACCGGCTTTTTTGTTGTGTCTTGATTATCCTTTCGTGTGTTTCTTTCCGAATCCGAAGGTGATGCCCAGATAGGCGTTCAGACGCTTGGCGTCGTTGAAATTGTCAAACATCATGTAGTCGGTACCGATGAAGAGGTTGCCGAGCTTGATGCCTAATCCGATGGTCTTGCCCCGCAGGAAAGAGTAGCTCAGCGTGGCGCCGAAGGCGTTGCCCGGACGGAAATTGGCGGACACCGTCAGTTCGGAGTAAGCTTTCGGGGAAACGAATTGCGTGGAAGACAACAAACCGATGCCGAACCTGTCCTTCCACAAGGTGTATTCCGCGCCGACATTCAATGTGGTGGTCAAGCTGGTGGTACGGCCGCTCACTTCCGTCTCTTCCTCAAACCGGAACAAGTCGTAATCCAAAATGTCGGCTGCATTTTCCGGGACATAATCATCCACATAATCACGAATCTCGTCATCCGTCATCCCTTCGTAGTCGTCCGGATTTGTGCTAACGCCACTGTTTTCTGCGATTGTGCTGTAATTGAACGTTTGGTTCGTCGTGGCCACTTTGGTTGATGATTTGTTCCATGATATGAACCCCAAGTCCATGATGCCGGCGGACACGTGGAGATTGTTAATCACCTCGTAGCTGGCTCCCAAATCAAAACCGAGGCCGAATCCAGAGATTCCAAAGGAATCCATGTCCACGTCGTTAATATAGTCCGTTCCTGGATCGTTGACCAAATCCAACCCCTTCATGGAAGCCTCCAGACGACCGTCCGTCACCACATTCCAATTCGTGGCGTCACCAGTGGCATCCACTGAAATGCGGTTGATTTTTGCCCGCAAGTTGCCGGCTCCCAACAAGGCCTTCACACGTCCGCCCACATAGAGACGGTCGTTCACCTTGCGGGAATATCCCAATCCCACCTCGGCGTAAGCGTCGGCGTTGATTTCAAAATTCTCAATCTCATAATGGTCTCCCGGGTTCACCTCCCCTGCGTTACGGGCGAACTCGAACATCGTCTTCGGAATGGAAGCGTTGAAAATCACCCGCGCGCCCACGTTGATCGTCCAAAAACTTCTCCCGGCGAAAAATCCAAAGGAAATCACATCGGTGTTCAAGTCGATGGTCATCGTGTTGTCCTTCTCCAAGTTATTGATAAATTTCTCAGAAAGGAAACCGTTATCATCATCCATGATATCCGAGAAATCACTCATGCTGATCGAGTTCGATGATGCCATCAATCCTAAAGACCCCAAAGCCGGCAAACTGAAGAACCCCTTTGTAGGCTGGAAAGCCGGATTCATTTTCAAACGCAAGGGCACATTGTCCATAAAATAAGACGTGCGCAATCCTTGGGCGGAGCCCACGGACACACTTGCCACGACCAACGCCGTGACCATCAAAAACAAGCGACTAATACGATTCATAATACCACACTTAAATTAACATGTTATAGATTTATGGCGCAAAAGTAGGACAACAATTCCATTTATACAACGTTTACAAGCAAAATATTTGTATCATCCTCTCAATTATTTATTTTGTTAAGAAATTGCTACATAAGACGCTTCCATCCCTCTCCATGCGAGGTTTCTCACAAGCCGCAAGCGCCTTGACGCAGGAAGGTGTGTTAAATATCGAAAAACGCGTCTCCGCCTCTTGCGCATGTCCCGAAGAACAACTACATTTGCAGTCGGAAAATCGACGGTGATTTTCATACACACATTGCGGGGTGGAGCAGTTGGTAGCTCGTTGGGCTCATAACCCAAAGGTCGTTCGTTCGAGTCGAGCCTCCGCTACAAGAAAAAGGGAGAGAGTTAATCTCTCCTTTTTCTTTATTCCCTCAGCACCAGTTCCAATAGACCTCGTCGCGTATTTGCCGCTTGAACTCTTCCAATTTGTCCGTACTCTTGTTTCCCATGAGCCATAACGACAAAACATAGTCCCGGCTGCGGTAAGAAGGTTGCCGGTAATGTTTGTCCAAGACCTCGTATCCGTTCCGCCGATAATAGTTCACGCGCCTTGCGGCTATCTCCGTGTCAGTCGGCTCCACTTCCAAAAGACGCAAGCCTGGAAGATTGCCTGCGATATAGTCCAACACCTGCTGCCCGATTTTCTTATTCCGCATTTCGGGATAAACGGCCAAATGCTCCAAATAATAAAATTCTTCGAAACGCCAATAAATGAACAATCCGCTCAACTCCCCGTCACATTCCACCGCATTAAAAAACATTTCCTGCTTTTCCCGAATCAACCGGAACAATTGCTCCCCCTCCCTCCGCTCCGAAGCGGGGAAAGCTTCCTCGTACAAGGGTAACAACTTCTTCAGCCTAATGTCGGCAGGGTCACTAATCCTGATCAATTTCATCATACTATTTTATATATTTAGAGTTTACGCCACAAACATACGAAAAAAAACACAACATAACACTCCTCTTTTTGGGACACATCTCCGCCCGAGTTTCTGAATATGCGCTTCTGCCGAGACCTCAAACCGCCCCCATCCTCCCCATCTGCGCATTTTACATCCCCAATACCATCTGAGCTTCCTCCTGAATTTTCCGCACGGTGGGGGACGGCACCTTCACCGGTTTCTCTACAATTTCCTTCGCCAACACTTGAGCTTTCTCCTTCCGTCCCGTCTGTCTGTACATGTTCATCAATTGATATAATGGCAAAAAGCGGTTGGGGCACATCCACGCCGCCTGCCGGTAATGCCGTTCCGCCCGCTCCCAATCCTGCAAGTGGAAATAATTGTCAGCCAAAAGCAACTGCACGTCCGTGTCGTTCAATCTCCGCAAGCACTCCTCCAGCACCTCTGCGCTCCGCTCCCATTGCTTGACGTGGTTCAACTCCGCCCCGTAATTGTACAGGAACAGTGGATTCTCCCGCATAAATGGATACAGCCGCCCGTATTCCGGAAAAGCCTTCGCTGTCTCGCCCGCCAACGCCGTTTGCGAAGCCTCGTGCCACGCCCTCTCTTGCCGCCACCAATGGCCTGTGAACACCGTCAAGGCGAGGCCGATAGCCATGACGCACCCCCTGCCCCATCCTGTCAACCGCCACCTCCGTTTCTCCCGCCCAAGCATCCCCAGCGTGGCGGCCAACAACACCAGCACGCCCGGATAACTCAACGGATAGGAGAAAAGTCCGCACACGCCGCATCCCGCCACCGACAAAAACAGTGGCCGCTTTTCCCTGCCGCTTCGCCGCCATGCCCGCCAAAGCCACACGGCGAATGCGGCCAATGCCGCCCAACCGACAACGCCCCACTCCACCCCGATTTTCAACACCTCGTTGAACGGGTGCTTCACGTTGTCCGCCAACCACGCCGTCCGCTCCTCGCCGGGATGTCCCCGGAAAAAATCCGCCTGATAGTCCATGTATTTCGCGCCGAAACTCCCGGCCCCATGCCCCGCCACGGGAGCGTCCGCAATCATCGCCGCCGAGCACCGCCATATCAACAGCCGCCCGTCCGCCGAGTCTTTCTTCCACAGATACAACGCCACACTCACGCCAACTGCCACAACGACTCCCGCTCCCCAAACCCACCGGGGCAACCGCCTCCATCCCTCCCATCGCCCGGCAATCTCCGCCATCCCCACCACCAGCAAGGCCGCAATCCCTGTCCTCGACCCGGATAGAACCACTGTCGCCACAACCGCCGCAGCCACGCATCCTCCCGCCACCCGCTTCCACCCCTCCCGGGTAAACAACGCCCGCATTACAAAGGGAAACCCCGTCGCCATATAAGCCGCATATCCCGCCGGATTGTCAAAACTTCCAGTCAACGCATGCCCCAAATGCCGGGGCAGCCATCCAGTCCATTGCCCTGCGCCGATAACCGCCTCCACCGCCACCAAGACTGTCACGCACCAACCAAAACCCTCGTAACTCACGCTTCCCGCCGAACTGTTCATGGCCAGCATCACCAAGCACAACGCCATACCGAAGCCCATTCCCTGCCACGACATCTCTCCCTGTACACCTGTCCACACCCCAGCCACCGCAAAGCATCCCATCGCTGCCATGGTCAACACACCGCACCTCCCCCTCTTCCCCCACAACAAGCAAAGCATTCCCCATATCCCCGACGCCATCCCGCACCACAGCATCCCCGGCGTGAAAAACGGATCGTTCGACTTCCCCTCCGTGTAAAACAACGTCCCGGCCAACACCGCCCAAACAAACAGCCAAAATCCGATGCGCTTAATCTTATTTGCCATCAATTGCCGATTTTCTTCCTATTCATTCCCAAAGACATATCAATAATGAATTGTGAGAGGGATACATAATCATTTATATATTCCCTCAGATTGAATATTCTCAATCAAATCAAAAAACTACTCTTAGACATTTATGCAACTACATTAATCTAGCAACAGTCATTCTTATTCATAAAATACAAAAGGTGTTTTACATTTTCAGTTCTATTTCTTTTCTAATTCCTTTTTCATTTGTTCTTTCATCACATTGAATGATTTTTCCCAATCAATATCTGGACATTGTTGAATCCACTGATTATTAATTTTCAATTCTTTTTCCAACTTCACATAATAAGACACAGGTATTCCCAATTTCTCAAAATCCTCCTTTTCAAGCCTACATTCCATTTTTCCATCGACAAAGGAAACATATTCAACAACGACTCGTTGCAACTTGGTCAACAATTTTTGTTGTTCCTTGGACAACACACTGTCAAGTGAAATCCCAAAAAATTCCATCGGTTGAATACTTTCTTCTTGAGGCATCTCCTGTGACATAGTACTATTCTTACACGCCAAATCCAACATGCTAAAAAAAATAACGGACGCATAAACAATCTTTTTCATACCGTTTAATTTTATATGTTATAACTATAGTTCCATTCGTGTAATCAATATTTTAATAAATACATTCTTTCATATTCAAACTATACATATTTCACCAAAAATGAATCTCGCCATCTTCATCCACTGTGAAAACTCGTTCTTCTTGTCCTGTTGTCCAATTACGTAACCAATAAAGACATCCGGTTGGCACATTCTCATAATCCACAAAATAATCGGTCGCAATTTTGCTTCCCAAGGATTTCCATCCCTCCTGCGTGTAATAAAACAACTCGTATCTATTCTCCGGATATATCCCATTCCCGTCGCTCCGGGGAAGGCAAACGACCCTCGCCACGCTCTCCGGTCTGACAAATTCAATGATTGTTTTATCTTGCAAAATGTAAGTCAACGGATTACCATCATATACCTTTTCATACAAAGAATCATGAACAAATTTCATACGATTTCCTTGACTGTCGTACAGAATAATTTCCGCCAGAAAAGTTGAGCCTTTCGGATTAAACCGCCAATAACGATACCCTCCCGCATCTCTCGGCAATTCCACAGAATAAATATGAGAGAGTTTTTGTTGCTGAATATCAGCAATATAAGAAAATAAAGGTACAAAAATCCGGCAAGGGAGAAACGAGGTATAAAAGCTGTCTTTTGAGGTAGTGAGAGGATAGGAAGAAGATGCGTGTGAAGATGAAGATTTAACAAAAACTTAACAATCGGCAGACATTTTTATCTTTTGCCGCAGGTCTGTCGGAACGGGGGCAAAACAGCAGAGGACTTGTCGGGGAATTATTGATTATCGGTGAAAACCATGGCTTTATGTGTGTTATGAAGCAATAGAGGTACAAATGGCGTATGAAATAAGTCTTAAAACTCTGATTTTTGCTCTGCGAAGAAGGTCATTGATAGGAAATTCA